>NZ_JBIUVO010000048.1:0-39621 GCF_044742995.1 Pseudomonas sp. NPDC087803
ACGGTCTCGACGCACACTTTCCCGCCGACGGTGACGACAGCGAAGCGCTGCTGCAATTACACAGCCAGAAGGCCTGACTCTAATCCGAGGGGAAACACCATGGGATTCAATTGCGGCATCGTCGGTTTGCCTAACGTCGGCAAGTCCACCCTGTTCAACGCCCTGACCAAATCCGGTATCGCGGCCGAGAACTTCCCCTTCTGCACCATCGAGCCGAACAGCGGCATCGTGCCGATGCCGGATCCACGTCTGGAAGCCCTGGCGGCGATCGTCAATCCGAAGCGCATCCTGCCGACCACCATGGAATTCGTCGACATCGCAGGCCTGGTGGCCGGTGCCTCGAAAGGTGAAGGTCTGGGCAACAAGTTTCTGGCCAACATCCGCGAAACCGACGCCATCGCTCACGTGGTGCGCTGCTTCGAAGACGACAACGTGATCCACGTTTCCAACAGCGTCGACCCGAAACGCGACATCGAAATCATCGACCTGGAACTGATCTTCGCCGACCTCGACAGCTGCGAGAAGCAACTGCAGAAAGTCGCGCGCAACGCCAAGGGTGGTGACAAGGACGCAGTCGTTCAGAAAGCTCTGCTGGAGCAACTGATCGCACACTTCACCGAAGCCAAACCTGCGCGCAGCCTGATGAAGAACATGAGCGCTGACGAGAAGGCCGTGATCAAGGGCTTCCACCTGCTGACCACCAAACCGGTCATGTACATCGCCAACGTCGCTGAAGACGGTTTCGAGAACAACCCGCACCTGGACGTGGTCAAGGCCATCGCCGAAGAAGAAGGCGCCATGGTCGTTCCGGTCTGCAACAAGATCGAAGCGGAAATCGCCGAACTCGACGACGGCGAAGAGAAGGACATGTTCCTCGAGGCCCTGGGCCTGGAAGAGCCTGGCCTGAACCGCGTGATCCGCGCCGGCTACGAAATGCTGCACCTGCAGACCTACTTCACCGCCGGTGTCGAAGAAGTCCGCGCCTGGACCGTCAAAGTCGGTGCCACCGCACCACAAGCTGCCGGCGTGATCCACACCGACTTCGAAAAAGGCTTCATCCGCGCCGAAGTCATCGCCTACAACGACTTCATCCAGTACAAGGGCGAAGCCGGTACCAAGGAAGCCGGTAAATGGCGCCTGGAAGGCAAGGACTACATCGTCAAAGACGGCGACGTGATGCACTTCCGCTTCAACGTCTAAGCAACACGCCCAAGAAAAAGCCGCGTTTGATACGCGGCTTTTTTGTGCCTGACAGATTTGTATGCAACACCAGCAATACCCTGTGGGAGCGGGCTTGCTCGCGAAAGCGATGTGTCAGCCACATTAATATCGACTGATACACCGCATTCGCGAGCAAGCCCGCTCCCACAGTTGGAATTGTGTAGGTCAGGTTTTTTTGGTGCGCGGCAGGAAGATCGCCAGTACGCCAAACAACGGCAAAAACGAGCACAGGAAATACACGTACTCGATGCCATGGACATCCGCCAGATGCCCAAGCAACGCCGCACCAATCCCGCCAAACCCGAACATCAAGCCAAAGAACACCCCGGCAATCATCCCGACATTGCCCGGCACCAACTCCTGTGCGTACACCACAATCGCCGAAAACGCCGAAGCCAGAATGAAGCCAATCACCACGCTGAGCACAGTGGTCCAGAACAGATCGACGTGCGGCATCAGCAGCGTGAACGGTGCCACACCAAGGATCGAAAACCAGATCACCGCCTTACGCCCGATCTTGTCGCCAATCGGCCCGCCAAAGAACGTACCCGCCGCCACCGCACCGAGAAACAGGAACAGGTGCAGCTGCGAGCTGGCCACCGACAGGTCGAATTTCTCGATCAGGTAAAACGTGAAATAGCTGGTGAGGCTGGCCATGTAGAAATACTTTGAGAACACCAGCAGGCCGAGCACCACCAGCGCACTGGTCACCCTGCCCTTCGACAGCCCGTGAGTCGCCGCCTGCCCGGCCTTGAGTTTGAACAGGTTGAGGTGATGGGCGTACCAGCGGCTGATGCGATACAGCACGAACAGCGCAAACACCGCGAACAGACCGAACCACGCCACGTTGCCCTGGCCGAACGGAATGATGATCGCCGCTGCCAGCAACGGGCCGAACGCAGAACCGGCGTTACCGCCGACCTGAAAGGTCGATTGAGCCAGCCCAAAGCGTCCGCCCGAGGCCAGCCGCGCGATCCGCGAAGCCTCGGGGTGGAACGTCGAGGAGCCGATACCGATCAGCGCCGCCGCCAGCAGAATCAACGGGAAACTGCCAACCATCGACATCATCACGATGCCGATCAGCGTGCAAACCGAACCTGCCGGCAACAGCCACGGTTTCGGATGGCGGTCCGTGTGATAACCGACCCACGGCTGCAACAGCGATGCGGTCAACTGGAAGGTCAGCGTGATCAGGCCGACCTGGGTGAAGCTCAAACCATAGTTAGCCTTGAGCATCGGATAGATCGACGGTAGCACCGACTGAATCAGGTCGTTGATCAAATGCGCCAGCGCCACCGCGCCGATGATTCGCATCACCAACGGGCTGCTTTGGGGAGGAGCGGACGCCGAGGCAGCGGCGGTCTGAGCGTTACTGATAGCCATGGAAGTTTCCGTACAGCAGATGGGTGCACGCGGGCAGGTGCGCCAATGTGCCATTTTTCGGTGCGCCAGCGCCATCCCCTTAGCCAGCTAACTAACGTCCAACTCCAAAACTCTTCAATCCCTGTAGGAGCTGCCGCAGGCTGCGATCTTTTGATTCTGTTTTTTAGGAGCAAGATCAAAAGATCGCAGCCTGCGGCAGCTCCTACAGGGGATATGCGATTCCACAGGTGATAGCGCAACGCCATGGTCTGAATCTTGCCTTGCTTCTACCCTCGAACGCGGCCGCCTTACAAAGGCAGCCGAGAATGGGAAGTTTCGCTACAGAGCCGGCCTACAGAGCGGGCGAGAGTGAACTTTCGAGGCCTTTTAGCAGGGCACGACATCCAGGTCGCACGGCCGCGATGCACGCCATTGGTGCGTGGTGTCCAGAGGAGTCATGAGGCATGCAGGCTTTCTTGTCACCGGGGATCAAATTGCTGGGGCGGTTTGGATTCGCGCGTAAATTCCAGCTGTTGTTTCTGCTGTTCATTCTGCCGTTGGCCGGCAGCCTGTTGATGATCGGCCAGGACTATCGCGACAAGCTCAACCTGATTTCCGGCGAACGCGCCGGCGTACGCCAGTTGCTCAGCCTCGATGCGCTGGACAACCTGCTCGCCGCCCAGCGCGACCGCGCCGCTCGTTGGCGCGCCACCGAAACCAATCGCCAGCCGACCCCGGCGACCCTCGCCGCCATGGCTGCATTCGACGCCGTGCAACCGGCCGTCCAGCAAGCCACCAGCGATTTGGGCAACGCCCTGAACAAGGAAGGCGCCGAAGGCGAAACCCTCGCTCGCTATCAAGCCCTGCAAACCGCGCTCGGTGGTCTGGATTCGAAAAGCCTCAGCAGCGTCGGCTGGTGGCCGGACGGTTACGATCGTTTCACCAACGCCCTCAGCGCCCTGCAAGCCTTGCGCGAGCAGATCGTCATGGACAACCGCCTGACGCTGGCGCCGTGGCTGGAAACCTATCTGCTGACGCAGATCTCCACGCAGCACGCACCGGACCTGATCGAGCGCGTGGGTCGCCTGGCGGCGGTCGGTCAGGCTTCGGTAGTCTCGGGTCAATTCACCCTGCAAAGCCGCTTGCAGTTGCGCGACCTGCGCGGCCGCATCGGCGATGCCCGCGAACAGCTTGTCAAAACCGCCGGCCTGCTCGAAGCGCGTCTGCCAAGCGATCTGCAAACCTGGGCCGGTCAGTACCACGACAGTCTCAAGCGCCTCGATGCCGGGCTGAAGGTGCTGGATGACGGCGTGTTCGGCGGCAGCATCACGCTTAAACCGGAAGACTTCGAACGCAGCCTCGACGCCCTGTTGAGCGACCTTGCATCGTTGCGCCAGCAATCGCTGCTGTCGCTGGATCAGCGTCTGGATGCCTACCACGCTTCGGCGATTCGCCAGTTCATCGTGGTCGCCGCCGTGTTCGGCTGTCTGCTGCTGGCGGCGCTGTACCTGTTCGTCTGCCTGCAGGCTTCGATCCGCCGCAGCGCCAGCGGCATTACTCTGCTGGCCGAAGCCCTGCGTGACGGCAACCTCAGCCTGCAAGTACCGGTGGTGGGCCGTGATGAGCTGGCGGCGATCAGCACCGCGCTCAACGTCGCCGTGGTGCAGTTGCGCGCAAGCATGCTCGGGGTCGATCACGAAACCTCGCAACTGAGCCACGCGGTGCGCAGCCTCAACGATCACTCCAGTGGCGCGCTGAGCGAAGTCGAAGCACAGCAGTTGCAGATCAGCCAGATCGCCGCCGCTGCCACGCAACTGGCCGCCACTTCGCAAGGGGTGGCGCAGAGTTGCGAACAGGCTTCCGGCAGCGCCCAGCACACCCGGCGCATCGCCGCTGACAGCAGCCGCGACAGTCAGCGCACCACGGCGAGCATTCAGCAACTCAACCAACGCCTTAACGACACCGCAGCGGCGCTCGGCCGGGTCAGCGAGCAAGGCCAGCAGATTCAACTGGTGGTCGACACCATTCGTGGCGTCGCCGAGCAGACCAACCTGTTGGCGCTCAACGCCGCGATCGAGGCGGCACGCGCCGGCGAACAGGGACGCGGCTTTGCCGTGGTCGCCGATGAAGTGCGCAGCCTGTCGCAGCGCACCCAGTCATCGACCGCGCAGATCGCCGGCACAGTCGATAGCCTGCGCGCCACGGTCAACGAAGCGGTGAGTCTGATGGAAGCCGCGTGCGGCCAGGCGCAATCGGATGCCGAGGCCGTGACCGGTCTTGGTGAACGCCTCGGCGAAATTGCCAGTGCCGTGCAGAGTGTCACTGACACCCTGGCGCAGATCGCCACCGCCGTGGAAGAACAGGCGAGCACTGCCGATGAAGTCAGCGGCAATATCCAGCAGGTCGATCAGGCCGCCGTGCGCTTATTGGAAGGCGCCCGCGCAGTGAATCTGGCGGCGGACACCTTGAGCCAGGGTAGCAAGGCCCTGAGCGACAACACCGCACGCTTTCGCCTCAGTTGATCCGCGCCTCGGGGAAGTCCGCTTCCAGCTCGGTCTTCAGCCACTGAATAAACCACGCCGCATCCGCCGACAGTTCGGCGGACGGCGTGAGCACCCGATAGCTTTCCAGCTTCACCTGGGCGTCCACCGCGCGCACCAGTTTGCCGGACTTCAGCTCCTCGCGAACCAGCACTTCGTTGGCCAGGGCTATGCCCTGCCCGCTTTCGGCCACCGACAACGCGTGATCGTTATTGACGTAGAGCATGTCCGAATTGAGGTGAATATCCAGGTCGTGGGCGGCGAACCACAGGTTCCACCACTCGCCGTCATCGACGTGGATCAGCTCATGCCGAATCAGATCCGCCGGGCCGGTCACAGGCCCGATACTGGCGAGATAGTGCGGGGTGCAGATCGGAAATACGCGCGGGCAGATCAACGCTTCACGGGAGTCGGCGTACTGCCCGTCGAGGCCATAGACGATGCCCAGATCAGCGCTTTTGCCATCGACTTCGGTGAAGGTCGAGTTCGGCTCGATGGCGAATTTCAAACCCGGGCGCAAATGGCGCATCGCTTCGATGCGCGGCATCAACCAGCGCTTGGCGAAACCCGGCACCACCATGATCCGCAACCAGCGCTCGGCCTCCTTGGGCTGCGCTTCCTTGCCGGCCTCGATGATCAACTGCAGGGCGGCGGCGATCTTGCGGTGGTACTTCTCCCCCGCCGCTGTCAGGTTGACCCCGCGCGAGGTGCGCTCGAACAACTGAATGCCCAGCCACTCCTCGAGCAACTTCACGTGTCGACCAATCGCCGGCTGGGTCACGTGCAGGGCTTTCGAGGCTTCGACGTAGCTGCCCAGACGCGCGGCGGCATCAAACGCACGCACCGCGTTGAGCGGCGGCAAACGGTGGTCGGGCATGATTCCTGGCACCTTCGGCTGTTAAATTAACTAACAGCTGCCATGTTTAAATTGAAGTGTCGCCCCGCGCAACCCCTGGCTGATAATCGAGCCACAGCAGAACAAAAAAACAGCTGGTTTTACCCCGTACGCAATCTCGATCCTGCCCAGAAAAATAATATCCATGGCCCGACGACGTCGCTGATTCGCAGCGCCATCGCAGGCGATGGGGGAATCGGAGGTAACGCATGAATGCCCTGCATTCGCTGCAAACGCTGGCGGTGTCGATCCGCTCGGTGCGCAAGGTTTACGGTGATCCGAACACCGGTCCGGTGGCGTTGAAAAACATCGACCTGGACATCCGCGACAACGAATTCTTCACCCTGCTCGGCCCTTCCGGCTGCGGCAAAACCACCCTGCTGCGGATGATCGCTGGCTTCGAGTTTCCTACCGAAGGCGAGATCCTGCTGTACGGCGAAAATATCGCTGATCGCCCGCCGTTCCAGCGCCCGGTCAACACGGTGTTCCAGCACTACGCACTGTTCCCGCACATGACCATCGCCGAGAACCTGGCCTTCGGCCTCGAATCGCAGCCGATGGGCAAGGTGTTGAACAAAGCGCAGATCGCCGAGCGCGTGCGCGAAATGCTCGCGCTGGTGCAGATGGAACGCTTCGCCCAGCGCAAACCGGCGCAGCTGTCCGGCGGCCAGCAACAGCGCGTCGCCCTCGCCCGCGCACTGGCGCCACACCCCAAGGTGCTGCTGCTCGATGAGCCGCTGTCGGCACTCGATCTGAAGCTGCGCCAAGCCATGCGCGAAGAGCTGAAATCGATTCAGGCCAAGACCGGCATCACCTTCATCTTCGTCACCCACGACCAGGAAGAAGCGCTGACCATGTCCGACCGCATCGCCGTGTTGTCCGAAGGCGAAGTGCAACAGGTCGGCCGCCCGGAGGACATCTACGAACGCCCGCGCAATCGCTTCGTGGCCGACTTCATCGGCGAAACCAACTTCATCGAAGGCACCGTCACGCAAGTCGAGGACGGCATGGCCTGGTTCGCCGGGCCGGCCGGGCATCCGCTGCCAGCGCAAGCGTGCAGCGATGTGGCGGTCGGCGCCAGCGTGACCTTGTCGGTGCGTCCCGAGCGCCTGCATCTGGTGCCCGCGTCCACCGACGCCGCACTGCCGTGCCGGATCGAAGCGCAGATCTACCTCGGCACCGATCTGCAATATCAGGTCAGCCTCAGCGACGATTCGCGCCTCACCGTGCGCACGCCCAACTGCGTCGACCAGAGCCTGCGCTTTGTCGTCGGCAGTCAGGCCGGTCTGTTGTTCGACCGGGGAAGCGCCAGCGTCCTGCACGATTGAGCCCGAGGAGTTGCCATGCACGCCTTACCGATTGCCAACACGCTGGAACGCCGCAAGGCTTTCCAGAGCTTCCTCGGAGTGAGCCCGGCGCTGCTCGCCATCGGCTTGTTTCTGGTGGTGCCGATCCTGATCGTCATCGGCTATTCGCTGATGGAAGCCAACCCCTACGGCGGGGTCAATAAAGTCTTCAGCAGCGATGCGTACACCTCGTTGCTGTTCGAACGCCAGATGGACGACAGCCTCGCGTTCGCCGACTCCTACCTGATCATCGCCCTGCGCTCGATCGGCATTGCCAGCCTGACCACGATCATCACCCTGCTGATCGGTTTCCCGGTTGCGGTGTGGCTGGCGATGCAACCGGCGCATCGGCGTGGTCTGCTGATCTTTCTGATCACCGTGCCATTCTGGGCCAACCTGCTGATCCGCACCTACGCGTGGATTCTGCTGCTGCGAAACACCGGGGTGATCAATAACAGCCTGATGGGTATGGGCGTCATCCATGAGCCGCTGCAGTTGTTGTACACCGACGGCGCGGTGCTGCTGGGGCTGGTTTATACCTACGCGCCGTTCGTGGTGTTGCCGATCTACGCGACGCTGGAAAAGATGGATATCCGCCTGCTCGAAGCCGCTCAGGATCTGTATGCCGGCCGCGTGCGCACCTTGCGCAAAGTAGTGTTGCCGATTGCCAGACCGGGGATTCTCGCTGGCGCCATCCTCACCTTTGTACCGTGCCTGGGCGCGATGATCGCCCCGGAACTGCTCGGCGGCGGTACGCGGATGATGCTCGGCAACCTGATTTTCCGGCAGTTCAGCGATGCCCGTAACTGGCCGTTCGGCGCCGCACTGTCGCTGGTGCTGATGGCCGCGGTGATGCTGGTGCTGACCGTGTATGCCCTGCGCGCCGAGCGCCAGCGCATCGCCAAAGGAGGTGTGTGATGCTCGCGCTATTCAAACGCAAAGGGCTGGGCGTGCAGGATTTCCCCGGCTTCGGCGGCTTCAGTTTCCTGTTCTATCTGTACCTGTACGCGCCGATCGTGGTGTTGGTGGTGTTCTCGTTCAACGCCAACCAATCGGCGACGGTATGGACCGGCTTCAGCCTCGACTGGTACCGCGCCGCGTTCGCCAATCAGGCCCTGCGCCAGGCCGCTGGCAACAGCCTGTTGATCGCGGTTTGCGCAAGCATGATCGCCACGGCGATCGCCACCCTCGCCGCCCTCGGCACCTCCCGTGGGGCGAAGTTCAAGGGCCTGCAATTGTCGATGGGCGCAATCATGCTGCCGCTGGTGTTGCCGGAAATCGTCGTCGGTGTGGCGACGCTCGCACTGTTCTCCACCATCGGCCTGTCGCTGGGCTACGGCAACCTGATCATCGCCCATACGGTGTTCTGCATTCCGTTCGCCTACCTGCCGATCCGTGCGCGTCTCAACGACATGGACCTGTCGCTGGAGCAAGCCTCCGCCGACCTCTACGCCGGCCCGTGGCGCACCTTCCGCAAAGTGACCTTGCCGCTGCTGATGCCGGGGATTTTCTCCGGGTTGATGCTGGCCTTCATCGTCTCGCTGGATAACTTCGTGATCTCGATGATGGTCTCCCAGGCCGGCACCACCACCCTGCCGATCTTCATCTTCGGTCTGTTGCGCATGGGCGTGACACCCGACGTCAACGCCGTCTCGACCCTGATCCTCGGCGTCTCGGTGCTGTTCGTCAGCCTCTCTTACCTGCTGGGCAAAAAGCCCGCCTGAACCTTCTACGAACCGTGGGGAAATAACATGAGCAAGTGGATGAAAAGCGTCGGTACCGGGTTGTTCCTGACTGTGCCGCTGGTGATGACCGGCAGCGTTCAGGCCGCGGAAAAACTCAACGTGGTGAGCTGGAGCGGCTACTTCTCGCCGGAGATTCTCGCCAAGTTCCAGAAGCAGACAGGCATCGAAGTCACGGTCGATTCCTACGACTCCAACGAGACCCTGCTGGCCAAACTGAAACAGGGTGGCGCCGGCTACGATGTGGCGATTCCGTCGCACCAGTTCATCCCGATCCTGATCAAGGAAAACCTGCTGGAGCGCTTCGACCCGGTCAAGGAGCCGTACTACGCCAGCGTTGTGGATAACCTGAAAAAACCGAGCTGGGATCCGGAGGGCGCGTACTCGGTGCCGTTCATCTGGGGCACTACTAGCGTGGTGCTCGACAGTGCGCGCTACCAGGGCCCGGCCGACAGCTACAAGGTTTTGTATGAGCCGCCAGCCGAGTTGCAGGGGCGGATCAACATGTTCGATTCGGTCAGCGACATGGTCGACATGGCCAGCCTGTACCTGAACATTCCGCTGTGCAGTGAAGACCCGAAACAGATGCAGCAGATCCTCACCCTGCTCAAGGCGCAGAAGCCGTTCGTGAAGACTTACAGCTCCAAGGCCGGTTCGATCCGCGAAAACCTCGCCTCGGGTGAAATCGACATGTCGATGTTCTGGGGCGGCTCGTCGATGCGCGCCCGCGAGATGAAACCGAGCCTGAAATACCTCTACCCGAAAGAAGGCGTACTGGCTTGGGTCGACAACATGGTCATCCCCACCGGCAGCAAGAACCCGGCGAATGCCAAGGCGTTTATCGCGTTCCTCAGCCAGCCGGAAAACTCGGCGATGACGCAGAACTTCCTCAAGCACCAGAGCCCGATCAAAGGTGTCGAGCCGTTCCTTGATGCCGCGCTAAAGGATGCGCCGGAATTGCACATTCCCGAGGGCACCCACGTGGTGTTCAGCAAGACTTGCGGTGAAGGCGCGATCCGTCTCGCTGATCGTCTCTGGACCAACCTGATGCGTTGATCCCTGCCGCCCCGGCATGCGGCCGGGGCGTTTCTCCAGCCGTCTGAAAGGCGCCGTTGTCATGAACTCCAATAACATCAGCGAACTGGTCCTGCTCCAGGCCCACGCCCTTGCCGACCGCATCCGCCTGCGCCAGGTGTCCTGCCGCGAAGTGATGCAGACTTATCTTGCCCATATCGAATGTTTCAACCCGCAGGTCAACGCGCTGATCAGCCTGCAATCACCTGAAAATCTGCTGGCTCAGGCCGATGAGCGCGACGCCGAACTGGCGCGCGGTGAATACCGTGGCTGGATGCACGGCCTGCCCCATGCGATCAAGGATCTGTCGCTGACCCGGGGCATCCGCACCACGCTCGGCTCGCCGCTGTTCAAGGACTTTATCCCCGAGCGCGACGGCATCATGGTCGAGCGGATCAAAGCGGCCGGCGCGATCATTATCGGCAAGACCAACACCCCGGAATTCGGCCTCGGTTCGCAGAGTTACAACCCGCTGTTCGGTGCCACTGGCTGTGCCTTTGACCCGAGCAAAACCGCGGGCGGCAGCAGCGGGGGCGCAGCGGCAGCACTGGCGATGCATCTGGTGCCGGTGGCCGATGGCAGCGACATGATGGGTTCGCTGCGCAACCCGGCTGCGTTCAACAACATCTTTGGTTTCCGTCCGTCTCAGGGCCGCGTGCCGTTTGATGACAGTGCCGATCTGTTTTTCGATCAACTCGGTTATGAAGGACCGATGGCGCGCAGCGTGAGGGATGCGGCATTGCTGCTGTCGGTGCAGGCCGGGGGCGATGCGCGGGCGCCGTTGTCGATCAGCGCATCCGGGGAGGCATTTGCCGCACCGCTGGAGCGCGACTTCAAAGGCACTCGGTTGGGGTGGCTGGGGGACTTCAATGGCTACCTGCCGATGGAGAGAGGTGTGCTGTCGCTGTGTGAGAAGACCTTTGTCGACTTTGAAAGCATCGGTTGTCAGGTCGAGTCGGTTGAGCCGGGTTTCGCGCCTGAGCGGTTGTGGAGCAGTTGGCGCACGTTGCGGCACTGGATGGTCGCGGGGTCTTTGGGCGTGACGTATGCCGATCCGCAAAAACGCGCGTTGTTGAAACCGGAGGCGATCTGGGAAGTGGAAAACGGTCTGAAGCTTTCAGCCTGCGAAGTGTTCGCCGCATCCGTGGTGCGCAGCGATTGGTATCGGGCGATTTCCCGGTTGTTCGAACGCTACGACTACCTGCTGCTGCCCAGTGCCCAGGTCTTCCCGTTCGATAAAACCCAGCCTTGGCCGACGTCTATCGAAGGCGTGAGCATGGACACTTATCATCGCTGGATGGAAGTGGTGATCCCCGGCACGCTGTCCGGTTGCCCGGTGGCCAGCGTCCAGGCCGGCTTCAACGCATGGGGGTTGCCGATGGGATTGCAGATCATCGGCCGGCATCAGGCGGACTTCGCGGTTCTGCAACTGGCACACGCTTATGAACAGGCCAGCCGCTGGTTCCAACGCTGTCCTTCACCGCTGCTCGGCCAATGATTTTGATAAACGGTTGAAAGCGTAGAAAAAATTTTTAAATTTACGCTTGACGCTTTTCCATTTCAGGGGAATAATGCGCGCCACTTGGCTACATAGCTCAGTTGGTTAGAGCATAGCATTCATAATGCTGGGGTCCGGGGTTCAAGTCCCTGTGTAGCCACCAAGTACTAAAAACGGCTTACCGAAAGGTAGGCCGTTTTTTTATGCCTCGAAAAAACCGTCCTCTGTGGTGAGGGGATTTATCCCCGATGGCTGCGAAGCGCCCCTCTCGACAAAGCTGGCTGATCCAGTCGCCACTCCCCTCCCCATAACTGCTCATTGGCCTTGACCATGCCGAACCGACGCCGGCACGGTGCCGGAATCCGCCACCAATTTCGGCAAGATTATGGTCGCGGGGGCCATGCTCTTTCCATCAGCCAGCACTGCGGTAGCGACCGCACTCGGCGCTGACCTGGCCTTGGGCCGCTTGGCCGGCGGCGGGATTCTGCAACAACGCCTCAACTGGGCCATCCGTGGCGCAGGCGGCCCGGCCAGCGTGTTCATCCTCGGGATGCTGCCGACCCGAATGGGCGACGGCACACTGCACACCGATGACCAACTACGCAGCATGAGCCGCGCCAGCACTCGCGTGCGCTTCCAGTTCCGGCGTGATGCCGAAGGCGCCATGCAGATTTACGGCATCCACACCAGCGCCTCGGGCGATGACTCGGTGCGTACCGTCAACGTCGAGTGGAACAGCGACAAGACTGCCATGGAGGCCAGGCTCAACGGCATCACGATTTTGTGGACGCCGCAACGCGGGCCACTCGGTTCAATGCCGCCGCTGGTTTATCCGGAACACGGCGAGCAACTGAACACGATCCTTGTTCACCCGATACCTGAGAACACTGACAGCCAGATAGAAGGCCTGCCCGGCGAGGACATTACCGCCGAGGATTGTATTCTGGTGTTCCCGGCCGAGACTGGGTTGAAGTCGCTTTATGTGGTGTTTTCAAGGCCGGCAAGACTGATGCCGGGGACGGTGACGGGGGTTGGTGAGGATGTTCCGGGGATATGGCTTGCTGGAGCGGGAACGGGGATCGGTGCGCCGATTCCGACACGGATTGCGGATAGGCTCAGGGGACGGGAGTTTTCGAGTTTCGATGCCTTCAGAAAAGCGTTCTGGACTGAGGTTGTGAATGATCCAGATTTGAGCAACCACTTCATCCCGGACAACATTGAACGAATGCAGAATGGCAATGCCCCAAAGGCACGTTACAGAGATGCACATGGTTCAAAAGGATCCTTTGAAATTCATCATGTCGATCCGATCTCCCAGGGTGGAGAGGTTTATAACGTAGACAATTTGCGAGTTAACACGCCCAAAAACCACGCGGATATTCATCGGAAATGACTTTATGAAAAAAAGTCTCTCAGACTACACAGAGGCAGAGTTTCTGCGTTTCATGCAAGAAATTCGAACTGCCAACAAAAATGCTTCTGACGATGTGCTGGACCCGCTGCTAGATCACTTTTGCAGCATCACCGAACATCCCGATGGAACTGATTTGATCTATTACCCAGATGAAGGAGTGAATAACTCCAACGAAGGGATCACCGAAACTGTAAAAAAATGGCGCGCCGCGAATGGACTGCCGGGATTTAAGCAATAAGCGTTTTTTATCCCTCGATACACAACGAACCCGTGGCGAGGGGATTTATCCCCGATAGGGTGCGCAGCACCCTTTTCCCCATTAAAACCGAATGGGACTGCTGCGCAGTCCATCGGGGATAAATCCCCTCACCACAATCCCAAGCCTTACCTATTCAGGCTGCTCTGCCGACAGGGCCGCCAACCCTTTCGCCCAGATCTGCCGAGTGCGCAGCCCTACCATCGCACGCCAGTCCGGATCCGCCGGATAGAACTGCTCCAGCAGTTTCAACTTGATCCCCCGCCCCGTCGCATCCAGCGGATCGCCATGCAGATGCAGCCAATGGTCATCGCGCAAATGCCGATGCACGTCTGGCCCCGGATACGTCCCGCACTCGATCACGAATGGCATCAGTTGCACGTCGGGCAACGCATTGAGCAGCGCCTGCGAGGTGTACCCGGTAGCCGTCGCTGCCACACCGGTTTCGCTCAAGGTGTCGGCGCCGGTGTGCAGTGTGTAAAGCCATGGGCCATAAATCGCCTGGGCCTGCGCGAGTGCCGGATAAGGCGCTTGGGTGATGGTGAGCAACATCGGATGCCCGTACTCGCCTGCCCCGGTGTGCAGGTCGAAACACATTACGGTTTCAGCGCCAGCCACCTGGGCGTCGATGATCTGATGCAACGTGCGATTCGACCAACTCGGCGCGCGGCCGCCATAGAACAGTCCGTCGGGATGACTGTGCTGGCCGCCCTCGACGATCGACATCACCGCCGGCCAGCCGTGTTCGGTAATTTGCCCGTCGAGCATGGCGTCGGCGCGCTTACGCTCGGGGCCGTGCAAATCGGTACAGGCGTAGATCTTGTGCAGCGTGACGTAGGCGCGGTTGTCCGGCAACGGCCCGGCGAAATCCAGGTGATTGCGGTTGAGGTCGATGTTGTCTTCGTTGACCCGGCGCAGCCACGCGGTGCCCCATGGGTTGATCAGGTGGATCATTACCACCGCGACATCCTTGGGCAGCGCGCCCGGCACGAAAGTCTTCAGCCATTCGATTTGGCAATCCGACCCGTAATAGCCCTCGACCCCGTGCGTGCCGCTGAGCGCCACCAGTCGACGCTTCGCCTGCGGATCACCGAGCACCGCGACATCGGTGCTCAGCGGTTCGCCAAAGGGGCCGCAACGCGGATGGGCGTACGAGGTGAGCGTGGCTCCGGCAGTTTGGGCGGCGGTCAGAAACTGTTCGCGTTGATCGCGGTAACTGGATTCGGTGGGAAACTCGCTGTGCATGTCGGCCTCTTGTGATTGTTATGGCTTGACCTTTGTAGGAGTGAGCCTGCTCGCGATGGCGGTGGGTCAGTCAACTTGGATGTTGAATGTTATGACGCCATCGCGAGCAGGCTCACTCCTACAGGGGGATGTTTGCGGTCGTTCGATTGAGGTTGACCCTAGCGAATATCCGCCCCGAAAAGAAAGACAAAAATGCCCACCGGTTTGCGTCGCGACCGACCGGTCGATAAAGTCCGTCAGACCTTTCACCCCACGGACGGAGAGCCCCACGTGTTTCCAGCCCTGCCCCTGAGCCGCTTTCGCCTGCCTGCCCTGACGCTGATCATCAGCGCCCTGACCCTCACCGCGTGCAACGCCCCGCCCTCCTCGACCTTGCCGCTGGCGCCGGAAGCCGCTTCCGGGTACCGCACCGACCTGCAGACTCGCCACGCCCGTCAACACATGGCCGCTGCTGCCAATCCGCTGGCCGCCGAGGCCGGTCGCGAGATGTTGCGCAAGGGTGGTTCGGCCATCGACGCGGCGATTGCCATGCAAGCGGTGCTGACCCTGGTCGAGCCGCAATCCTCCGGGATCGGTGGCGGCGCTATGATCGTGCTGTGGGACGGCAAACAGGTGCGCACTTATGACGGACGCGAAACCGCCCCGGCGGGTGCCACCGAGAAGCTGTTCCTGCAGGCCGACGGCAAACCGATGCCATTTCCGCAGGCGCAGATCGGCGGGCGCTCGGTGGGCACTCCGGGTGTGCTGCGTGCGCTGGAAATGGCACACAAACAACACGGTCGCCTGCCGTGGGCCACGCTGTTCGAACCGGCGATCAAACTCGCCGAGCAGGGCTTTGCGATTTCACCGCGCCTGCATTCGCTGCTGGAATCCGACCCGGTGATCCGTAAATCGCCGGACATGGCCGCCTACTTCCTCAACCGCGACGGCAGCGTCAAAGCCATCGGCACCCGTCTGCAGAATCCGGCATTGGCCGCCGTGCTCAAGCGCATCGCCAACGAAGGCCCGGACGCACTGTACAAAGGCCCGATTGCCGAAGAGATCGTCGCCAAGGTGCAGGGCCACGCCAACCCCGGCAGCCTGTCGCTGAATGATCTTCAGCGCTATCAGGCCAAGGAACGCGCACCGCTGTGCACCGATTACAAACGCTGGCAGGTTTGCGGCATGCCACCACCGTCGTCGGGCGGGATCGCTGTGGCGCAGATTCTCGGCACCTTGCAGGCGCTGGAAAGCCGCGACCCGCGCCTGTCGCTGACGCCACTCAAACCCGTGAAAACCAATAAACCGGCCGGTATCGAACCCGATCCCCAAGCGGTGCACCTGATCGCCGAAGCCGAACGCCTGGCCTACGCCGACCGCGCGCAATACGTGGCCGATACCGACTTCGTCCCGGTACCGGTCAAAGGCCTGGTCGACCCGGGTTATCTGGCCAGCCGCGCCAGCCTGATCGGCGAACGCAGCATGGGCAGCGCCCAACCGGGTACCCCGCCGGGCGTGCAAGTGGCCTACGCCCCGGATCGCTCGCCGCTGCGCATCTCCACCTCGCAAGTGGTCGCCGTGGATGATCTGGGCGGCGCGGTGTCGATGACCACCACCATCGAAGCGGCGTTCGGCTCGCACCTGATGGTGCAGGGCTTTTTGCTGAACAACCAGATGACCGACTTCTCGTTCATCCCCGAAGAGCACGGGCAGAAAGTCGCCAACCGCGTCGAACCCGGCAAACGCCCACGCTCGTCGATGGCGCCGACGCTGATCTTCGACCGCAACAGCGGCGAATTCCTCGCCAGCGTCGGCTCGCCGGGCGGTTCGCAGATCATCGAATACGTGGCCAAGACCACCGTCGGCCTGCTCGACTGGAACCTTGACCCGCAAAGCGCCATCAGCCTGCCCAACTTCGGCAGCCGCAACGGCCCGACCGAACTGGAACAAGGCCAGTTCAGCCCGGCGCTGATTCAGGCGCTGAAAGACAAGGGCCATGCGGTGAATGAAATCGACATGACCAGCGGTACCCAGGCGATCGTGCGGGTCAAGGATGCGCAAGGGAAAGCCTCGCTGGAAGGTGGTGCGGATCCGCGGCGTGAAGGGGAAGCGTTGGGGGATTGAGGTTACGCAGGAAAACAAAAGGCTTACCGCGAGGTAAGCCTTTTTTCATGCAACGGGTTTAACGCGCAATATCACCCGGCTCAGCGATTAGCCACCAGATGCGCCCCAAACAGCAGATAACAACCACCGGCCAAGCGATCCAGCCATTGCCGTGAACGCTCGTAAACACTGGCGATCCGGCGGCTGGCGAAGAACAGCGCGACGCTGCAATACCAACTGAACGACAGCGTGGCCATGGTCAGCACGGCCAGTGTCAGCAGTAGCGGCGGGACGTGGGCCGGCATTGCGGTGGCGAAGATGGTGGCGACGAACAGTGCCGACTTGGGGTTGGTCATGTTTCCCAGAAAGCCCCGCCCGTAGGCGCCGAGCAGGGTCTGCTGCGACTCATCCAGCGTACCGGCGGCAATCGGCGCTTTGCGTTTGAACTGCTTGAGGCCGAGGTAGATCAGGTAGCAGCCACCGGCGATCTTGAAGCTCAGGTACAGGGTTGGCGCCGCGCTGAACAAGGTCTGAATACCCAAACCGCCGGCCAGGCCCCACAACACGGTCCCGGTAGCGACGCCCAGCGCCGCGACCACGCCATGTCGTCGCGAGCGGCTGACTGCCAGTTGGGCGATGTTGAAGAAATTCGGGCCGGGGGTGACCACCGCGACCGTCCACAACAGCGCCAGCGACAGCAACGGAGCGAGATAGCCAGAAAACGAAAGGTCCATGGGGCGGGCGCCTGATTGGTTCGACAATGCCCCACACCTTGCTACATCCGGCGCAGGTTTTCCATCAGGCAAATATCACAACGGCAGGGTTTTACCGTCCACCGCATCGCCAATCGTCAGGAAATGTCCGCCGGCGACGTGGTGCAGCGTGCGCAAGCCGTCGTGCCCTTCGAAATGCCAGCGGCCGTCGCTGAATACCCGTTCATCGGCCTGCGCGGCGATGACTTCGGCGAGGAACAGGTCGTATTGCTCGTGGTTGCGCGGTTCGGGCAGCAAGCGGCATTCGAGCCAGGCGACGCAGCCTTCGAGCAAGGGTGCTTCGACGGTGTCACCGGCGAAGGTTTGCAGGCCATAGGCCTGAAACTTGTCCTGCCCCTGATTTTGCTGGATCTCCAGCCCCGAGGTATTGCCGACGGTTTGCACGATGTCAGCCTGATTGACGCACGGCACGTTGAGCACAAAAGTGCCGGACGCTTCGAGCAACTGGCGGGTCCAAGTCGACTTGTCGAGGACGACGGCGACTTTCGGCGGTTCGAAATCCAGCGGCATCGCCCAGGCGGCGGCCATGATGTTGCGCTGGCCGTCATGGGCAGCGCTGACCAGCACGGTCGGCCCGTGATTGAGCAGACGGTAGGCTTTGTTCAGGGGCACGGGGCGGCGGTGGGAAGCACTCATGGGGATCTGCTCCGAGAAAAAGGAACAGATTGTAGCGCCAGCTGCTGGTGAAAACCTGTAGGAGCTGCGGCACGCTGCGATCTTTTGATCTAGATGTTGGTCCTTGAAATCAACATCAAAAGATCGCAGCCTCGTTGCACTCGGCAGCTCCTACAGGGATCGGCGTTTAAATCAGTTGGAGAGTTGATTGGCGAACTGGCCGACCGCATCCACCACTTTCTGCGCGCCGTCCTGAATCTCGACAATCACCGTACCCGCCTCCGCCGCCAGCGCCAGACCTTGCTCGGCCTGCAGCTTGCCGTCGGTCATCAGCGCCACAGCGTTGCGCGCCATTTCCTGATTCTGCCGCACCACGGTGACGATCTCTTCGGTCGCCTGGCTGGTGCGCGAGGCCAGTTGTCGCACTTCGTCGGCCACCACCGCAAAGCCCCGGCCCTGCTCGCCAGCACGAGCGGCCTCGATGGCTGCGTTGAGCGCCAGCAGGTTGGTTTGCTCGGCAATGCCGCTGATGGTTTTGACGATAGTGCCGATCACCTGCGACTGCTCGTTCAGCGCCTCGATGCCCTCACCGGCCGCCTGCATGTGGCGCGACAGATCACGCATTACATTCACCGCTTCGGTAACCACCGTGGTGCCCCGTTGCGCGGTGTTGTCGGTTTGCTGCGAAGTGCTGTAGGCAATGCTGGCCGCGTCGGCAACCGCTTGTTCGCGGCTGACCTGATCGGTGATCACCGTGGCGAATTTCACCACTTTGTACAGTTTGTTGTTGGCATCGACCACCGGGTTGTAGGACGCCTCCAGCCACACCGTACGACCATGGCTGTCGACCCGTTTGAAGCGCTCAGCGACAAACTCGCCATTGTTCAGGCGACGCCAGAAATTCTGGTACTCGGCGCTGTTGTACTCCTCGGGTGTGCAAAACATCCGGTGATGTTTGCCTTTGATCTGCGCCAGGCTGTAACCCATGCCATGCAGAAAGCGCTCGTTGGCATTGAGCACGTTGCCATTGAGGTCGAACTCGATCACCGCCGTCGAACGCACCAACGCGCCGATCAGGTTTTCGTGTTCGCGGGAGGCTTCGATGGTGCGAGTCAGGTCACTGGAGAAGATCGAGAAATGCTTGATCCGCCCGTCCGAGGAGCGCACCGGCTGCACGATCGAACGCAGCCACGCCTCTTCGCCATTACCACGCAACAGACGCACCGCCCCGGCGAAATGCTCGCCCCGCGTCAGTGCGGCCTTGAAGCGATGATGGAATTCGTCGGACTTCACATGCGCCGGGACGATGTCTTCAATGGCGCGGCCGACCAGATCCTGGCTCTTGTAGAGCATCTCGGTCAGGAAGTTCTGATTGACCGACTGGATCCGCCCATCGGCCTCCAGGGTCAGCACCAGCATCTCGCTTTCCAGGCTTTCCTTCACTTGCAGCAGGCTGGAGAGTTCTTCACGAAGAGTGGCCAGCTCTTGCTTGAGGCGTTTGTTGAACATGGGAAAGTACCGATAGGCAGGGTAGAAAGCGGGATGCAGCCTAACCATCGGCCTTGGAGAACTTTTCTGAAGAGCGATTGAGACTGGCCAGTCAAAAATAATCCCGCCGGGCTTTTGCTCCTGTCCTTCGCCCCAGTGAGCAGTTACAAAAGCCACCGCTCTGGCCCGGCCACTTCAGGTATTCTCAAGGTCAATTGCAACAACATGTTGCAGGTAACCACCCGATAAGGAGTGCCGTTTTGGATGTATCGACCGCTGCCTGGATGGTGCATGACACGCGCCTGATTCTCTGCTGCCTGCTGGCGATTGCGACGATTATCGTGTTGATCAGCGCCACCAAACTTCCGCCCTTTCTCTCGATCCTGATCGGCACTTTTATTGCCGGTGTCGGCGCGGGTTTGCCGCCGGAAGAGGTGGCCAAGGCGTTCAGCAAAGGCGCCGGGGCGATCCTCGGTGAAGCCGGGATCATCATTGCGTTGGGTTCGATGCTCGGCGCGCTGATGGCTGAATCCGGCGCCGCCGACCGCATCGCCTCGACCTTGCTCGGGCTGGGCAAAGGCAAGTCCCTGCCGTGGGTCATGGCGCTGGTGGCGATGGTGATCGGCCTGCCGCTGTTCTTCGAAGTGGGCCTGGTAATGATGGTGCCGATCATCTTCGTCATGGCCCGTCGTTCGGGTCAGCCATTGTTGAAAATCGCGATTCCGGCACTGGCCGGGATGACCACCCTGCACGCCTTGATGCCGCCGCATCCGGGGCCGCTGATCGCGGTCAGCGCGTTGCACGCCGACCTTGGGCTGACCATGTTGCTGGGCTTCAGCATCGCGATACCGGCGGTGATTCTGGCGGGGCCGATCTATGGCAACTGGCTGTCGAAACGCATGCACGTCGATGAGCCGGCAGAGCTCGGCGCACTGTTCAGCGCCCCGCCGAAAGCGCCGCGCCAGCCGAGTTTCGGCATGTCGCTGCTGATCATTCTGTTGCCGGTGCTGCTGATGCTCGGCAGCACCCTGGCGAAAGTCGCGATGAGTCCGGAAAGCAGCGTCGCCCTGACCCTGAAGTTTCTCGGCGAACCGTTGGTGGCGCTGGGCATTGCGGTCATGGCCGCGGTGATCTGCCTCGGTTGGGCCAACGGCATGCCGCGCGAGCAAGTCGGCGGCACGCTGCGCAAAAGCCTGGCGCCGATTGCCGTGCTGTTGCTGACCATCGGTGCCGGCGGCGGCTTGAAGCAGACCTTGCTGGATGCCGGCGTCAGCCAGACCATCAGCAAAGTCGCCGAGGGTGCGCACATGCCCTACCTTCTGCTGGCCTGGCTGATTGCCGTGGCCCTGCGTCAGGCCACCGGTTCGGCGACGGTGGCCACGACTACAACGGCAGGGATTCTGGCGCCGATGATGGCAGGCCTCGCCGCGACGCAAAGCTCGTTGGTGGCGCTGGCGATTGGCGCCGGCTCAGTGTTTTTCTGCCACGTGAACGACGCCGGCTTCTGGATGGTTCGCGAGTACTTTGGCTTGCAGCTCAAACAGACGATCTGGGTCTGGTCGATCCTGCAAACCATTGTTTCGGTGGTGGGGCTGGCCGGGACGTTGCTCTGGTGGCACTGGCTGACCTGACACTTGTCAGGAACAGGGCGCCACGGATTGGCGCCCGACTTGGCTCATGCGCGAACCGAAATACCCCGCACTGACAATGCCGACCGCGCCCATCACTGCACAGAAGATTACGCAGATCCATGGGCTCCACGGCATCAGACCGATCAGCAACAGCGGGGTGATGCTCGCCCACGCGGCGTAGGCAATGTTGTAGGTGAAGGAGATGCCCGACACGCGAATCCGCGCCGGGAACAACCCGACCATCACCGACGGCACCGCGCCGACCACACCGCAGGCCAGACCGGCAATGGCGTAGGCCAGACCTACCCAATCGCCGCCAGCAATCAGACAGGCATACAACACGCCGATGCCCAATGGCAGCAGCAGGCTGTAAAGCATGACCGTGCGCCAGGCACCGATGCGATCGACCAGCAACCCGGCAATCACACAGCCGATGTTGAGAAAGACAATGCCCAACGCGCTCAGGGCGAAGGTGTGGCTGGCGGTCATGCCAAAGGTTTTCTGCATCATGGTCGGGGTGATGACCACGAACACCACCACCGCCGACGTCAGCACGCAGGTCAACAGCATCGCCGGCAGCATCGCCAGACGATGTTCGCGCAGCACCGTGCGCAGCGGCAGTTCGACCCGCGCTTCACGCTGGGCTTCCATGGCCATGAACACCGGGGTTTCGCTCAACCAACGGCGCAGATACACACCGATCACGCCGAACACGCCACCGAGCAGGAACGGATAACGCCAGGCGTAATCAAGGATCTCCGCCGGGGTGAAGATCTGCGCGAGGAACGTCGCGGTCAGCGCGCCAATCAAGTAACCGAAGGTCAGCCCGGCCTGCAGAAAGCCCAATGCATAACCGCGATGCCCGGTTGGCGCGTGCTCGGCGACGAACACCCAGGCACTCGGCACTTCCCCACCGACCGCCGCGCCTTGCAGGATGCGCAGCGCCAGCAACAGCAGCGGCGCGAAATAACCGATCTGGGCATAAGTCGGCATGATCCCGATCAGCAGACACGGCAGCGCCATCATCAGGATGCTCAGGCTGAAGACTTTTTTCCGGCCCAGACGATCGGCGAAATGCGCCATCAGGATCCCGCCCAGCGGACGCGCCAGATAACCGGTGACGAAGATCCCGAAGCTTTGCAGCAGACGCAGCCATTCGGGCATTTCCGGCGGGAAGAACAATTGGCTGAGGGTCAGGGCGAAGAACACGAAAATGATGAAATCGTAGATCTCCAGCGCCCCGCCGAGGGCCGCAAGGCCGAGGGTCTTGTAGTCGGAACGGCTGAACGGCGCCGGTCGGGCAGTGGATTGGGCAGTCATGGCAAAGAACTCTGGCAGGCAAAAAACCAAGGCGCCCATGGTCTACGCAAATCCGCCTGGGGACAACCCGTTAGACCATAGTCCCGGATGGGCAAAACCTGCTCACAAAATGGCGGCGGTTGATTTACTGTTGAGGCTTGTCTGCAGCCACAGTCCAGTGAAAACCTGTGGGAGCGGGCTTGCTCGCGAATGCGGTGTGTCAGCCAAATCAGCGTCGACTGACACACCGCATTCGCGAGCAAGCCCGCTCCCACCCAAAGCACTCAGCGTGCTGCAGACTTGAAAATAACCATAAAAATCCGAGGTACTCCCTGTGGCCGTTGATATCGAAGATAGCCGCTCCGCGCGCTTTGCCTTGCGCTGTTCAAGTTTTGCCGAACGCTGGTTCCCCGACTCCTGGGTGTTCGCCGCACTGGCGGTGATCATTGTCGCGCTGGCCACTTTGGCCATGGGCGCCAAACCCACCGATGCCGCGATGGCGTTCGGTGACGGTTTCTGGAGCCTGATCCCGTTCACCATGCAAATGGCCTTCGTGGTAATTGGCGGGTATGTCGTCGCCAGTTCGCCGCCGGCGGTCAAGCTGATCGACAAACTGGCGCGCATCCCGAAAAACGGCCGCTCCGCCGTGGCCTGGGTCGCGTTGATCTCGATGGTCGCCTCGCTGCTGAACTGGGGCCTGTCGCTGGTGTTCGGCGGTTTGCTGGTGCGCGCCCTCGCCCGCCGTACCGATCTGAAAATGGATTACCGCGCGGCCGGTGCGGCGGCGTATCTGGGCCTTGGCGCGGTCTGGGCGCTGGGCCTGTCATCGTCGGCGGCGCAATTGCAGGCCAACCCGGCGAGCCTGCCGCCGGCGATTCTGTCGATCACCGGGGTGATTCCGTTCACGCAGACCATCTTCCTCTGGCAGTCCGGCGCCATGCTGCTGGCGCTGATCGTGATTTCGATCATCGTCGCCTACGCCACCGCGCCCGGCCCGAACTCCGCGCGCGATGCCAAGGATTGCGGCATCGACCCGGCGTTCAATCTGCCACCGCTGCAACCGCGCACCCGACCCGGCGAATGGCTGGAGCACAGTCCGCTGCTGATCATCTTGCTGGTGTTGCTGGCGGCCGGCTGGCTGTTCCACGAGTTCTCGACCAAACCGGCGATCACCGCGATTTCCGGGCTCAACACCTATAACTTCCTGTTCATCATGCTCGGCGCGCTGCTGCACTGGCGCCCGCGCAGCTTCCTCGATGCGGTGGCCCGCGCGGTGCCGACCACCACTGGCGTGCTGATCCAGTTCCCGCTGTACGGCTCGATTGCCGCGCTGCTGACCACGGTCAAAGGTGCCGATGCGCAGACGCTGGCGCATCACATCTCGACCTTCTTCGTCAGCATCGCGTCCCACGACACCTACGCGCTGCTGATGGGCGTGTACTCGGCGATTCTCGGCTTCTTCATCCCGTCGGGCGGCGGCAAGTGGATCATCGAAGCACCGTACGTGATGCAAGTCGCCAACGATCTGCAATACCACCTCGGCTGGGCCGTGCAGATCTACAACGCCGCCGAAGCGCTGCCGAACCTGATCAACCCGTTCTACATGCTACCGCTGCTGGGCGTGCTCGGTTTGAAGGCGCGCGACCTGATCGGCTTCTCGTTCGTGCAGTTGCTGGTGCACACGCCGCTGGTGCTGTTCCTGCTGTGGGTGCTGGGGACAACATTGGCGTATACGCCGCCGGTGATGCCGTAAATCCGTTTAAAAATTAACAACATAAAACCTGTAGGAGCGGGCTTGCTCGCGAATGCGTTGTGTCATTCACCAGTGATGAGACTGATTCAGCACATTCGCGAGCAAGCCCGCTCCCACACTAGTGCACCGCCCGCTTCAAGTTGTCACCCAACCGTCACATTCGCTTGCTAGCGTCCGCCGAAACATACTGAAACATTTAAGCAAAACGGGCGCGAAATGAACGACGAGACGAACGACAAAGAACCCAACTCGCCAGAATCCGACACCCCCACCGACACCAGCCGCCGCCGCTTCCTCGGCGGTGTTGCGGTCCTCGGTGTGGGCGCCACGCTGGCCGGATGTGGCAGCGCCGTCGATCAACCGGGCAAACCGGCCGAGCGCCCGCTGACGCCAGCCGAGCTGGACAAGGCCCTGCGCGAGCAGGTGAAAACCGTGGTGGTGATCTACGCCGAGAACCGCAGCTTCAACAATCTGTTCGGTGATTTCCCCGGTGTCGAGAAGCCACTGTCAGCGCTAAAACCTGCCGATTACCAGCAACGGGACCGCGACGGCAGTCTGTTGCAGTCCCTGCCCCCCGCCTGGGGCGGCGTGCTGCAGATCGGCCCGCAAACCCTCGATGGCGTGACCTACCCCAGCGCCACGCAGTTTCAGGAAAACCTGCCCAACGCGCCGTTCGCCCTCAAGGGCCCGAATGGTGAAGATTTGCCGTTCGGCCTGGTGACCCGCGATTTGTGGCACGTGTTCTATCAGAACCAGATGCAGATCAATGGCGGCAAGAACGATGGTTTTGTCGCCTGGGCCGACTCCGGTGGCTTGACCATGGGCCACTACGCGCAGAGCCGCTACTCGTTGCGCCTGTGGGACGTGGCGCAGGAGTTTGTGCTGTGCGACAACTTCTTCCAGGGCGCCTTCGGCGGCTCGTTTCTCAACCACCAATACCTGATCAGCGCCACCGCACCGTTCTATCCGGACGCGGCCAATTCGGTGGCCAAGTCGCAGATTGCCACGCTGCAAAGCGCTGATCCGGCAGATCCACGCCTCAAGCCGCTGGAGGCATCGCCGGCCAGCGCCATGACCGGCCCGCCGCAGTTCGGCCCGAGCGCGCTGACCCCGGACGGTTTCGGTGTGAACACCCTCGCCCCGCCGTACTGGCCGACGTGGATTCGCGACCCGGAGCGTCCGGCGTATTCCAAACCGGATCTGCCCAACGTGATGGTGCCGCAGACCCACGAGCACATCGGCGACAAGCTGTCGAAGAAGAATGTCGACTGGGCCTGGTACGCCGGCGCCTGGCAGGCGACGCTGGAGCAATACAAGGATTCGGGCGGCATTCCGAAGATCCCCAACTTCCAGTATCACCACCAGCCGTTCAACTACTTCAAGCAGCAAGGCCCGGAGAACCCGGACGAGCGTAACAAACGTCTGCGCGACGCGGGTCTGGGCGATGAGTCGAGCAGCAACAAGTTCTTTGCCGACGCAGAGGCCGGCAAGCTGCCGGCGGTGAGCTTCTACAAACCGCAAGGCAACCTGAACATGCACGCCGGTTATGCCGATGTGGCTTCCGGTGACCGGCATATCGTCCGCGCCCTGAAAGTGCTGCGTGAAAGCCCGCAGTGGAAAAACATGGTGGTGGTCGTCACCGTCGATGAAAACGGCGGCTGGTGGGATCACGTGGCGCCGCCCAAGGGCGATCGCTGGGGCCCGGGGTCGCGGGTGCCGGCGCTGGTGGTGTCGCCATTCGCCCGCAAAGGCACGGTGGATCACACGGTCTACGACACGGCGTCGATCCTGCGCCTGATCACCCGAGTGTTCCAACTGGATACCCTTGACGGGCTCAAGCAGCGGGATGAGGCGATGATCGCCCGCGGCCAGAAGCCCATG
The DNA here is from genome assembly GCF_044742995.1 of Pseudomonas sp. NPDC087803. Classification (NCBI taxonomy): domain Bacteria; kingdom Pseudomonadati; phylum Pseudomonadota; class Gammaproteobacteria; order Pseudomonadales; family Pseudomonadaceae; genus Pseudomonas; species Pseudomonas sp. NPDC087803. The sequence goes on from NZ_JBIUVO010000048.1 coordinate 26,116, forward strand.
GGCGATCTGACCAATGCCCTGCATTTTCAGGCGTGAAAGCCAGTTCTGCGGGCTGACGCAAAAATCCGTGAATGACAGCTTCTCTGTGCAACACGGCTGATCCACTATGAAGCGCCCCGAAACCCCGGGGAACCCACGCTGAAAAGGATCTGAGCATGTTCAAACTCGCAGGATTTACCTCCGTAGCACTTACCCTCGCCGCGCTCACACTGAGCGCGGCCACCCACGCCGATGTCGACCTGAAGCTGGGCAGCACCGAGCGCGTCACCCGCCTCTTCGCCTACCCCAACAACTGCAGCGTGATCTGCTACCGCAACTGGTCGCTGGAGCAGACCGTCGCCCATTACCTGAGCCAGAGCGTGCAGCGCGATGGCTACAGCAATGCCAAAGTCCTGGTGAAGAACGATAACGGGCAGATTTACGCCGAGATCAGCGGCGTGCCCAAAGGTTACGACAAGCCGCTGTCAGCGCTGCTCGACGCCGGTGATCTGGCGTATACCGGCGCCAGCAAGCTCAATGCCGATGGCAAGTGGGCGTACAGCTGGTATCTGTTCCTGCCGCTGGGCATGGCGCTGGAAAACCGCAAGAGCGTCGAACTGCTGCACTTCCCGCCGGATTACTCGCTGACCCAGGCCCAGGATTATCTGCGTTCGAACACCACCGACCGCTGGGCCACGCTGCTGACTGACAACGGCATCCCGGCCGAGCAGACGCCGGCCTACCAGACCATCATCGACATCGCGCCAATCGCCGCCCCGTCCAATGCCGGCAGTGATCTGGAAGGGGTCTACGACTACTTCAAGGATTACCAGACCACACTGGTCAAGCAATTCAGCCAGACCAGCACCGGCACCACCCTGCCGATGGTCGCCTTCGGTGCGCCGGTGCGTAACTGGATCAAGCAGCAATACGGCCCGACCGTGGCGGTATTGGGTCTGGCGACCATCAGCCCGAGCGCAGGGGTGAACGTGCCGGTGCTGGGTTCGAACCATCCGAGCTACATCTGGTACGCCGCCGATCCGGCCAGCTACGACGGCGATGAAGCGAAAGCCGATGCCGCCGGTTTGAAGGTCATGGGTCAGGACTTGAGCGCTGCTTGCTGGCAAGCCGGAATGGGCAGCAAACCCGGTACCGATGCGAAAACCCTGCTCGACAGCTGCAAGCAGACCTGGCAAGTGACGCAGAAGGTCAAAACCTGTGAGCTGTTCTACACCTCGATCCGCAACCTGAGCCCGGCAGATGCTGCCGCCAAGTGTTCGACCACGCCGATCAAGGCGCAATTGCAGCAGCTGCAGGGCGCATTGCCGGACACCGCCGTACCCGCGCCGCATCTTTGATTCGCGGAAACTGCTTCCTGTGTCAGTCAACGCTGACGCGGGAAGCAGCCAATCACGCCTGTCAGATCTGACAGTAGACGATTAGAGTGACAAAGCGGAACATTGGATCCAAACATGTTGCAGCGCTGACAGGACGTCAGACCAGGGAAGTCGCAGCATTTGCCGACAGGGATTGTTATGAACAACCAGGCACAGCCGCACCACATCCCCCGCGACGCACCCGGTATCTACCCGTTTACCGGGTTGCCGGTACGTCTGGGATTCCCCTCGACTGCCGATTTCGAAATCGTTCAGGACGCACATGGCCGCGCGGCGGTGATGGCGCGCCGGGCGTTCTTGCGCATTACCCGAATGTGCCGGATTTCCGGGCAACTGCTGCCCTATCGCTGTCGCCAGACTCGTCAGTTGCTAAGCGGTATCCATATCTACGACCCGCGCTTTTGCGGGTTGCTCGAACATGCCTGCGATCCGAATGTGTTCCTCGACATGAGCGAACTGTGGCTGTGGGCGCTGCGCGACATTCAGCCGGGTGAACGCCTGTCCATCGACTTCGCCACCACTGAAGATCGCCTGGTACAGCAGTTCGCCTGCACCTGCGGCTCTTCACGCTGCCGAGGGTGGATCACCGGTTACGATGAACCACCCAGTATCGAAGGCCAGCACTTTTTGCAGCGCTGGCGGCATGCGCACTGATCGGGATTACAACGCTCCGACCGGCCGCAGACGATATTGCGGCGGCAACTGTTCGAAACCGCTGATGGTGGTGTTCAGGCTTTTCCAGCGACCGTCCTTGATGCCATAGATGCAGCCGTGAATCGACAGGCTCTGGCCGCGATGCCAGGCGTTCTGGATGATGCTGGTGTGGGCGACGTTGGCCACTTGCTGAACCACGTTGAGCTCGCACAGCCGGTCGACCTGTTCTTCCTCGGTCGGCAACTTGGCCAGTTCTTCACGTTTTTCGTAGTACAGGTCACGGATCGAGCGCAACCAGCCATCGATCAGACCGAACTGGCGATCCTGCATCGACGCGCGCACACCGCCGCAACCGTAGTGGCCGGTGACGAGGATGTGTTTGACCTTGAGCACATCGACCGCGTACTGGATCACCGACAGGCAATTGAGGTCGGTGTGCAGCACCACGTTGGCGACGTTGCGGTGCACGAACAGATCGCCCGGCAGCATGCCGACGATTTCGTTGGCCGGCACCCGTGCGTCGGAGCAGCCGATCCACAGATATTCCGGGGTCTGCTGGCGCGCCAGCTTGGCGAAGAAATCCGGGTCTTCCTTGGTGATCGCGTCAGCCCAACGCTCGTTGTTATCAATCAGGTCTTGTAAGTCGTGCATGGTTAAGGCCTCAAGAAAGATGCGCAGGTATGACAAACGACCGCCCGTCGGGGTCACGCAAGGATCGCAAGTGTTTTCGTTGGAATTCTCGGGTGTCCGGTGAGTCCACTCAGTAAGGCCCACAGTATGAGGATTTGCCATGACTGATTCACGACGTCCGTACGATGCGGTGCAACCGGAACCCATCGATGACAACGAAGACCGCATGGGCTCGGTGCACGAGCTGGATTTCGATGAAGACGAACCCAGCGCAAAAATCGGCGACGAAATTCCCGAGCGCGAGCGCGAACAGCTGATGCCCGATGAGCGGGTGCGCGAGGCCGGACTTACCGGTGCGTCGACGGCTGATCATGAGCCGACCGATGATGACCTGAGCCCGGAAACCCTGATTCATGAGGACGGTGCCCGCGATGCCGAAGAGGCAGGCGAAGGCAATCAGGCGGATTGGGATCTGAGCATCGTCGACGAGGACGACATTGGCGGGGGCAACGGGCTGGATGAGGCGGAGCTGGCGCGGCGTGATCCGCTGGATGGTAATCGCTGATCGGTATTGCCTGTAAGGACGCCTTCGCGAGCAAGCCCGCTCCCACAGGGAATTGAGACTCGACTCAAAACCAATGTGGGAGCGGGCTTGCTCGCGAAGCTTTTAAATAAGTTCAGTCGACCAGGGTGCAGGCCATCACTACGGCATCTTCACGCCCGCCCACCGCCGGATAATAATCCCGCCGCCGGCCAATCTCGTTGAAGCCATAGCGCTCATACAGCTTGAACGCTGCGGTATTGCTGTCGCGCACTTCCAAAAAGCATTCCCGGGCAGACGCGGCATAAGCCCGCGACATCAGATGCTCCAGCAGCGTCAGCCCCAGCCCCCGCCCCTGATTCTCCGGTTTGACCGTGATGTTGAGCAGATGCGCCTCGTCGAGAATGATCTGCACCACGCCGTGGCCGACTTGCTGCTGGCCTTCGAACATCAGCCAGATCTGGTATTTGCCCAGCCCGTCGAGAAAAATCCCGCGGGTCCAGGGATGGCTGTACGCCGCGTATTCGATCTTCAATACCGCGTCCAGGTCCGCCTCGGTCATCGGGCGGAACGATACAGCTTCACTCATTTGATGGTTTCCAGCGCGCCATCAGCCGACGCATGGCTTGCCACACAGCGGCTTTGCGCTGTGGCTCTTCCATTAACAATTCCAGACCGGGGATGGCCCAGGCCAGGCCCAGGCCTTCAATCTGCAATTCACTATTGAACGCTTCGGCGTTCGCTTCACCGGCAAAGCGCACCGCCGGCATGCCGATCAACCACAGGCAGGCGCAGGGTGCCGCTTCCATTTGTACCGAGAGAAAACCCTGAACGAAGTCGCGCGCTGCTTCCGGGCCCTGATCCATGGTGCCGCGGTTCAGCCACGGCCAGCGCACCGGCTCGCCGACGATTTGTGGCGCGTCCGGCAGACCGGCGGCGCGCAGCATGTCTTTAAGCAGCAGATAAGCCGGATCGCGGCTCTGGAACGCTTCGCCTGTGGGTAACTCGACCAGCAGCAGACAAGCCCCGGCGCGCAACAATTGCAGGGCGAAACGCGGTGGCGGCACCGGTGCAGGTTTGGCGACGACCGGCGCCTCTTCGACCTCTGCCACCGGTTTGGCGCCATTGCGAGTACTGGCGAGCGACGGCCGCGGCACTTCGATTTTCGGTCGTTCGACCGGGCGCGGTGCACTCTGCACCGGGGCTTCGGCCTGAGCAACCGGCATCGCCGTCACCTCTGGCTCAGGCTCGGGCATGTCCAGCAGTTCGGGCCGCGACGGGGCGGCGAAAGGCAATTCGGTGCGCGGCAGCCAGTTGACCACCTGCATGGCGTTCAAATAGGCGCGGCGGCGGGACTCGATAAGCAAAGGTCGGCCACTTGTGGATAACTGAAAGTGCGCTGATTCTACCGCCCTTCGTTCAAGATCGCTTGCTGTTGATCGATAGCCTTTACCTGGGCTCACTCCCTGAGAAAATGCGACAGCCCGTCCCGAGAGTGAATCGCATCCCTCCTGATGCAGTACAATCGCGGCTTTTAATCGCCAACCAGCCGGCCATTCCGATGATCGAACCCAAGCGCGTCTTGCGCGCCCTCGCTGAACACTGGGCACTTCTGGAGCCACTGTGCGAGCACTTCGACCAGGGCACCCTGAGCCTCAACGAACTGCGCACGCAACTGGCCGCCCAACAACTGGACAGCACGCCGCAGGACATCACCAGCCTGCTCGACGTGTGGATTCGCCTCGACATCCTGATTCCTGTCGCAAAAAGCCCGAACCGTTTCGAGCTCAACGCACAGATCCACGATTTCCTCGCGTACCTGCGTCGCGAGCACCGACTGGGCCTGTGCCTGGAGATCGAAGCCTACCTGCGCCACCTCGAACGTCTGGCCGGTTACATTCAGGACGCGTTCGATGTTCGCGACGGCCACGATCTCGCCCGTCAGCTGCGTCTGCTCGACATGCGCGTGCGCGACGTACTGAAGAAGCTCGACAACGACGAACAAGCGCTGGTGGCTGTCGCCGAACGGGCCAAGACCAGCGACCGGCAGATTCCGCTGCGTCAGCGTTATGCCGAAGTCCTGGCGACCTGGGACGAATACGTCGAGCCGATGATCGATCTGGTGAACGCCGACGGCGCCTTCGAACAAGGCGTGCGCAAGGTTGAAACCGTGCTGCTGAAGATGCTCAGCGAACAACAGCGCCTCGGCCATCTGGTCGACGACGACATGCTGCTGCGCACCCACGCGCGTATCCTCGAAATGCAGACCAGCGCCCAGTTGACCCTGCGTCACGCCCGCGAACTGCTGCTGCCGCTGCGTGAAGAAGCACGCCGCCACAACGCCGTGACCCGTGGTGCCGCGCTGGCGCTGGCGGCGATTCGCCGTAAAGGCATCGATGCCGTACCGCAAGCGGCGATGCCGCTGTTCACCCGGCCGCAAAGCACCTTCCTCGGGAGCGCCAGTCAGGTCGAGGCTTACGTCTACGCTCTGGCGCGTTTCGAGCCGAAACCGGCGCGTTTCCCCAAGGCACACAAAACCCAGAAGTCCGGTGATGCCCCGCGCGCACCGCGCACCGTGCGCGAGATGGTCGAGCGTTGCGAAGAGTCCCTGCCAATGCCGGATCTGATGACCTGGCTGCTGGAGCAGGAACCGGACGGCGCCACCGACGAATTGCTGTACTGGTTCTCGCGTCTGTCGCGGGAAAAACGCTTCAAGCGCGAGCGTCTGGAACGCCGCGAATACCACACTCACGAGCACCAGGTCAGCCTGCGCTCCTTCGCCCTGCTCTCGGCCCGCGACCCTGCCGCCGCCGAGGATTCTGCGAGCATCCCCAATGCATCTTGATCTATCCGAACTGTCCCAACTGGCGCCGATCTTCCGTGAGCTGTTCAAGGGCTATCACGTCAGCCGCCGCGACCCGGAACTGTACGCGCAACTGTCGAACTTCCAGGATCAATACCGCACGCTGTTCAAGGCGCTGGGGTTCGAACTGGTCTGCGACACCCGTGGCTTCTACTACTTCGTGCCGGACATGGCCGCCGCCGCAGTGAACAAGACGGCCCAGCGTCTGGCACTGTTCACTTTCATCCTCGTCGAGCACCTGGCCGATCAGGGCCGCGACCCGATTGCCGTGCTCGACGGCGGCAGCCTCGGCCGCGAAGAGCTGCCATCGCTGCTGGAAAAATACCGCGACCTGTTCATTCAGGCCGAAGTGCAGACCGTTGAAGAGCTCGAAGAAAAGATCATGCGCCGCATGACCCAGCTCGGTTTCGCCGGTGAAGAAAATGGCGTCTATCGCTTCCTGCCGCCGATGCACCGCTTCCTCGATGTATGCCTGTCGGTGCAGCAGGACCGCGATCTGGCGGCCAGCGTGCACAGCGTACTGCCGCTGCCGGCACCGGTGCTGATCGACGAAGCCGCCGAAGCCAAATTCCTCGAAACCGACGATCCGCTCGATCTCTCCGAGTTTGAAGAGGAAAGCGAAGAAGACGCACTGGCCCGGGCCATTGCCGAAGAACAGGAGTCCGACGCATGAGCCAGGAACGCTACGGCATCCGCCGCTTTGCCCTTTTGAACACCGCCGGTTACAGCCTCGGCCTGTTCCCGCTGGAAGAACCGCTGTCGGTTTACGGCGCGAACAACCTCGGGAAATCGGCGTCGATCAACGCCTTGCAGTTCCCGATTCTGGCGCGCATGTCGGACATGAGTTTCGGCAAGTACAGCCTGGAACAATCGCGGCGTTTCTACTTCGCCTCCGACACCAGTTACATCCTCGTCGAAGTCAATCTGCCCCACGGTTCGCACGTGATCGGCGTGGTCGGTCGCGGTCCGGGCGGTGGTTTCGGTCACCAGTTCTTCGCTTACGCCGGCAAGCTCGACCTGGCGCATTACCAGAAGAACGACACCTGCCTGCGGCAGAAAGAGCTGTTCAGCAACCTTGAGAAAGAAGGCCTGAAAGCCTACGAACTCAAGCCGGATGAACTGCGTCGTCTGCTGGTTGGCGGGCACACTTCGATTCCGCTGGACCTGACGCTGATCCCGCTGCGCTCCACCAGCGAGCAGAGCCTGAAGACCTTCCGCGCCCTGTTCATCAACCTGCTGCACATGCGCGAAATCACCGCGGCCAAGTTGAAGCAGCTGTTCCTCGATGCCTTCGAGCACAGCCTGCGTTCCGGCAGCGTCGACTACATCGCCGCGTGCGAAGAAGCCTTCCGCGATGTACGCCGGATGGAGCAGGACTACAACTCGCTGGTCGCCGCCGGGCCGCTGGTCGAAGCCTTGGCCAACGGCGTGAAACAACGCGACGTGCTGCGCGGCAAACTGCATCGCCTGTCGCCGCTGCTCGATTCGTTGCTTGGCACCTGGTCGGACTACGCCACGGCGCGCAAGGAAGAGCTGACGATTCAGGCCGAGCACTACCGTCGCGAGCAGGACGATCTGCAAAACGATCAGCGCGGTGGCACCCAGGAACTGATGCGTCTGGAGCGGGAAATCTCCGGCATCCAGCGCTGGCTCGGCGAGTTGTCGGTGCTGAAGAATCGCTTCGCGCTGGTCGATGACGTCAAGGTGCTGGAGCAACAATTGCTCGCCGCCAAGGACGCGCACGACGAACTGGCTGGTGCGCTGGCACAGTCCCGGCAGTTCAGCGCCGAGGATCTGGAAGAACGTCTGCGCGACCTGGAAAAACGTCTGAAGTCGGTGAAGCAGCAACTCGATCACGCCGACAACAACAGCTACGCCCGCCTGCGTGAGGAGTTCTCGCAGCAGGACGTCGAACGCCTGATGCGCCTGTTCAACAGCGCGCTGTTCAGCCTGCCGCTGGGCGAACACGGCATCACCCTCGACGAAGATGGCGAGTGGGTCAAATCGGTCGAGCTGATCCTCGATGGCTTCAAGGGCGAGCGCTTCGAAGTGCCGGGGCTGTCGATTGACATCTCGCACATCGAGCCGCCGGCTCTGCAAGCGCTGGCCGACCGCGCCGCGCTGCGTGACCAGAAAGAGCGTCTGGAAAAAGAACTCAAGCAACTGAAAACCCAGCAAGCCGTGGCCGCCGACCGCGCCGCGAGCAAGACCCAGACCGAAGCGCTGTACCAGCAAGTGCTGGATGCGCAGAAAGCCCTGGAAGATTTCCGTCGCACCCAGACGCTGAGCGCCGAAGAAGGCGACAAGCTCGAGCAACTGGCGCAGATGGAAGCCGCGCAGGACGAACTCAAGCGTTCCAGCGATGCGTTCACCGAGCGCGTCCAGCAGCTGTCGGCCAAGCTGCAACTGGTCGGCCGACAGATCGCGGATATGGAAGCCAAGCAGCGCACCCTCGACGACGCCCTGCGTCGCCGTCAGCTGCTGCCGGCGGATCTGCCGTTCGGTACGCCGTTCATGGATCCGGTCGACGATTCGATGGACAACCTGCTGCCGCTGCTCAACGACTATCAGGACAGCTGGCAAGGCTTGCTGCGCGCTGACGGGCAGATCGAAGCGCTGTACGCGCAAGTGCGCCTCAAAGGCGTCGCCAAGTTCGACAGCGAAGACGACATGGAGCGCCGTCTGTCGTTGCTGATCAACGCTTACGCGCACCGTACCGACGAAGCCCTGACGTTGGGCAAGGCGCGACGTGCGGCGGTCACCGACATCGCCCGGACCCTGCGCAACATCCGCAGCGACTACGACAGCCTCGAGCATCAACTGGCGCTGTTCAACCGCGAGATCAACAAGCGTCAGGTCTCCAACCTGCAGAGCTTCCGCATCGTCCTGGCACCGAACAAGGAAGCGCTCAAGCACATCGACCAGATCATCCACAGCGCCGGTCAGTACGAAGAAGGCGAAACCCTGTCGGTGTTCGACCTGAGCCAGAGCGCCGAACAGGACAACAAGAACGAAGAGGCGAAGGAATACCTGGCGCGGCTGGTGGCGGCGAACCACAACCAGCTCGGCCTCAAGGACTTGTTCGAACTGGCGTTCGAGATCACCAAGGTCAACGGTCAGCCGGTGATCCACACCGACATCGACGGCGCGGCGTCCAACGGCACCACCATGACCATCAAGGCGCTGACCAACATGTACTTGTTGCTGCACTTGATGGATCGCGATCTGGCCGGTCGCGTGCGCCTGCCGTACTACCTCGATGAGGCGGCGGACATCGACGAGAAGAACCAGGCAGCCCTGCTGGAAACCAGCCTGCAACTGGGCTTTGTGCCGATTCTGGCGAGTGTGAAGCCGCAGGTCTGCGCCAGTGTCGCCATCGACCTGGAAGGTGGCAGCGGCCCGGCGGGGATCTACATCGACGAGGCGGACTGGAAGTACATCCGCCGCCATGACGTGGTGAAAGCCACCGTCAACGTGCAGGCCGATGAACCGGAGCTGGATGAGGTTTGATCGGCTTTAGCTGAAAACCAAAAAGGGCCGCGATCTGTTGGGATCGCGGCCCTTTTTTATGGCTTTGGGTTTGTGCTGACTTTAGTGCCCTATCGCGAGCAGGCTCGCTCCTACCATTTGGAACGCGTTCCCCTGTAGGAGTGAGCCTGCTCGCGATGGCGCCACTTCAGACACCACAGAATTACTTACCGAGCGAAATCTTCGGCGCCCAGGTCAGCCACTCATCCTCGAACTTGTCGAACAGCGGGAAGGTTTGCTCAGGCCGTGCCGGGTTGCCCATGCGCTCACCGTCCGGCGTGGCGAAGGCAATGCCACCCTGAATCGCCGTCTCCAGCGACTCTGTGCGCACCGTCAGACCATTGAACAAGCCGATGTCGAAACCGACGCCGCTGGTGTTCCAGAATCGGCTGCCGCTGCGCACCAACGGCGCATATTTCGGCTCGATCAAAATGTGCACCAACACCCGGTCAGCCGTCTGCCCCAGTTCATAACCGGTGACCTTGCCCACGGTGATTTCGCGGTAGGTCACGGGGACACCGGGTTTCAACGAGCCACGGCGCGCGGCGCTCAGGACTAGACTCAAGCCGGCTTCTTGCTTGCTCACTTCCGGCGGATTGGCCAGTGCGACGAAGTTCTTCTGCGGGCCAAGGTTTTTCGCCGCCGGCTGCACTTCCACATATTGTCCGGTGACCAGGGTTTCCAGATTCTGGGTCTTGATCAGCCCCAACTCCGGTTTGACCACCCAGAACTGGCTGCCAACCCGCGCGATGCGCTCCGGCACTTCGGTGATGCGCGCAGTGAGCAGCACCGATTGCAAGTCATCAGCCAGATCAACGCTTTCGATCTTGCCGACGTCTAGCCCTTTGAATCGAACCGGGGTGCCGCTGCGCAGGCCGTCGGCGCGATCAACCTTGATCGTCACCAAAGTGCCTTTCTGGTTTGCCTCGTCGTGGTTGGCGAACAGACGGAAGCGCGGAATGCGCTTTTGCAGCGGCGCCTTGGCTTGCGGCGTTTCGAAGGCAATGCCGCCGGCCATCAACGTCTGCAAGGACTCGCTCTTGACTTGAATCCCGCCCGTCAGCCCGCCGGTGAGGGTGATGCCGCTGACATTCCAGAAGCGTGTCGAGGCGTTGACCAGGTTTTCGTATTCCTTCTCGATATGCACGCCGATGACGATTTGTTTTTTGGTCTTGGAGAACTGATAGCTCTGTACCGAGCCGACCTTGACCTGTTTGTACAGAATCGGACTGCCGACTTCGATCGAACCCAGAACATCGGTGAACAGCACCAGGTGCAGCCCAGGTGAACGCAGATCCAGCGGCGGCGCTTTTGGCCGTGCCTCGAATTCGCGTTTCGGCGCAGCACCTTTATCGCCCGGACGCACGGCGATGTAGTTGCCTTTGACCAGCGCTTCGAGCCCGGTGATACCGGCCAGTGAAATCGACGGCTTGACCACCCAGAACTGCGTGCCCTCGACCAGATAATCTTCCGCCAGAGGATCCAGCGTCAGCTCGGCCGTGGCGCTGTTCAGATCCGGATCGATTTTCAACGCTTTCATGTTGCCAACCTGAATGCCCTTGTACATCACCGGCGTACGGCCGGCCTGCAGGCCTTCGAAGTCGCTGAGTTTGACCTTGACCCGAATGCCGGCAGCGGCGGCGTCGAAGTCCTCATAGAGACGGAACGGCAGGCTTGGATCGGTGGGCGGACTGTCCTTGCGATTCTCTGGTGTGGCGAAGGCGATACCACCGGCGACGATGCTCGCCAGGGACTCGCTGCGTACTTTCACCCCGGACAGGTTGGCGTCGATGCTGATGCCGCTGGCATTCCAGAAACGCGTGTGTTTGCGCACCAGTTTGGCGTAGGTTGGCTCGATGAACACTTTGAGTTCAACGGTGCTCTGGTCTTCAGACAGCACGTAGCTTTTGATCTGACCGACTTTGATCTGCTTGTAGAACACCGGGCTGCCGCGGTTCAGCGAACCGAGGCGATCGGCCTTGATGGTCAGGTGCAGACCCGGCTTGGAGTCCGACAGCGGCGGCTCCTCGGCCAGTGCCTTGAACTTGCGGGTCGGCTCGCCTTCGCCGGGACTGATGGCCACGTAGTTACCCGAAACAAGGGTTTCCAGACCGGTGATACCGGCCAGCGTCACGCTCGGCTTCACCAGCCAGAAACGCGTGCTGGTCTTGAGGTACTGCTCGACGTCCTTGTTCATCTCGACGGTGGCAATCACCCCTTTGGAATTGCCCTCGTCATCCAGTTTGAGCGTCTTCACCTTACCCACCGGCATGCCCTTGTAGACTACTTCGGTCTTGTTGGCCTGGATGCCTTCACCGCTTTCGAAACGCACCTGAATCTCGATGCCGGTTTCGTTATAGGCACGCCAGCCGAGCCAGCCGCCAATGATCAGGGCAATCAGGGGCAGTACCCAAATGGCAGACCAGTTCGAGGCCGGTCGGGTTTTCGCTACAGGCAAATCAGTCATGGTCGTCGTCCGACTCCGTGTTATCCCAAATCAGTCGGGGATCGAAAGTTACTGCGGCAAGCATCGTCAGAATCACCACACTGGCGAAGGCGATGGCGCCAAGGTTGGCTTCGACACTGGCAAGCCGGCCGAAGTTGACGACCGCCACCAGAATGGCGATCACAAAGATATCGAGCATCGACCAGCGACCGATGAACTCGATGAAACGGTACATCCAGATTCGCTGGCGCGCCGACAACGGCTGGCGTCGCTGCACCGAAAACAGCAGCAACGCGATGCCCACCAGTTTGAAGGTCGGCACTAGAATACTGGCGATGAACACCACGGCAGCAATCGGGATCATGCCGTGCTGCACCAACTGGATCACGCCGGACATGATGGTGCTCGGGTCGCCCTGCCCCAGCGAGCTGACCGTCATGATCGGCAACACATTGGCCGGGATGTAGATAATCGCAGCCGTGATCAGCAGGGCCCAGGTTCGGGCCAGGCTGTTCGGACGACGAGCGTGAACCAGTGCGCCGCAGCGGGTGCAGGTTTGCTCGTCGGTGTCCGCCTCCTGTCTGTTCAATTCATGGCATTCGGTACAGATCAGAATGCCCGCATCAATCGCCCGCATGGGCATCCTCTCCTGATAACGCCTGCCAGATCTGATGCGGCGACATCACCACTTCCAGCCAGACCTGAACCAACAACAAACCGATGAAACATGCCAGACCGAGGCCGACGGTGATGGCCGCCATGTCCGCCAGTTTGACGATCGCCACGAGGACGCCCATGAGGTAAACCTCGAGCATTCCCCAGTCTTTGAGGTGGTGATAAATGCGGTAGAGCAACAAGCCGTAACTGCGTCCGATATCAAAACGGATCGACAGCAATACCATGAGCTGACACAACAACTTGAGCAGTGGAATCGCCATGCTGCAGAGGAACACAACCACCGAAACGCCGCGCATATCGGTATTGAACAAACCGACAACGCCAGTCCAGACCGTGTCCTGCGAAGACTGCCCGAGTACATTGAGCCGCATGATCGGCAAAAAGTTCGCCGGCACGTAGAGCAACAGTGCGGCAATGACCAGGGCCAGGCTGCGTTGCACGACATTGTGACGATGAGCGTACAACTCGTAACCGCAGCGCGGGCAGAGCGCTTTCTCGCCATGGGCAAGCTTGGGCTTGCGCATCAGCAGGTCGCACTCATGACAGGCCACCAAGTCTTCCAGCGGTAAATCTGACAGCCCTGAGGCGTCAACCGGATCTGACATAAAGGCTCTGGCTCCGAATAAGATGGGGGCTATTCTAGTGTTCTGATTCGAAAATAACTGTGCAAATTTGTTCGCTGGCTAAGCAAAAATACTTTCCTGCGGGCAAAACAAAACCCCAACTGCTTTCGCAATTGGGGTTTCGGAATTTAATCTTGACGATGACCTACTCTCACATGGGGAAACCC
>NZ_JBIUVO010000049.1:0-1329 GCF_044742995.1 Pseudomonas sp. NPDC087803
GCCTCACGCTCACGCTCGGTGCTCATACGCTCGAACACGCTGCGGTTCACTTCTTTCGGCAGATCAATGGCCTTGACCCGGACATCGACCACTTCGATACCCAGCTCTTTTTCCGCCATCTTGTTCAGCGACGCAGTGATGTCAGCCATCAGCGCATCACGCTCACCCGACACCACTTCGTGCAGGGTGCGCTTGCCGAACTGGTCACGCAGACCGGATTCCAGACGACGGGACAGACGCTCGTCGGCGATCTGCTTGAGGCCGGAAGTCGCAGTGTAGAAGCGCTCGGCATCTTTCACCCGCCACTTGGCGTAGGCATCGACCATCACGGCTTTCTTTTCCAGGGTCAGGAAGCGCTGTGTCGGTGCATCCAGCGTCATCAGACGTGCGTCGAATTTACGCACCTGGTTAACGTAAGGCACTTTCACATGCAGGCCGGGCTGAACATCGGCCTGAACCACACGACCGAATTGCAGCAGCACCGCGCGCTCGGTCTGAGCCACGATGTAGAAGCAGTTCCAGCCCACCAGTACCACGACAACGCCAACGATCAGGGCGATCAGCGATTTATTGCTCATCAGCGGGTCTCCCTTGTACGTGTCTGCGGCAGGTCAGTGACATGCGGCGCGACGTCCGTGTTGTTGCTGGCGGCAGCCGAACCGGTGACCGGTGCATTGCTGCCCGAACTGTTCTGGATCATTTTGTCCAACGGCAGGTAAAGCAGGTTGCTCTGGCCGTTCTTGTTGCCGGTCACGAGCACCTTGCTGGTGTTGCTGAAGACTTCCTGCATGGTGTCCAGATACAGACGCTGGCGGGTGACTTCAGGGGCCTTGCGATACTCGGCGACCAGTTTGGTGAAGCGATCCGCCTCACCCTTGGCGCGCGAGACCGTCTCGTCGCGGTAACCGTTGGCATCCTCGAGGATGCGCTGGGCCTGACCACGGGCTTCCGGCACGACGCCGTTGGCGTAGGTTTCCGCCTGGTTGCGCGAACGCTGCTCGTCTTCACGGGCACGGATCACGTCGTCGAAGGCTTCCTGCACTTCACGCGGTGCCGCTGCGCTCTGTACGTTGACCTGGGTGACGGTGATACCGGTGCGATAGGTATCGAGGAAGCGTTGCAGACGCTCTTTGATTTCGCTGGCCATCAATTCACGACCTTCGGTCAGCACCTGGTCCATGGCGGTCGAACCCACCACGTGGCGCAGGGCGCTGTCGGTCGCATGCTGCAGGCTGATTTCCGGCTGATCGACGTTCAGCACGAAGTCCTGCAGGTTGCTGATCTTGTACTGCACGGTCAGCGGCACTTCGACGATGTTCTCGTCTTCGG
>NZ_JBIUVO010000049.1:1339-24957 GCF_044742995.1 Pseudomonas sp. NPDC087803
CTGGCCCTGCTTGGTGTAGGCACGCTCGCGCGTGACGTTCTCCATGTACTTCTTGTCGATCGGCGGGAAGTAGATGTTCAGGCCGGGGCCGACGGTCTCGTAGTACTTGCCGAAGCGCAGCACCACGGCTTGCTCCTGCTCGTCGACCACATAGACCGCGCTGTACAGCCAGACAGCCGCCAGCACGACGAGGCCGATGCCGAGCAGACCGCCGAAGCCGCCTCCACTCCTGCCCGAACCACCGCCGTCATCACCACCGCGTTTCTTACCACCACCGAACAACCCGTTCAGGCTTTCCTGCAGCTTTCGGAAGGCCTCGTCGAGATCCGGTGGCCCCTTGCGGTCGCCGTTATTGCGGCGCTTGCCACCCCAAGGATCCTGATTATTCGAGTTGCCACCCGGCTCATTCCAAGCCATAGCGCTCTCCATCTGATAAAGCAAAGACGCACCCACGGCGCGCCGACCAATGCTACAGAATGCCTGCCGTTGCGGCACAACCGCTTTGCCAGGCTTTTATTGCAAAGTGTGTTGCTCGATGAATTCCATCGGCTGCAATCCTTCGCGGCTTACCAGTCGATTCAGCTCGACCCGGGGCAAACGAACGGCCAGCAGGCAGATGCCTTCCTCGTCGTGTTCTTCTTTCTGTACCGCACCGAGTTCGAAGAACTGCGCACGCAGTCGAGCGAACCGTTGCGGCAAGCGCAATGTGCCCACGAACAAATCACTGCCCAGCAACTCGGCAATGGCCTGCTCAAGCAATTCCAGACCCGTGCCATCACGCGCCGACAGCCAGACCCGCTGCGGTTTGCCATCGGCATCGCGCTGGATCTGTGGCTCAACGCCTTCAAGCAAATCGAGTTTGTTGTATACCTCGAGGATCGGCAAGTCCTGGGCTCCGATCTCGCCCAGTACCACCATCACCTGCTCGATCTGCAACATGCGATCCGGTTCGGCCGCATCGATCACGTGCAACAGCAGGTCGGAATTGCTCGACTCTTCGAGCGTAGACCGAAATGCCTCGACCAGCTTGTGCGGCAAGTGCCGAATGAAACCTACCGTGTCAGCCAGAACGATCGGCCCCAGGTCATCCAGTTCCAGACGGCGCAGGGTCGGGTCGAGCGTGGCGAACAACTGGTCGGCCGCGTACACCTCGGATTTGGTCACGTTATTGAACAGCGTGGATTTGCCGGCGTTGGTATAGCCCACCAGAGACACGGTAGGGATATCCGCACGGGAGCGGCCGCGTCGCGATTGCTCGCGCTGGCTGCGCACTTTTTCCAGACGACCCTTGATCTGCCGCAGACGAACCCGCAGCAGACGCCGGTCGGTTTCGAGCTGGGTTTCACCCGGGCCACGCATGCCGATACCGCCACCCTGACGCTCAAGGTGAGTCCAGCCGCGAACCAGGCGGGTGCTCATGTGGTCAAGCTGGGCCAGTTCTACCTGGAGCTTGCCTTCATGGGTACGGGCGCGCTGGGCGAAAATATCGAGAATCAGGCCGGTACGGTCGATCACGCGACACTCGAAAACACGTTCGAGGTTACGTTCCTGACTGGGCGTGAGAATGTGATTGAAAATCACCAGATCGGCCTTCTCGGCATGGACCAGGTCGCGTAATTCCTCGACCTTGCCGCTGCCAATCAGGAATTTGGCGGTTGGCCGATGACGCGGTACGTTAAAAAACGCAACGGTCTCGGCGCCCGCCGAATTAGCCAATTCCTGAAACTCCTGCGGATCTTCGCGCGCCTCAGGGTCCTGACCTTCCAAGTGAACGAGGATGACTCGCTCACCACCACCGTGGCGCTCAAAGAACAAAGGAGACTCCTATCAGGCGTTACCTGGCTCAGCGTCACCTGCATCGGATTCGGTTGCGCTAGGCAGACGAATTGGACGTACTGGCACGACTGTCGAGATAGCGTGTTTGTAAACCATCTGGCTGACGGTGTTTTTCAGCAGGATAACGAACTGGTCGAACGACTCGATCGTGCCTTGCAGTTTGATACCGTTGACCAGGTAGATGGAAACCCCAACTTTCTCTTTACGTAAAGTATTCAAGTAAGGGTCTTGTAGCGAATGCCCTTTTGACATGTGCCGCACTCCTTTAAGGATTCAATAATAAAAATAGGTAATTCAGATGGCTTTGGCCGCCACACCCCCAAGGATAGACGGCAATTGCAAGGACTCAGCTCAATATGGAGATGGTCCCAAGGTATTTCAAGGCGCGTGGCAGATTGTCGCAATCAAGACTGTCCAGCCAGTGCAGTTCTTCCCAGCTGCGCAGCCAGGTGAACTGGCGCTTGGCCAATTGACGCGTGGCAATGATGCCGCGTTCCTGCATTTCAGCTAACGACAGCTTGCCATCCAGGTAATCCCAGACTTGGCGGTAGCCTACCGCACGTATAGACGGCAACCCGGAATGCAGGTCACTTCTTTTACGCAGGGCTACGACCTCGTCGATGAACCCCTGTTCCAGCATATTTGTGAATCTTTGTTTAATGCGCTCGTGCAGTACCTGACGATTTGCCGGGGCAATGGCCAAGTTCGCGACAGTATAGGGCAATTGTTGCCGTCCCGAAGCGGCTGCTTCAGTACTTTGCGCAGATTGTTGCTGACGCAGGGCAGTCATGCTCTGACCACTGACCCGATAAACCTCCAGCGCCCGACTCAGGCGCTGTGGGTCGTTCGGATGAATGCGTGCCGCCGACACCGGGTCGATGATCGCCAGCTGATCGTGCAGGGCTTGCCAGCCAAGGCGTGCGGCCTCTTCTTCGATCTGCGCGCGCACCTCGGGATCGGCCGCCGGCATGTCCGCCAGACCGTCAACCAACGCCTTGTAATAGAGCATGGTGCCGCCGACCAGCAGCGGAATTTTCCCGCGCGCGGTGATTTCAGCCATGGCTTGCAGGGCATCGCGGCGGAAATCCGCAGCCGAATAGGCTTCAGCCGGATCGAGAATGTCGATCAGCCGGTGCGGAAACTCGGCCAGCAATTCTTTGGAAGGCTTGGCGGTGCCGATGTCCATGCCGCGATAGACCAGCGCCGAATCGACGCTGATCAGCTCGCACGGCAGCACCTTGGTCAGCTCGATGGCCAGGTCGGTCTTGCCCGCAGCGGTCGGGCCCATCAGGAAAATCGCTGGAGGAAGCTGGCTCATCAACGACCGCGCAGGAACAGTTTGTCCAGATCGTCCAGGCCCAGTTGGGTCCAGGTCGGTCGGCCATGGTTGCATTGACCGCTGCGCTCGGTGTTTTCCATGTCGCGCAGCAGGCCGTTCATTTCCGGCAGGGCCAGGCGCCGGT
This sequence comes from Pseudomonas sp. NPDC087803, assembly GCF_044742995.1. Taxonomy (NCBI): domain Bacteria; kingdom Pseudomonadati; phylum Pseudomonadota; class Gammaproteobacteria; order Pseudomonadales; family Pseudomonadaceae; genus Pseudomonas; species Pseudomonas sp. NPDC087803. The sequence goes on from NZ_JBIUVO010000049.1 coordinate 4,639, forward strand.
TGGCACGGATCGCGCCGTGGCAGGCCATGGTGCCGAGCAGTTCGTTCAGGTGTGCCTGAATCCGGTCGCTGGTGCCGTATTCCATCAGGTCCGACAGCACATCACCCACCAGACGATTGGCCTCGGCCTGCTTGAGCAGCGCCGGAATCTGGCGGATTGCCAATGTTTCCGGGCCCAGACGCTGCAGCTCGAAGCCCAGACGCTGGAACCATGCGGCATGTTCTTCGGCGCAATCGGCTTCACGCTGACTGACCGCCAGTGACTCCGGCACCAGCAGCGGCTGGCCACTGAGACCTTCGCTGGCCATGGCGATTTTCAGGCGTTCGTACATGATCCGCTCATGCGCGGCGTGCATGTCCACCAGCACCAGCCCCTGAGCGTTCTCGGAGAGAATGTAGATGCCCTTGAGTTGCGCCAGCGCGTAACCGAGCGGCGGAATATCTTCCTGACCGGCCGGCAGCGCGTTGGCATTCGCTTCCGGCAACGGCGCGAAGAACTCGCGGTAAGCAGCTTGAGCCTCGGCGGCCGGCGGCATCGCCGATTGCGGACGCGGCGTGTACTGATACTGATAAGCGCCGCCAGCGCTGGCGCCCGACGAAGTATTGAACGCCGGTTGTGCCTGCGGCTGTTCCAGCAGCGCGTTGGCCGCCAGACGCATTTCGCCCTGCGGACCGAACTCGCCCGCCTCGATGCCGGTTGGACGGACCACAGCGGTGGTGACAGAACCGGCGAGTTGATCTTCGGGACGCACATCGCCCAAGGCGCGGTGCAACGTGCCGTAAAGGAAGTCATGCACCATGCGTCCGTCACGGAAGCGCACTTCGTGCTTGGTCGGGTGCACGTTGACGTCCACTGCCGCCGGATCGACCTCGAAAAACAGCGCGAAGGTCGGATGACGACCATTGAACAGCACATCGCGATAAGCCTGACGCACCGCGTGGGCCACCAGTTTGTCGCGCACCGCCCGGCCGTTCACGAAGAAATACTGCAAGTCCGCCTGGCTACGGTTGAAGGTCGGTAACCCGACCCAGCCCCACAGGTGCAGGCCATTGCGCTCAATCTCGATCGGCAGTGCCTGCTCGAGGAAGCCCGAACCGCAGATCGCCGCCACACGCCGGGCGCGGGCCGCGTCATCGTGGGCCTCGTGCAGGCTGAGGATGGTCTTGCCGTTGTGGCGCAGATGGAAGGCCACGTCGAAACGCGCCAGCGCCAGACGCTTGATCACTTCTTGCAAGTGATCGAATTCGGTTTTTTCAGTCTTGAGAAACTTGCGCCGCGCCGGCGTGTTGAAGAACAGGTCGCGCACTTCCACCGAGGTACCGACCGGATGCGCCGCCGGCTGCACGCGAGGCGCCATGTCGCGGCCTTCGGTCTCCACCTGCCAGGCCTGATCGGCGTCGCGGGTGCGCGAGGTCAGGGTCAGGCGCGCCACGGAGCTGATCGACGCCAGTGCCTCACCACGGAAGCCGAGGCTCATCACTTGCTCGAGGTCTTCGAGGTTGCGAATCTTGCTGGTGGCGTGACGGGCCAGCGCCAACGGCAGGTCGTCGGCGGAAATCCCGCTGCCATCGTCACGTACCCGCAGCAGCTTGACGCCGCCCTGCTCGACATCGACGTCGATGCGCTTGGCACCGGAGTCGAGACTGTTTTCCAGCAACTCCTTGATCACCGAAGCCGGGCGCTCGACCACCTCGCCGGCGGCGATCTGGTTCGCCAGCCGGGGGCTGAGCAGTTCGATGCGTGCGGCGTTCAGCACCTGGTTCATTCTTTGGACGCCAGATCGGTGCCGGGAATGGTCAGATGCTGACCAATCTTCAGCTCATCGCTGCTGAGGTTGTTGGCACTGCGCAGCGTCGCGGGCGACACCTGATAACGCACGGCGATCATCGCCAGCGTCTCACCCGGACTCACGCGGTGATCGCGCGGGCCTTGGGCGATCTTGCCGGAGTCACGCAGCCAGGCAATGTAAGTACCCGGTGGCGGGTTCTGCTGGAAGAACTGGCGCACGCCGCTGCTGATCGAACGCGCCAGCGCCTGCTGGTGGCTCGATGCCGAGAGTTTGTTGGCCTCATTGGCGTTGGAGATAAACCCGGTTTCAACCAGGATCGACGGAATATCCGGCGACTTCAACACCATGAACCCGGCCTGTTCCACGCGCTGTTTGTGCAGCGGGGTCACGCGGCCGATATTGGTCAGGACTTTCTGACCGACGTTGAGGCTGGAAGTCAGCGACGCGGTCATCGACAGGTCGAGCAACACGCCGGCGAGCATGCGGTCCTTGTCGTCGAGGCTGACGTTGCCGGCACCACCGATCAGGTCGGAACGGTTTTCGCTGTCGGCCAGCCAACGGGCGGTTTCCGACGTTGCGCCGCGATCAGACAAGGCAAACACCGAGGCGCCGAAGGCGGCCGCAGACGGCGCAGCGTCGGCGTGAATCGAAACAAACAGGTCGGCGCCCTTCTTGCGGGCGATTTCGGTACGACCGCGCAACGGGATGAAGTAGTCACCGGTGCGGGTCAGCTCGGCGCGGAAACCCTTCATGCCGTTGACCTGACGCTGCAGCTCGCGGGCGATCTGCAGCACCACGTCTTTCTCACGCTGGCCGCGCGAGCCGGACGCACCCGGGTCTTCGCCGCCGTGGCCGGCGTCGATCACCACAATGATGTCGCGCTTGCCGGCCGGGGCCGGCGGTAATTTGATCGCCGGTTCCGACGGGCTTACCGGCACTGCCGGCACGGTGGCGACCGACGGCGTCGGGGTCGGCGGTGGCGCGGCATCGGCCGCATTGTCGAACAGGTCGACCACCAGACGGTTGCCGTATTGCGCGTTCGGCGCCAGCGAGAAGCTTTTCGGGGTGACGGCTTTTTTCAGGTCGATGACCACCCGCAGGTCGGTCGGCGTACGCTGGGCCGAGCGCATCGCGGTGATCGGCGTGTTGGCAGTCGAGACTTTCAGCGGCGCCCCCAGGGTGGCGCCATTGATGTCGATCACCAGCCGATCCGGTGCGGTCAGGGTGAAGACGCTGTGCTGCACCGGGCCGCTCAGGTCGAAGACCAGTCGCGTGTTGTCCGGCGCCCGCCACAGGCGCACGCTGTTGACCTTTGTCTCGGCCACAGCGTTGACGGTCACTGCCATCAACATCAGTCCAGCGGCAGCCACCAACGCGCGAAAGCGCATACCTAACCCCATCATTTAATTGGATTCCAATGCCAAAGCGGCACACCAGGCCTCGCCACGCGAGCCCTGGGATAAAATTTTCAGCGAACGCCCGCTGTCTTGCGGGCTAATGGTAATGGTCAGGTCAGGCTTTGGCAAAAAGCCTGCACCTTTATCGGGCCACTCGATCAGGCACAGGGCATCGTCTTCGAAATAGTCGCGGATGCCGAGAAACTCCAGCTCCTCCGGATCGACCAGACGATACAGGTCGAAGTGGAAGGCGCGCACCTCACCGATTTCGTAGGGCTCGACCAGAGTGAAGGTCGGACTTTTTACCGCGCCGACGTGCCCCAAACCGCGAATGATCCCCCGCGACAGGGTGGTTTTGCCCATGCCCAGATTGCCTACCAGGAAAATCAGGCCGTGGCCCTGGGTAACGCGGGCGATCCGTGCGCCAAAGTCGCTCATGGCCTGTTCATCGGCCAGGTACAGGGTTACTTCAGACACGGTGCATGCTCCTCCAACAACTGACGAATGACTGGAATCAGATCACTGGCCGCCAGTCCACGGCCGAATTTACCTTGTTGCGCGCCGGCATTGGCGTGCAGCCAGACTGCCAGGCACGCGGCATCGAAGCCGTGCATGCCCTGCGCCAGCAGCGCCCCGGTCAGCCCGGCGAGTACATCGCCCAGACCGGCGGTGGCCATGGCCGGATGGCCCTGATGACACAGCGCCAGGCGCCCATCGGGATGGGCGATCAGGCTGCCGGCGCCTTTCAGCACGACGACGGCCGAGTATTTTTTGCTCAACGCCCGCGCGGCGGCCGGGCGATCAGCCTGCACCTCGGCGGTACTGACACCCAACAGGCGCGCTGCTTCGCCCGGATGCGGGGTGATCACGCACTCCTTGGGCAGGCTGACAAAATCGCTCGCCAGCAGATTCAGTGCGTCGGCGTCCCACACCTGTGGCAGCGGCGCATTGGCGGCGGCGGACAACAGCGCCCGGCCCCAGCTCGCCTGGCCGAGACCCGGGCCAACCACCAGCACCGAGACCTTTTCCAGCAGCCCCATCAACTGATTGGCCGACGACGTGCCGAGGGCCATGACTTCCGGGATTCGCGTCAGCGCTGCCGGGACATGCTCCGGGCGGGTCGCCAGCGACACCATGCCCGCGCCGCTGCGCAAGGCCGCTTCGCTACTGAGCAGAATCGCCCCGCCAAACCCCTGATCGCCGCCGATCAACAGCAAATGCCCGAAGCGCCCTTTGTGGGCAGCGGGCGCACGCGGAGCCAGTCGCGGAAGATTAGCCGTCGTGAGACGCAGAGCGCTGACAGGAATGTCACGGTAGATGTCGGTGGCGGCTTGCAGATCGTTAAACACCAGCGCCCCGACCTGATCCGCCGCATGCCCGGTGAACAGGCCGAGTTTCAAGGCAATAAAGGTCACGGTAATGTCGGCCCGAACCGCCACACCGAGGATATGCCCGGTATCGGCAGACAGTCCGGAAGGAATATCCACCGCCACCACCGGCAGGCCGCTGGCATTGATCGCCTTGATCGCAGCGGCATACGGCTCACGTACATCGCCGGCCAGCCCGGTACCGAGCAAGGCATCGACGATAATGCCGCGCAGCTCACTTTGCGCGGTCCAGCCCTGCACGGCGACGCCATCGCTCAGTGCCTGCGCATGAGCCTGCGCCGCGTCGCCCGACAAGCGTTGCGGATCACCGACGGCCAGCACCCGCACCGTCCAACCGGCCCGGTGCGCCAGCGCGGCGATCAGAAAACCATCGCCGGCGTTGTTGCCATGCCCGGCCAGCACGGTCATTTGGTTCGCCGACGGCCACTGCCGGACCAATGCGCGCCAGGTCGCGTGCGCGGCGCGCTGCATCAATTCGAAGCCCGGCGTACCCGCAGCGATCAGCCGCGCATCGAGTGCTCGCACCTGCGCAGCGCCATACAGCGCGTCGGGTAATTCATCTTTCGTGTGCGGCATGCGTCTTCGGGCTCCGATGTCTGGCAGAATTATACGCACCTCAGCTCCGGTTTCTCTCGCCTCATGTCCGCCATCACCACAGATCTGCCCGCCCTCGCCCAATCAATCAAGGATTGGGGCCGCGAGCTGGGCTTCCAGCAAGTCGGCATCAGCGGTCTGGACCTGGCCGAGCATGAGCAGCACCTGGAGCGCTGGCTCGCCGCCGGCTACCACGGCGAAATGGATTACATGGGCGCCCACGGCAGCAAACGCTCGCATCCGGAGGAACTGGTCCCGGGTACGTTGCGCGTGGTTTCGCTGCGCATGGACTACCTGCCCGGCGACACGCAAATGGCGCAAATGCTCGCGCAACCGGAGAAGGCCTACGTTTCGCGTTATGCCTTGGGCCGCGATTACCACAAATTGATCCGTAAACGTGTGCAGCAATTGGCCGACAAGATTCAATCCGAGATCGGCCCGTTCGGTTTTCGCGCCTTCGTCGACAGCGCCCCGGTGCTGGAAAAAGCCATCGCCGAGCAGGCCGGGCTGGGCTGGATCGGCAAAAACACCCTGGTACTGAACCGCAAGGCCGGCAGCTATTTCTTCTTGAGCGAACTGTTCGTCGATCTGCCGCTGCCGGTGGACGAACCGCACAGCACTGAACATTGCGGGCGCTGCACCGCGTGCCTGGATATCTGCCCGACCAACGCCTTCGTCGGCCCATACGTGCTGGACGCCCGGCGCTGCATCTCATACCTGACCATCGAACTGAAAAACGCCATCCCCGAAGACCTGCGTCCACTGATCGGCAACCGCGTGTTCGGCTGCGACGACTGCCAGATCGTCTGCCCGTGGAATCGTTTCGCCCGGCCATCCGGGGAAAGCGATTTCAAGCCACGGCACAATCTGGACAACGCCGAACTGGCGGAGCTGTTCCTGTGGGACGAGGACAAGTTTCTCGGCAGCACCGAAGGCTCGCCGCTGCGCCGCGCCGGTTACGAGCGCTGGTTGCGCAATCTGGCGGTCGGGCTGGGCAACGCGCCGTCGAGCATTCCGGTGCTGGAAGCCTTGAAGGCGCGCCGTGATTATCCGTCAGAGCTGGTGCGTGAACACGTCGAGTGGGCGCTCAAACAGCACGGTCAACTGTAGGAGCTGCCGCAGGCTGCGATCTCTTGACTTTGATTTTAAAAGACAAGATCAAAAGATCGCAGCCTGCGGCAGCTCCTACAAAGGGATCGCGTCAAGGCTGATCGTTGTAGACGAACTTGGGCATTTCCCAGTGGAAACGGATCGCCAGCAGTCGCAGCAGAAAACCGCCGAACAAGGTGATCAGAATCGCCTGTTCGCTCGGCACATTCAGGTACAGGCAGAGCATGTAGCACCACGCGGCGGCGAACGAGACGCTGGCGTACAGTTCGCGGCGGAAGATCAGTGGGATGTCGTTGCAGAAGATGTCGCGCAGGATGCCGCCGAACACTCCAGTGATCACGCCGCTGACCGAGGCCACCAGCATGCCGTGGCCCATTTCCAGGGCGGTCATGCAGCCGATCAGGGTGAACGCCACCAGACCGACCGCATCGAGCACCAGAAACAGTGAGCGCAGGTGACGCATCCAGCGGGCGGTGAACACCGTGAGCATTGCAGCGGCCGAGGTCAGCACCAGGTATTCCGGGTGTTTGACCCATGTCAGCGGATAGTGCCCGAGCAACACGTCACGCACCGAACCACCACCCAGCGCCGTGACGCAGGCGATCAGCACCACCCCGAACCAGTCCATGCCGCGCCGTCCGGCAGACAACGCGCCAGTCATGGCTTCAGCGGTAATGGCGATCAGATAAAGCATCAGCAACATGGCGGCGGTCCTGGCAGGAAGGCGCGCAGTCTAGCCATTTCAGCGCCGCACCAGAAGGGGGCGCACTCCGGGATGCATTTCTGACTTGAATCTTACGGGACTCTGACGCCCTCTTCGCGAGCAAGCCCGCTCCCACAGGGGGAACGCATTCCAAATTGTGGGAGCGGGCTTGCTCGCGAAGACGTCAGGGCAGACACCCCTCAATCAGAACTTGATGAAATGCTTGCGGTAGTGCTGCAGCTCGGCGATCGACTCGCGGATGTCGTCCAGCGCCAGGTGAGTGCTGCCCTTCTTGAAGCTGTCGCGCACGTCCGGTGCCCAGCGTGCGGCCAACTCTTTGAGCGTCGACACGTCGAGGTTGCGGTAGTGGAAGTAGCTTTCCAGCGCTTTCATGTGGGTATAAAGGAAGCGGCGGTCCTGGCAGATGCTGTTGCCGCAGATCGGTGACTTGCCCTTCGGCACCCATTTTTCCAGGAAGGCGATGGTTTCGGCCTCGGCCTCGGCCATGCTGATACGGCTGTCACGCACGCGCTGGGTCAGGCCCGAGTTGCCGTGGGTGCGGGTGTTCCACTCGTCCATGCGGGCGAGCACTTCGTCACTGTGGTGAATGGCGATCACCGGGCCTTCGGCCAGGGTGTTCAGGTCACTGTCGGTGACGATGGTGGCCATTTCGATGATGACGTCGTTTTCCGGATCCAGACCGGTCATTTCCAGGTCGATCCAGATCAGGTTCTGCGGGTTTTGCATATTCGGGCTCCTAGGCAATGCTGCGCAGTTTAGCCTAGGCCGGTGCCCGGGCGTGCTAAACTCGCGGCCGTTTTACCTAATCGCTGCATTCTTCAGACGGAACACCCATGGCCAAACGCCAACTCAATCGTCGTCAAAACTGGCGCATCGAAAAGATTCAAGGTGAGCGCGCCGCACGCGCCGCCAAACGCGAGTCCTCGGCGGTCGAAGCCCTCGAGGGCGGCGACCTGGGCCCTGAGCAACACGGCCTGGTGATCGCCCACTTCGGTGTGCAGGTCGAAGTCGAGGCCGTGGACGGCGAACAGGCCGGCGAGGTTTTCCGTTGCCACCTGCGCGCCAACCTGCCCGCGCTGGTGACCGGTGATCGGGTGGTCTGGCGCGCCGGCAACCAGGGCATCGGGGTGATCGTCGCGCAACTGCCGCGCACCACCGAACTCTGCCGCCCGGACAGCCGTGGCCAGCTCAAGCCGGTGGCTGCAAACGTCGACATGATCGTCATCGTCTTCGCACCGCTGCCCGAGCCGCATGCCAACCTGATCGACCGCTACCTGGTCGCCGCCGAACACGCCGGCATCCGCCCGCTGCTGTTGCTGAACAAGTTCGACCTGATCGACGAGCAGAACGCCCCGGCGCTCAACGCGCTGCTGGCGGTGTACCGCACGCTGGGTTATCCGGTGCTGGAAGTGTCCGCACATCACGGCAACGGCATGGAACAGTTGCAGAAGCAGCTCGACGGCCGTATCAGCGTGTTCGTCGGCCAGTCCGGCGTCGGCAAGTCGTCGCTGGTCAACAGCCTGCTGCCGGAAGTCGAAACCCGTGTCGGCCCGCTGTCGGAGCTGTCCGGTCAGGGCACGCACACCACGACCACCGCGCGCCTGTTCCACTTCCCGGGCGGCGGCGAGTTGATCGACTCCCCGGGTATCCGTGAATTCGGCCTGGGCCACGTCAGCCGCGCCGACGTCGAAGCCGGTTTCATCGAGTTCAACGACCTGCTCGGCACTTGCCGTTTCCGCGACTGCAAGCACGATCGCGAACCGGGTTGTGCACTGCTCAAGGCCCTGGAAGATGGCCGCGTGCAGCAGCAGCGGATGAACAGCTACCGCTCGATCATCGCCAGCCTGCCGGAAAACGGCTACTAAACATCTGCAACGGCAGCCCCTCGCCAAGGGGCTGCCGGATGTCGGACCCGCCTGACACATTCCCCGACCGCTTAAACGTCAGACCTTTCTGACAGGCCTGCTCGCGCCTGCTTGCAGGACATTTCTGTTTCCGCGCGCAGACCTTGCGGGCGCCTTCCAGATGCCTAGATTGGGTTGTTCCTTCGCACCGTCGCGACCTTCGAGGAACCCCATGCAGACCTACCATTTGTTCATCAGCCATTCGTGGAACTATGCCCACGCCCACGACAATCTGGTGCGCCTGCTCGGCGCCAAGGCGGATTTCAGTTTCAAGAATTTTTCCGTGCCGCCGCACAACCCGATCATGGGCGCGCAGACCGACAGGCAGTTGGAAGCAGCCATCGAAAACAAGATCCGGCCGTGCTCGGCGGTACTGATCATGGCCGGGATGTATTCGACCTACAGCAAGTGGATCAACAAGGAAATCGAGATCGCCAAGCGCATGGGCAAGGTGATCATCGCGATCAAGCCGTTCGGCGCCGAGCGTATTTCCACGGTAGTACGTGCGGCGGCACACGCCGAATGCGCGTGGAACACCAACAGCATCATCGGTGCAATCCGTCAGCACACGGCGGTGTAAGCATGCGCAAGGGACTGTTTATCGGCATCAACCACTACTCGCACGTTTCACCCTTGAATGGTTGCTGCAACGACGCCATGGCCATGGCGTCCGTGTTGAAGACCGACGCCAATGGCGATCCCAACTTCAAGAACGTAGTACTGACCTCCGCTGAAGACAACCTCGGCCGGGGCAAGCTCGAAGACCAGATCCGCGAGCTGTTCTCCGGCGACTGCAACGTCGCGCTGCTGTACTTCGCCGGGCATGGCGGCTTCGACAGCGACAACGATGAAGGCATGCTCCTGCCGCAGGACTATCGCAGCGCCAAGGACGGCATCCGCATCAGCGACATTCTCAACTGGGCCGCCAAAGCCACGAAAATCAAAAACAAAGTGATCATCCTCGACTGCTGCCAGAGCGGCGCGGCCGGCGAAGTGCGCGCCTTGCGCAGCGAAAGCAGCGTGGTCGGCGAAGGCATGACCATCCTGACCGCCTGCAAAAAGGAAGAGCCGGCCCTGGAAGGTGCGCAACACGGCGTCTTCACCGGTTTACTGTTGCAGGCCCTGCACGGCGGTGCGGCGAACATTCTCGGCAAGATCACTCCGGGCAGCCTGTATTCCTTCGTCGACAACGCGCTCGACGCCTGGGAACAGCGCCCGGTGTTCAAGACCAACGTCTCGCAGTTCATTTCCCTGCGCGAAGTCTCGCCGCTGATCCCCAAGGAGATCCTGCGCAAACTGCCGGAATGGTTTGCCGAAGCCGAATCGACGTTCGCGCTCGACCCCAGCTACGAACCCACCGAGGCCGTGTTCGACCCGGAGCACGGCGAGGTCTTCGCCCAACTGCAAAAGTGCAACCGCCACAGCCTGATCGAACCGGTCGACGCCGAACACATGTATTACGCGGCCATTCACGCCACTGGCTGCCGTCTCACCGCGCTCGGCGCCTATTACCGTGAACTCGCCCTGAAAGGACATTTCTGATGCCCGTATTCATCAGCTACCGCCACATGGATCGCCCACAGGCCATGGCGATCAATGCCCAATTGATGCAGGCCAACATCAAGACCTACCTCGACGTACTCGACCCGGAGTCGCAGACCACCGACGACATCACCGGGGTCATCACGCGCAACATCACCGAATGCACGCATCTGCTGGCGGTGGTTTCAGAGAAAACCGCACTGTCGTGGTGGGTGCCGTTCGAAATCGGCGAAGCGACGATCAGCAACCGGCGGATCTGCTCGTTCCGCACCGGCCCGGCAAAGCTGCCGGAGTATCTGGACAAGTGGCCGAAGCTGAGCACGGCCAGTGATCTGAATTTCTTTATCGATGCCTATCGTGAAGAAGTATCGAGCAAGCGCTCGATGACGCTGGATTCGAGCAACGAATCCTTCAGCGGTACCTATAAGCGCAACGCCGATCTTTTCCATGAACAACTGAAAAACCGGATTCGGCGCGGTTTCTGAGGTCAATCGACAGCCACAAAAAAGCCGACATCACTGTCGGCTTTTTTGTCGGTCACTGCTTCGGCGCGGGGGCCGGTGCAGTGGCTGGCGGAGCAGCTGGCGCTGGCGCCGCTGTCCCCGGCGCGGCCGGTTTCGGTGCGGCGTCGTCGAACAGGTTCAAGCGTTCACGCAACTCGTGCGCCGGTACCGGTTGCTGATCTGCCGGCAGCGCGTTCGGATCGACCGGCGCTGCCGGAGCGGCGCCGTTCTGTCCTTCGGCGGCAGGCTTGGCCGGGTCGGCACCTTGCGAGCCCTCGATCGCGGCCTGGGCCTTTTTGGTCAGCACCACGATGTCGATGCGGCGGTTGACCGGGTTGAACGGGTTTTCCTTGTCGAACAGCGCCGACGAGGCGTAACCCACGACCCGCGCCACTTGCCCGTCCGGATAGCTGCCGGCAACCAGCGCACGCCGCGCAGCGTTGGCACGGTTGGCCGAGAGTTCCCAGTTGCCGAAATCGCCAGTGCCGGTGTACGGCTTGGCGTCGGTGTGGCCGCTGATGCTGATCTTGTTCGGCACCGCTTTGATGGTGTCGGCCATGGCCAGCAGGATGTCTTCGAAGTACGGTTTCAGGCGTGCGGAACCTGAGTCGAACATCGGCCGGTTTTCGGCGTCCATGATCTGGATGCGCAAGCCGTTCGGGGTGATCTCGAACAGGATCTGATCCTTGAACTTCTGCAGCTGCGGGTTCTCGTCGACCTTGTTCTGCAGCTCTTGCAGTAACAGCTCCAGGCGCTCTTTCTCGACCTGCTCGGCCATGCCTTCGACCTGCTCGGTGTCGACCGTGACCTTGTCCGGTTGCGGCTGCGACTTCACCTCAGGGTTGAGGGTGTTTTCCGGCGCCAGGGTCGGCGTGCCGCCCAGGTCGATGATGTACGGCGTGCCGCTTTCGGAGAAGCCGACCGGATCCTTGAAGTAACCGGCGATGGCGATCTTCTGTTCAGGCGTGGCGGTGGACAGCAGCCACAACACCAGGAAGAACGCCATCATCGCCGTGGCAAAGTCGGCGAAGGCGATTTTCCACGCCCCGCCGTGATGCCCGCCGGCTATGCGCTTGACGCGCTTGATGATTATCGGCTGATTATTTTCCATGGCTTAGCGACCGCGAACGGCTTGTTCCAGCTCGGCAAAGCTTGGACGGTGCGCCGGGTACAGAACCTTGCGCCCGAACTCCACGGCCAGCGATGGCGGCATGCCGGAAGCCGAAGCCACCAGCGAGGCCTTGATGGCTTCGTAGACGTTCAGTTCTTCCTTGGCATCGTGCGCCAGGGAATGCGCCAACGGCCCGAAGAAACCGTAAGCCGCGAGAATACCGAAGAAGGTACCGACCAGTGCCGCACCGACGTGCAGGCCGATGGATTTTTGATCGCCTTCACCCAGCGAAGCCATGGTCACCACGATACCCAGTACCGCCGCGACGATACCGAAACCGGGCATGGCGTCGGCAATACCGTTCACTGCATGGGACGGGTGCTCGAGGTCTTCCTTGAGGCTGTAGAGTTCCATGTCGAACAGGCCTTCCAGCTCATGCGGAGCCATGTTGCCGGAGGACATGATGCGCAGGTAATCGCAGATGAACGCGGTCATGCGCTCGTCTTTGAGCACGGCCGGGTACTTGGCGAAGATCGGGCTCGCGGCAGCGTCTTCGATGTCGCCTTCGATGGCCATCATGCCTTCGCGGCGGCTCTTGTTGAGGATCTCGTAGATCAGGCCGAGCACTTCCAGATAGAACGTGTGGCTGAAGCGCGAACTGAACATGCTCAGGGATTTCTTGAGCACGTGCATCGTCATGTAACCGGGGTTGGCCTGCAGGAATGCACCAAGGGCCGCACCACCGATGATCATCACCTCGAAGGGCTGGATCAGGGCGGCAATTTTGCCGTGGGAGAGCACGTATCCGCCGAGCACGCTCGCGAATACGACGATGATGCCGATAATTTTAGCCATAGGTAGAAAGTACTTACTGAGTCGGGTTCAAGGTCATATTCGGAAGTTAAAAAATCTCTTCTTCTACTTATCGGCAAAACTGCGCCAGACTATAGCCAGTTCAGGCGAAAAGCCAATTTAGCCCATGCCGGGCGCGTCTACAGTCAGTGAAGATCCCGTCCAGACATGGCTAATGAAACGAACGTCCCACACGCAAAACCGACCACGCTCGAGGGCTGGGTCAAGCTGCTCGATGGCGTGCGCCTGCCCGTGCCGCAAGAGGCGCACGACAAGGTTTGCCGGGCGATCCGCGACAACCGCAGCTCGCTGCGCGATATCGCCGATCTGATGCAGGACAGTCCGGCGCTGGCCTTGAGCATCATCCGTGAGGCTAATCGTCACACCCACGGCACGATGGCCGCCGCGGCGGAAAATCTCGAGGTGGCGATCAACCGTCTGGGTCTTGCGCGTACCGAAGAATTGCTCGCGCGCCTGCCCGTCGAACCGCAGATGCAGATTCCCAAGGCCCTGCGCCAACTGCAGATGATCAGCCAGCACGCCACGCAACAGGCCAACGGTTTTTTCGCCAGTCGCCTGGCGCGGCTGTGGCAGGACATTCACTGGGGCAGCCTGTTGTTTCTCTCGCCGTTATGGCCGCTGGCGCTGACGTTTCCCGGATTACTCGAAGAGTGGGAACTGCGGGTTATCCACAAGGGCGAATCGGCGCGTACCGTCGAGAAGCAACTGTTTGGCGTGCGCCTGCTGAAGATCGCCGAGGCGCTGGTGCAAGTCTGGCACCTGCCGATCTGGGTGCAACAAGGCTATAAGTTGCTGCTCAGCGAACAGCGCGAACTGGTGAAAGTGCTGCGCATCGCCCGCGACAGCGAGCATCCGCTGCGCCAGCAGAATCGCCTCGACGATGACCCTACCCTGCGCCGTTGGCTCAACCAGCCGGCCAACACCGTGTTGCTGGCCAACGGCCTGGCGCTGTCGGCGCAACAGGCCTGGGACAGTCCGCACAGCGAGCGCTGGCAGTACCTGACCAGCCTTTATCTGCAAATCTCGATGGACGAAGTGCAGCAGCAGTTGCACCAGCAAGCGGCCAACAGTGCGCGCCAGCATGCAATACCCGATCTGTGGCACCCGGCCGTTTCATTATTATGGCCGTGGGGCACCCATCGGTTGCCGGCCGGGATGCTGCCGGCGGCCGCGCCGAGTGCCGAGGATCTGACGCAGTGGCGCCGGCAATGCGCCGAACTGCTGGCCGAGCCGAGCCGCTTCACTAACGCCATGAGCCTGACCGTCGCCGCCCGCGATGCGCTGGTGGCCAGCGGCATGCGCCGGGTGATGATTCTGATGGCCGACCGCACGCAATCGAATCTGCGCGTGCACCAGACCTTCGGTTTGCCGAAGGAAGCCGCCGCGCTGAATTTTGTCGTCAGTCAGAGCAAGGTTCTGCAACGCTTGCTCGCGCAGCAGGCACAGGTGCGGATCAACCCCGAGAACAACGCACAATTCTCCGCCCTGCTGCCGCAAGGCCTGCGCACGCTGTTCCGTGGTGAACATCTGTTCCTGCGCTCACTGGTCAATAACGGCCGGGTGATCATGATCGTCGTCGCCGATCAGGGCGGCGGGCCGTTCGCCGACATCAGCGTGCAGGCTTTCGGCAAAACCGCGCAGTGCATCGAAAAGGCCCTGCACAGCTTTAGCAGCCGCGGCCGATGAGGCTGCGCTACAATCCCCCCCTTTGTGCTCTGGAGACCTCACATGTCTGACTTCTCTGGCTTGCCGCTCGTCATCGAACCGAGCGACCTGCTCCCTCGGCTGGATGCCCGCGAACTGATTCTGGTGGACCTGACCAGTGCCGCCCGCTATGCCGAGGGCCACCTGCCCGGCGCACGCTTTGTCGACCCCAAACGCACCCAGCTCGGCCAGCCGCCGGCGCCGGGGCTGCTGCCGGCCAAAGCCGATCTGGAGGCGCTGTTCGGTGAGCTGGGGCATCGCCAGGACGCGGTCTACGTGGTCTATGACGACGAAGGCGGAGGCTGGGCCGGGCGCTTTATCTGGCTGCTCGACGTGATCGGTCACGACAAATACCACTACGTCGACGGCGGTCTGCCGGCGTGGCTGGAAGCGGGCATGCCGATGTCGATCCAGGTGCCGCCTGCGGTGGGCGGCCCGGTAGCCCTGACCCTGCACGACGAGCCGACCGCGACCCGCGAATACCTGCAAAGCCGTCTCGGCGCTGCCGATCTGGCGATCTGGGATGCGCGCGGACCGCTGGAATATTCCGGCGAGAAAGTGCTGGCCGCCAAGGCCGGACACATCCCCGGTGCGGTGAACTTCGAGTGGACCGCCGGCATGGACAAGGCGCGTCAGCTGCGGATTCGCACGGATATGCCGCAGATCCTCGACGACCTCGGGATCACCAAGGACAAAGAAATCATTACCCACTGCCAGACCCATCACCGGTCGGGCTTCACTTATCTGGTGGCCAAATCCCTCGGTTATCCGCGGGTCAAGGGCTACGCCGGTTCCTGGGGCGAATGGGGCAACCACCCTGATACGCCTGTCGAGATTCAAGGTTCTAAGGACAACTAATGAAAGAGCGTCTGTTTATCCTCAGCCAGTACCTGCTGCCTCATCACTTGCTGTCGCGCCTCGCCGGCTGCGTTGCCGAGTGCCGCGTGCGCTGGTTCAAGAATGCTTTCACCCAGTGGTTCGCCAAGCGTTATCAGGTGGACATGTCGCAAGCGCTGGTCGAAGACCTGACCGCCTATGAGCACTTCAACGCCTTCTTCACCCGTGCCCTGAAAGACGGCGCGCGGCCACTGGACCAGACCCCGGGCGCGATCCTCAGCCCGGCCGACGGTGCGGTCAGTCAGCTCGGCCCGATCGAACACGGTCGCGTGTTCCAGGCCAAGGGCCACAGCTTCAGCGTGCTGGAACTGCTCGGCGGTGACGCGGCGAACGCGGCGCCGTTCATGGGCGGCGACTTCGCCACCATTTACCTGTCGCCGAAGGATTACCACCGCGTGCACATGCCGCTGGCCGGCACTCTGCGTGAGATGGTCTACATCCCGGGCCGGATTTTCTCGGTCAACCAGACCACCGCGGAAAATGTTCCGGAGCTGTTCGCCCGCAACGAGCGCGTAGCGTGCATTTTCGACACCGAGCGCGGGCCGATGGCCGTGGTGCTGGTCGGCGCAATGATCGTCGCGTCGATCGAAACCGTGTGGGCCGGTCTGGTCACCCCACCGAAGCGCGAACTGAAAACCTTCCGCTACGACGAAGCCGCCCGTGCGCCGATTCATCTGGAAAAAGGCGCAGAACTGGGGCGTTTCAAACTGGGTTCGACGGCGATCGTGCTGTTCGGCCCGGACCAAGTGAAGTGGGCTGAAGAATTGGTGGCGGGTTCACCAGTGCAAATGGGCCAGGCCCTGGCACTGCCGACTGCCTGAGCCGGCTGATCCGCCCTTTCACACGTCTGTGAAAGGGCGGACACGACCTGGGAGGCGCCGTTACTCTATCTGCCCACGGAAGCCGATTGGCCCTTCGTTGGCGTAGGTATTGGTGCCACTGAGGTTTTTCCCTCCATCGCTGGAAGTGACGCTCAACGCGACGACGTTCTGATTGTCCCGTCCACCGATCACCCACTTGCCGCCCGGATGCCATGGGGCATCATTGCCACCCCACTGGTTCTCGACGTTGTATTGATTCTGACCGGTGCGCTGCGCCTTGAAGCCAATCGGGCCTTCGCCGGCGTAAGTCATGGTGCCGGTGAAGCTTTTGCCGTCATCGCTCGACTTGATCTCGATAGCGACGACTTGCTGGTTGTCCCGCCCGCCCAATACCCAGGTTCCACCCGGATGCCACGGTGCCGAACTACCACCCCATTGATTTGCCACTGCATATTTAGACATGAACCTCATCTCCTTGAAGTTTCGGGAGACCTGCCCGAGGTTGACGGCAGGCCGTGCAACCGTGCGTTTCCGATCGCACGCCTGAGAGACTAGTAGGGCTTGTTGAATGGCAACCGGCCAGCAGACCAGCGGTCAAAAAGCCTGACGTCATCCAGCGAAACGGACCACAGCTGCTAGAGTTCTCTGAGTTGCCTATTTCGCCGCTGGAGCCAGTCACGGCATGAGTGAGTCACGCCCCCAACCCTCCCTGCGCGCCCCGATCCCGACGCAAACGCGCCTGTCTTTCTGCGAAGCCACCCCGCGCGATCTGAAGCGCTGGATCGCCGGCCTGCCCAAGGCGAACATCGGCGAAACCGCCCGCCAGTTGTATCAAGGCCTGGGCGAACTCAACCAATTGCTCACCCCCAGCGACAATCGTCTGCAACTGCTGGAGTTGCTGCGCCCCGAAGTGTATTTCGTCTGCCAGCATCTGGAGCGGCACTTCCTGCATCAGGCGATAATGCTCGATGACCGCTCGCGCAAGATCAGCAACCTGTGTCAGGCGCTGCAAAGTCAGCTGGCCATCGGCTACAAGCAGATCGTTCTGCGCATTACCCCCAAGTACCAAAAGGATCGTGCGGCGCTGGTCGGTCAGGCTCTGCAACGGACCGCGCATGCACTCAAGGGGCAACTGCTGCGGGCGACGCAGCTGTATAGCCCGCCGCCGGAACATCTGTGGTTCGAGCTGCATCAGTTGTATCGCTGCGCCTGCGCCTTGCAGTTGCAACAGCGCCGGGTGCACGACGATCTGGCGAGCCTGAGCAGTGAACTGAGTCTGGAACAGACCTACATCGCCGCCCTGCTGCTGGGCAGCGCCCGCTGCAATCAACTGCGGCAGAACCAGATCGCCCGGCTGGGCGAAGTGCTGGAGCCGTGGAGTGCGCTGCTCAAGTTGCATCCCGGCAGTCCGCAGGATGGACTGTTCGCCATCAGCGCCGAACTGGACGCCGGGCCGCGCTACCGCAGCATGTTTCGCCAAGAACAACAGGGCGCATTGCTGGGCTTCGATCCGCAACCGCTGGTGAACGTGATCGAAGCGCATTTAATGCAACAGGAGACGTCGACGCCGCTGCCCGTCCCGGCAGGACTGAGCCTCGATACCCTGCAGCATTTGCACGCCAGCTGGGGCCAGGCCGCCGAACGCAGTTTTCAACGCACCGTCGGCCAGGGCAGCCTGACCGTGTGTGTCGGCATGAGCGCCCTGCACTTTTATCTGGGTGGCGAACGCAGCTTCAGCGAACTGCTCAAGCACCCCGGCGCGCGCGCGGCGAACTTCAGCCGCGCCGTGGTCCAGGGCGAAAAGGACAGCTGGAGCCAGGCCTTCGACGCCGCCCCGCAGAGTGCGGCTGAGGAGTTGCTGCCGTACGAAGAAATCCAGTACGACCATTTGGGCGAAGACGACAGCAACACCGACAGCCCTCCGCACTACCCGACCTACACCTTGCCGGTGATCAACCACAGTCCCGGCGGCTATTGCCTGGCGTGGCCGAGCGACGTGCCCGGCGAGTTGCAGGCCGGGGAAATGGTCGGGATTCAGGACAGTGCGCATCAGGGCTGGAGCATTGCGGTGGTGCGCTGGATTCGTCAGGTACGCGGCAGCGGCCCGCAAATGGGCATCGAGCTGGTGGCGCCACACGCCGAACCCTGTGGCTTGCAACTGGTGCGCTCGCGAGACGATCACAGCCACTATCTGCGCGGTCTGTTACTGCCGGAGATCAGCGCCATCGACTTGCCGGCAACCTTGCTCGCCCCGCGCTTGCCGTTTCAGGAAGGCAATAAAGTGCTGATCAACACCCACGGCGAAGAACACCGCGCCGGGCTGGATCGACGGGTGGCAAGCACGCACAGTTTCAATCAGTTTGCCTATCGCTCGCTGGAGACCGCGCGCAATGGCGGGGGCGAGGAGGATTTCGATTCGTTGTGGAAATCGCTTTAAAGCTTTAAAGAAACTGTGGCGAGGGAGCTTGCTCCCGCTGGACTGCGCAGCAGTCCCACTCTCTTGAGTTAAAGAGCGGGGCCGCTTCGCGCCCCAGCGGGAGCAAGCTCCCTCGCCACAGAGGCCGTCTCAGGCTCAGAGTTGCCCGTCGCGATCGCGGAAGCCCAGCAGATACAGCACGCCATCCAGCCCCAAGGTGGAGATCGCCTGCTTCGCCGACTGTTTGACCAGCGGCTTGGCGCGGAACGCCACACCCAGGCCGGCAATCGCCAGCATCGGCAGGTCATTCGCGCCGTCGCCCACGGCAATGGTCTGCTCCAGACGCAAGCCTTCCTTGTGCGCCAGCTCCTTCAGCAGATCCGCCTTGCGCTGCGCATCGACAATCGGCTCGATCGCCACGCCGGTGCACTTGCCGTCGACCACTTCCAGTTCGTTGGCGAACACATAGTCGATGCCGAGCTTGGCCTGCAACTGCTTGGCGAAGTAAGTGAAGCCGCCGGACAGAATCGCGGTCTTGTAGCCCAGGCGTTTGAGTTCGGCGAACAGGGTTTCCGCGCCTTCGGTCAGGCGCAGCGAGGCGCCGATCGAGTCCAGCACGCTGACGTCCAGACCTTTGAGCAGGGCCAGACGCTCCTTGAAGCTGGCGCGGAAGTCCAGTTCGCCGGCCATCGCGCGCTCGGTGATGGCCGAGACTTGCTCGCCGACGCCGGCGGCCTTGGCCAGTTCGTCGATGACTTCGGCTTCGATCAGCGTCGAGTCCATGTCGAACACCGCCAGACGGCGGTTGCGACGGAACAGCGAGTCTTCCTGAAAGGCGATGTCGACGTTGAGCTCCTGGGCGACGCTGAGGAATTCGGCGCGCAGGGCCTGCGGATCTGCCGCTTCACCACGCACGGAGAACTCGATGCAGCCCTTGCCCTTGTCCGCCGGAGTGTCCAGCGGCATGCGACCCGACAGACGGTCGATATGGTCGATGTTCAGGCCATATTTGGCGGTGATCGAGCTGACAGCCTGCAATTGGCCGGCGGTCACTTTGCGGGTCAACAGGGTGACGATGTGGCGCTTCTTGCCCTGATTGCCCACCCATTGCTGGTAATCCTCTTCGGATACCGGGGTAAAGCGCACCTGCTGCTCCAGTTCGTAGCCCTTGAACAGAATGTCCTTGAGCACGGCCTTGCCTTGCTCGGAGTCGGGAATTTCAACCAGGATGCCGAACGACAGGGTGTCGTGGATCACCGCCTGACCGATGTCGAGAATGTTCACA
The DNA here is from genome assembly GCF_044742995.1 of Pseudomonas sp. NPDC087803. NCBI lineage: Bacteria > Pseudomonadati > Pseudomonadota > Gammaproteobacteria > Pseudomonadales > Pseudomonadaceae > Pseudomonas > Pseudomonas sp. NPDC087803. Next base: position 24,697 of record NZ_JBIUVO010000049.1, read on the forward strand.
CCACCTTGGGCCAGAACACCGGTAATGGCCGCCGTCAGACCCGGACGGTCGACTCCCGTGATGTTAATCAGGACGATTTCGCGCAACGCGCACCCCCGCAACTGGAAAAAAACCGCATTCTACCCACTTTCAGTGACCATCGGGCACCGCGGGCGCCTTGGGGGTGGGGGGCGGGGGGACTGTGGACCGGGCGTATTTGGGGGCAGTGTTGGGGGCGGCTAGGGTCGGGGCCGTGGCCGGCGCGGGGGGCGCGGGGCCCGC
>NZ_JBIUVO010000049.1:24965-39346 GCF_044742995.1 Pseudomonas sp. NPDC087803
CGCATTGCCAGCCAAAACGTGATCCTGGTCGCTCTGGCCCTGGTGATCTAAGCCGGGGTGATGGGCTTGCAGTTCAAGCAGGCCATGCACGAGCAGGCCGATGCGCTGGGCGAAAGCCTGACCACGCAGACCGCCACCTCCGCCACCGAACTGTTGGTGTCCAACGACATCCTCAGCCTCAACGTGCTGCTCAACAACCTGACCAAGAACAAGCTGGTGGCCCACGCGGCTATCTATAGCGTGGACAACCGCATCCTCGCCGAATCCGGTCAGCGCCCCAAGCACAGCCTGCTGGGCGAAGCCGAAGGCATGTACGAGAGCAAGATCACCTTCCAGGACGTGACCGCCGGGCAACTGCGCATCAGCCTGGACATGGATCAGTTCCAGCAGCCGATGACCATCAGCCTGCAAAGCATGGGCATTCTCAGTGCGATTCTGTTGGCGCTGTCGCTGGCCCTGAGCCTGCGCATGGGGCGCTACCTGTCGACGCCGCTGCTGCAACTGCGCGTGTGGCTGCGCAACATCGACGAATACACCCCGGGCACCGACCGTCAGGACGAGATCGGCGATCTGGCGCGGCAACTGCACGCCAACTTCGCTCCGGAGCCTGCGCCTAAACCCGAGCCCGAGCCGGAACCCGAGTTCGAAGAAGAGGATGAACCAGAGTTCGAAGTGCGCAACCTGCGCGATCCGAGTTTTGACGAAACCCGCCCGATGGCCGCGCAGAAACCGGCGCCGCGCCACGTGGTCAGCACCGTTGAAGACGATGATGACGACGAAGATCCGTTTGCCGATCTGCGCGACGAGTCGCTGACCGAAGCCGCTCCAGCGGCCCCGCGTCAGGCGACCCCGAGCGTGCCGCAACACAGCGCGGTGCTGGCAATCCAGCTGGGTTCGCAAGAGCAACTGCGGCGCCTGCCGCGTGCCCGCCTGGAAGAGTTGCTGGAGCGCTACCGCGACTGCCTCGATCAGGCCGCCTCGCTGTATCAGGGCGAAATCGAAACCTTGAACGATGGCAGCACACTGATGCTGTTCCACACCGAAGACAGCGGTGATGACTACCTGACCAATGCGATCTGCTGCGGTGAATTGCTGCGCGCGCTGGGCCATCAGTTGCAGATCGAAGTCGCCGACAGCGGCATCACCCTGCAATTGCAGTTGGGTCTGACCCTGGGTGATGACCTGTTCGGTCTGAGCCAGATCGACCTGCTGCTGACCGATTCGGCTCAGGATGCCCTGGCCCTGTCGCAGCACAGTCGCAACCTGCTGCTGGTCGAGCGCAAGATCGGTGACGACGGGCTGATTCGCCAGCGTGCGCGGATCCGCCCGATTGCCAGCCCTGAAGGCGCCTGCTGTGTCGAGCGGCTGATGGAGCCTTATCCGTCGATGCTTGAGCGGCAACTGGCGCGGATGCATGAGCGCCGGGCGTAAGGCTTAGGCAGATACACAAAAGCCCGCGGACGAGTGATTGTCTGCGGGCTTTTTTGTGGCCTGTTGAAAAGCGGCAGCTCCTACATAGGATCGTCGTACCCCCCTATATCTTTTGCCGTCTGTCCGGGCCTCTTCGCGAGCAAGCCCGCTCCCACAGGGTATGTGCCCGCAGCTGATCAAATGTGGGAGCGGGCTTGCTCGCGAAGGCGCCAGCGCTGGCGACAAGGATCCCCAGCCCCAGACACAACAAAGCCCGCACAAGGCGGGCTCTGGTTTGACGCTGATTCAGCCTTAGAAGCGGAACACTTCCATATCGGTACGAATCGGCGAAGCCATCGGGATCTTCGGCTGCTTCTCGGCTTCCGCCGCCGGCGCTGCCGGTTTAGGGGCGGCTTTACGCGGCGCCTCAGCCACCGGTGGCTGGTTGGCCAATGGTTTGAGTGCCACCGACAACTGCTCGGCCAGACGCTGCAGCAAAATCCCCTGCGCCTGCACCTGCGAAGCCGTAGTACCGGCATGCAGCTCTTGCAGGTGGACGATGCGGTTGTCGCGCACCTGACCACGACGGTCGATCAGACGCCATTGCGCATCGAGAATCGCCGGTTGTTTCTCACCGGAGTCCAGGCGCGTGATGGTCAGCAATACCTGCACATCCGGGGTAAAGCCCAGAGTGGCAGGTGCCAGCACCACACGCTGGCTGTCCAGATGACCGGCCACCTGACGCATCAGCAATTGATCGATATCCGACGAAAGGCTGCCAGCCCAGCGACCATCGGTCGAAGCTTGCAGACTGCCGTCAGGTTGACGTTGCAGCAGGGTTTCGCGTTGCAGGTAATCAGCCACGATTACCGGCCCCAACAAAACCGCCATGCCTGCGCTTTGCGCAGGTTGAACCGGACTTCCGCTGTCCAGTTGATACAGCGACACCGGTTGGTGAACGCTGCAGCCCGCCAGGCCCAAAACCCCAGCGAGCAGGAAAATAAGGGGGCGCAGAGCAGTCATCATCCCGTCCAGGTGGTCGCCACAAGGCTGACCACAGTGAAAATACTCAATAAATATGAAGAACGCTCGGCCACGCCGGCGCTTGGAAAGGCCATATCATCCGTGAATATGCGTTCCGACTCCAGCGCCAAAGCGTCGATCTACGCGTTAAATCGTAGAACGACGCGTCTAGGGGAGGTGTTCTGGCCTAATTGAGGTTTTCGACGAGCAGCGCATCCACCCTCTGAAAGCCACGTGGCAACTTGTTGCCACGACGTCCGCGCTCACCTTTGTAGTGCTCAAGGTCTTCGGCTTTCAGTTTGTATGGACGTTTACCTGCTTGCAGGATCAACGTAGCGCCCGCGGGAATGACCGCAATGTCGGTGACAAACTCCTCACGGCTGGCGACACGGTCACCCGGCACTCCGATGATCTTGTTGCCCTTGCCCTTCGCCAACTGCGGCAAATCGCTGATATTGAAGACCAGCATCCGCCCCTCGCTTGTCACGGCGGCCAGCAGATCATTCTCACGATCGGTCACCGGACGCGGCGCGATCACCTTGGCGTTGTTCGGCAAGCTCAACAGGGCTTTACCGGCCTTGTTCTTGGCTTGCAGGTCTTCGCCCTTGACCACGAAACCGTAACCGGCATCGGAGGCGATCACGTACAGCGCATCGTCTTCCGGCATCAGCACGCATTCGAAAGTCGCACCCGGTGGTGGCGTCAGCCGTCCGGTCAACGGCTCTCCCTGGCCCCGGGCCGATGGCAAGGTGTGCGCGGCCACCGAATAGCTGCGACCCGTGGAGTCAATCACCACGGCAGACTGGTTGGAGCGACCCGCCGCCGAGGTCTTGAAGCCATCGCCGGCCTTGTACGAAAGGCCCGTGGCGTCGATGTCATGCCCCTTGGCCGAACGGATCCAGCCTTTTTCCGACAGCACGACGGTGACTTTCTCGTTCGGCAGCAGATCGTGTTCGGTCAGCGCTTTCGCTTCAGCGCGCTCGACGATGGGCGAACGACGGTCATCGCCGTAGGTTTCAGCGTCTTTCAACAGCTCGGTGCGCACCAGCTTCTTCAGCTTGGCTTCGCTGCCCAGCAGGGCTTGCAGCTTGGCTTGTTCCTTGAGCAGTTCATCCTGCTCGTCGCGCAGCTTCATCTCTTCCAGGCGCGCCAACTGCCGCAGACGGGTGTCGAGGATGTAGTCGGCCTGAATCTCGCTGAGGGCGAAACGCTCGATCAGCTTGGCTTTCGGGTGTTCCTCGGTACGGATGATGTGGATCACTTCATCCAGGTTGAGGTAGGCAATCAGCAAACCGTCCAACAGGTGCAGGCGACGCTCGACCTTGTCGAGGCGGAATTGCAGGCGGCGGCGCACGGTCAGCAGGCGGAATTCCAGCCATTCGACCAGCAACGCACGCAGGTTTTTCAGCTGCGGCTTGCCGTCCAGACCGATGATGTTGACGTTGACCCGGTAGGTCGACTCCAGCTCGGTGCTGGCGAACAGATGCTGCATCAGCGCTTCGTGATCGACGCGGCTGTTGACCGGAATGATCACGATGCGGCACGGGTTTTCGTGGTCGGATTCGTCACGCAGGTCAGCGATCTGCGGCGCTTTCGACGGCTTGGCCTGCATCAGCGCGGCGATCTGCTCCAGCACTTTCGCCCCGGAAACCTGGTGCGGCAGCGCGGTGACGATGATGTCGCCGTCCTCGACGTGGTACACGGCACGCATGCGCACCGAGCCTTTGCCGGTTTCGTACATTTTCAGCAGGTCGGCGCGCGGCGTGATGATTTCCGCTTCGGTCGGGTAATCCGGGCCCTGAATGTGCTCGCAGAGCTGTTCGACCGTGGCTTTCGGCTCATCGAGCAGGCGCACGCAAGCGGTGGCGACTTCGCGCAGGTTGTGCGGCGGTACGTCGGTGGCCATACCGACAGCGATGCCGGTGGTGCCGTTGAGCAGGATGTTCGGCAAACGTGCCGGCAGAACCAAAGGTTCCTGCAGGGTGCCGTCGAAGTTCGGGCCCCAGTCGGCCGTGCCCTGGCCCAGTTCGCTGAGCAGCACTTCGGAATAGCGTGACAGGCGGGCTTCGGTGTAACGCATGGCGGCGAAAGACTTCGGATCGTCCGGCGCACCCCAGTTGCCCTGGCCGTCGACCAGCGTGTAGCGATAGCTGAACGGCTGGGCCATCAGCACCATCGCTTCGTAGCACGCCGAGTCGCCGTGCGGGTGGAACTTGCCGAGCACGTCACCGACGGTACGCGCCGATTTCTTGTGCTTGGAATCGGCGTCCAGCCCCAACTCGCTCATCGCATAAATGATGCGCCGCTGCACCGGTTTCAGGCCGTCGCCGATATGCGGCAGAGCACGGTCCATGATCACGTACATGGAATAGTTGAGGTAGGCATTTTCGGTGAAGTCAGCCAGCGATCGGCGTTCTACGCCATCTAAGCTGTCTGCAAGGATATCGCTCATGCGGGCCTCATCGGTTCGTTGTCTGGCGCAGCAGCATGGTGCCGCCGCGCTGAGTAAATTCAAGTTTGTTCAGGGCGCTCATGCCGAGCAGCACCTGATCGCCATGCAGCCCCGGCGCCACCAGTGCGCGGACATCCCGCAGCACGATGTCGCCCAGTTGCAGGCGGTCGATTTTGGTCCGGTAGCCCTGGCTCAGGCCGTTGGCCGTGCTCAGGGTCACACCGAAACCTTCTTCCAGTTTCAAGCGTTTGGCCAGATCCGCCGGGATCGCCACATCGGTGGCGCCGGTGTCGAGCATGAACTCCACCGGTTCCCCGTTGATCTGCCCGCTGGCGACAAAATGCCCTTGGGCGTTGCCGGCCAGCTTCACTTCGATCACGCCGTCATGCTGCTCGGACGTGATCACTACGTTCGGATTCTGCTGACGCTGTTCCCATTCGCCGAAAAACCGCGTGGCCAGAAACAGCCCCGCGCACCAGGCCAGAATCATCAACACCCGGCCGGCGCGCTTGCCCGGCGGTTGCTGACTCACGGCTTGGCGCTCCAGCCGCCTTCAGGCGCGGCGAAGCGCCAGACAATCGGGCGAACCTCACCGTCGGCCCGCGGGCCGAAATTATTGTCGACGCCGACCCACGCACCCTCAGCGTCAACGATCAGTGCCTCTTCCAGCCCGAAGTTCTGCGCGTAACGGCGGTTGGCCTGCAACAGTTCAGCGGCGTACGACCAGCAACGCTCGACCTTGGCGGTCTGCGCATCGCGCCGACAAATCTGGAAGGCGTTGCGTTCAAGGGTAAACAGTTTGCCGTTGAACAACGAAAGGTCGGAAAAGTCGCGGTCGACCGCTTTGGCATGCGGGAACTGCGGCGGCTGCATCTCCTTGCCGCCCTCGCTGAGCAGCACGCAACGACCGTCGCAATCCCACACCGTCTGCTGACGCTTGATCAGCAGCAAGCCACGGCTTTGCCGTTCGGCGGCCAGCCACATCTGATCGCCCGCCGGGTTGATCGCCAGACCTTCGAAGATCGCATTGAAATGCAGGAGCATGCCACTGGCCCGCGCTTCGCGAACCATCATCGGCGAGATCTTCAGCCAGTTCACCGGGCCGCTGACGGGCACCTGCAAGACCGCCGCGTGGCCTTCGCTGACAATGTAGCGATTGCCGGCGCTGTCGCAGCTGATGCCTTCGAAATCCAGGTCGCCACCGCGCACGAACGACGCGGCCCAATTGCGCGAGCGCAATCCCCACGGCAAACCGGTCTCCGGCACCGGCGGCACGTCGATGTGCAAGGCTTCGGCCTGCCAGACCTTATCGGCGGTATTGAGCCGATAGATCTGGTCGTCATCGCGGTCCGACACCGTCCACAACTCGCTGCCACACATGGCCAGCCCCGACAGGTTACCGCCGCGCATGCCGTCGACCGGGTGTTCCGAGAGCACGCGCAGTTCCTGGAGCGGTTCGGCCGACACACTCATCGCACTCAGCAGCAACGCACCCGCCAAGGCCCAGCCAAACCGCATCAGGCCGTCACCTCGGCCAGGTTGCCCTTGGATTCGAGCCAGCTCTTGCGGTCACCGGCGCGTTTCTTCGCCAGCAGCATGTCCATCATTTCCGAGGTCTCGGCAAAGTCCTCGCCCAGCGTCAGTTGCACCAGGCGCCGGGTGTTCGGGTCCATGGTGGTTTCACGCAGCTGCGGCGGGTTCATCTCACCCAGACCTTTGAATCGGGTGACCTGCGGTTTGCCGCGTTTTTTCTCGGCCACCAGACGGTCGAGAATCCCGTCGCGCTCGGCATCGTCGAGGGCATAGTAGATTTCTTTGCCGAGGTCGATGCGGTACAGCGGCGGCATCGCCACGTAGACGTGACCGGCATCCACCAGCGGGCGGAAGTGCTGGACGAACAGCGCGCACAGCAAGGTCGCGATGTGCAGACCGTCAGAGTCGGCGTCGGCGAGGATGCAGATCTTGCCGTAGCGCAGCTGGCTCATGTCCGCAGCGCCCGGATCGACCCCGATGGCCACGGCGATGTTGTGCACTTCCTGGCTGGCGAGCACTTCGCTGCCGTCGACTTCCCAGGTGTTGAGGATCTTGCCGCGCAACGGCAGGATCGCCTGAAATTCCTTGTCCCGCGCTTGCTTGGCGGAACCACCGGCGGAATCACCTTCGACCAGGAACAGCTCGGAACGCATCGGGTCCTGACCGGCGCAGTCAGCCAGTTTGCCCGGCAATGCCGGCCCCTGGGTCACGCGTTTGCGCTCGACTTTCTTGCTCGCCTTGAGGCGGCGACCGGCGTTGTTGATCGCCAGTTCGGCCAGCGCCAGACCGGTTTCCGGGTTGGCGTTGAGCCACAGGCTGAAGGCGTCCTTGACCACACCGGAAACGAACGCCGCCGCTTCACGGGACGACAGGCGCTCTTTGGTCTGCCCGGAGAATTGCGGTTCCTGCATCTTCATCGACAGGACGAAAGCGATGCGCTCCCAGACGTCTTCCGGCGCCAGCTTCACGCCGCGCGGCAGCAGGCTGCGGAATTCGCAGAACTCGCGCATCGCGTCGAGCAGGCCCTGACGCAGACCGTTGACGTGGGTACCGCCCTGCGCCGTCGGGATCAGGTTGACGTAGCTTTCCTGCACCGCGTCGCCACCCTCCGGCAACCACAGCAGCGCCCAGTCGACCGCTTCTTTATTACCGGCGAGGCTGCCGCAGAACGGCTCGTCCGGCAGGCGCTCGAATTCGCTGACCGCGTCCACCAGATAGGAGCGCAGACCGTCTTCGTAATGCCACTCGACTTTCTCGCCGGTGCCTTTGTCTTCGAAGCTGACCAGCAGCCCCGGGCACAACACAGCCTTGGCCTTGAGTACATGCTTGAGGCGGCTGATGGAGAATTTCGCTGAGTCGAAGTATTTCGGGTCCGGCGCGAAGTACACGCTGGTGCCGGTGTTGCGCTTGCCGACAGTACCGACGACTTCCAGCTCGGTGGCCTTGAAGCCATCGGCGAAGGTCATCTGGTATTCGTTGCCGTCACGTTTCACCCGTACCCGGACTTCGGTCGACAGGGCGTTGACCACGGAAATACCCACCCCGTGCAGACCGCCGGAGAACTGGTAGTTCTTGTTGGAAAACTTGCCGCCCGCGTGCAGCTTGGTGAGGATCAGCTCGACACCCGACACCCCCTCTTCCGGGTGAATGTCCACTGGCATGCCGCGACCGTCGTCGCTGACTTCCAGAGAGTGATCGGCGTGCAGAATGACCTGCACCGATTTGGCGTGGCCGGCCAGGGCTTCGTCGACACTGTTGTCGATGACTTCCTGGGCGAGGTGGTTCGGCCGACTGGTGTCGGTGTACATGCCGGGGCGTTTGCGCACCGGGTCGAGGCCCGAGAGGACTTCGATGGCGTCGGCGTTATAAGAGCTAGCGCTGGGAGTGGCCATAGGGTCTCGTCGTCAGTGATTCAATGAAAAAGGGGCAAGACTTCACAGTGCGGTGAAATCGATTGCCTGATACAAATCGGCGCCAATGCCGGCAAAACTCAGCAACGCCGGCAATTGCCCGGCAAAACCCTGGTAACTGTGGTCGCCGCCGGCCTGAATGCGCAGGGCACAGGCCCGGTAATACTGCTGGGCGAGGCGATAATCCAGTGTTTCATCGCCGGTCTGCAACCACACCTGATAACGCTGCGCATCCATGGGCGCCGGCACTTCCAGCTCGGCCAGGGCCTTCACATGGTCGTGGGTCAATTCCCAGGTCTCATCGGTATACAGGTTTTTCTGCGTGCCCAGGTAGCCGTCGAACATCCGGTGCGGGCTGACCGCCGGGTTGACCAGCAGGGCTTTCAAGCCGTGGCGCTCAGCCAGGTGAGTCGCATAGTAGCCGCCGAGTGAGCTTCCCACCAGCAACGGCCGGCCCAGCTCGGCAATCGCCTGCTGCAACTGACCGATGGCTTCACGCGGATGGTGATGCAGCGCCGGGACACGCAATTGCTCGCTCAAACCCAACCGCTCCATCACCTCGACCATCTGACAGGCCTTTTTCGAGGCCGGGGCGCTGTTGAAACCGTGGATATAGAGGATCGAACCGGACATTTGAGCTCCCTGGGTGTCGGCGAAAGATAGCGGAGTTTACAGGGAGAAAGCCCCTCACCCTAGCCCTCTCCCGGAGGGAGAGGGGACTGAATGGGGGATATTCAAGAGCTACACCGACTTGAGCGAGTTTCAGCGAATCCATAATCGACACATTCTTTCAGGTCGATGGATAACGCCAGACACCTCGGTCAGCTCCCTCTCCCTCCGGGAGAGGGCTGGGGTGAGGGGCTCTTGATCGAAATCAGTAGCCTTCGGAGCCGTAATCGACAGTGAATTCGAAGTCGGTAACGCGCTCCACGCCGGTTTCGAGCCGACCATCGGGCAACAGCCGCAACCAGCGATACCCCGGCGCCTGCTCACCGACCTTGAACTCTTCGCTCCCCGGCTCGAACTGAATGCAGGTCGACGGCGAAGCCATCAACCGCACGCCGTTGCGCTCGCGGTCGATTTCCTGATGCACATGCCCCCACAACACCGCACGCGCCTGTGGAAAACGATCCAGCACGTCGAAAAACGCTTCCGGGTTGCGCAAGCCGATCGGCTCCGCCCAGGCACAACCGACCGGCACCGGATGATGGTGGAAACACACCAGATGATGGCGCTCCGGCGCTTCGCTCAACGAGCGCGCCAGCAGTTGCAACTGATCGTCCTGCAGATAACCCGGGACAGAACCGGGTACCGCCGAATCGAGCAGGGTCACCCGCCAGTTGCCGATATCGACCACCGACTCCAGCAACGCACTTTGCACCGCCGCCACCGCCATGATCTGCGGCTCGTCGTGATTGCCGGGAATCCAGCGCGCCGGCGCGTCGATCTGCGCGGTCATCGCACGAAACCGCTGATACGACTCCAGCGTGCCATCCTGGGAAATATCCCCCGTGGCCAGCATCAGGTCGATCCGTGGCTGCTGCTCGAGCACCTGCTCAATGACCTTTTGCAGGCTCTCTCGGGTGTTCATGCCCAGCAGCGTACCGTCCGCCTCGGCGAACAGATGGCTGTCGGATAACTGCACCAGCAACGCCGGATCGGCGGTGGTCAACGTGGATACGCTCGGCAAGGCGTTCTCCCAAGGCAAAAGCACGGAATCGGTTGAATGCCGCAATTATGCTGGGGCTTGGCCAAAAGGGGAAACCGCCGAACCGGACGCAGTTCACAACTAGCGTACGACTTCGTACTCGTGCCCCAGGGCCAGACAGTGGCTCAGCCATTCCCCCAGGAACAGATTGAGCTGGGCCTTTTCATCCGGCTGATGCATCGCGGCGTTCGGGTAAGGATAGATGCCGCGAAAGCGTCGTGCATGTTCGGCGCTGATCACCTCGGCCATGCGCGCATCGTGGTAGACCTGCACTTCCAGCTGCGGCACCGGCAGCCACGGCAGGCTGTGTTCCTGGCGCACCTGCAAGGTGGTGGTGTAGGGGCAGGTCTGCAGCACTTCGAGGGCCAGCACGCCGAGCATCTGCTCGCCCTGGGTCACGGCGATGCGCCGCGCCTCGGGCTCGTTGCGCATGTCCGGCACCAGTCGCATCAGGCGCGCGTAGTTGGCCTCGCAGGCGGCTTGCAGCCCGGCGAGGTCGACTCGATAACGATCGCGCAGCTTGTTTACGACCATAACCCCCTCACTTCGGCGCGGTTCAGCGCCAGCCATTGCAAGGCGATGATGCTCGCCGCGTTGGCAATACGTCCGTCACGCACGGCCTGCAAGGCATCTTCAAACGCCCAGACCGTGACGCGGATATCTTCTGCTTCTTCCTCCAGCCCATGCAGGCCGCCTACGCCGTCGGTACTGCAATGCCCCAGGTACAAATGCACGAACTCGTTGCTGCCGCCCGGCGACGGGAAATATTTGGTCATCGGCCACAGGGCCTTGATGTCCAGCCCAGCTTCCTCCTGCGCCTCGCGGTGAGCAACTTCTTCCGGCACTTCAGCCTTGTCGATCAGACCGGCGACCAGTTCGACCAGCCACGGGTTGTCGGTCTTGCCCATGGCGCCGACGCGAAACTGCTCGAGCAGCACCACTTCATCACGCTGCGGATCGTAGGGCAGCAGGCACACGGCATCGTGGCGCACGAAGACTTCGCGGTTGATTTCGCGGCTCATGCCGCCGGCGAACAGTTCATGGCGCAGGTGCAAGCGATCGAGCTTGTAGAAGCCCTCGTAGCAACGCTCGCGCTTGACGACATCGACGGTGGCCGGCGTGGCGGTGGCAAAATCAGTCATAAGCATCCTCTTTCCTGCAAATCCGATACGAGGTTGCTTTTTGTGACCTGCAACCTCGACTTCGCGCCATCCTAACGCGCCGATGAAGATTGATGCAGCCCCTTTACCATCAGCGGGATGGACGGTGGAGGCGAAACCCACTCTAATTAGCTTAGTGGCGAACTGACTGCTTCGGTGTGAGTCGAAGCGGATAACTTTTTGCCTTCCCCTGTTTCAGAAAGGACGCCCATGTCGCTTTTCAAAATTGCCTCCGTGGCTGCAATCGCCCTGACCCTGGGCGCTTGCTCGAGCCTGTTCCAGCCCAGCTACCGCACGCCGCTGGAAACCACCCGTGATGCATCGGAAACCTTGAAACCCGGCTGTTCCAGCGCGGACTGCCCACTGGTGAACATCGATACCCTGCGTTTCCCGGCGGAGCCGGCACTGGACGGCATCATTGAAAAACATCTGCTGCAAATGACCCGCATCGAGCCGAATGCTCCGGTGGCGCCAACGCTGGCCGCCTATCGCGAGCAGTTCCTGCGCAGCGCCCCGCCACACTACGGCAGCTATCTGCAAGCCAGGGTACGTGAGCAGCATGACGGCTTGGTGATTATCGAGTTGTCGAGCTACCTCGACACCGGCGGCACTCACGACGTCCCGGGGCGCGGCTTCATCAACTATTCGCGTCAGCAGCACAAAGTGCTGAACCTCTCGGACATGTTGCTGCCGGGTCAGGAGGAGGCGTTCTGGAAAGCTGCACAAGTGGCCCACAACAGCTGGCTGATCAAGACCCGGCTCGATCAGGAACCGGAATTCGTCAAGAGCTGGCCGTTCGTGAAAACCCCGAACATCGCCCTGACCACCAACGCCGTGGTGCTCAAGTACAACGTGAGCACCATTGCGCCATACGCGCTGGGTCTGATCGAAATGTCGATCCCCTATTCGCGCCTGAGCGGCATCCTCAAGCCTGAGCTGGTTCCTGGCCGTAACTGAAGGCCCGGCCCAGCACCCAGTGCAGCAACCCTGCCAGCACCAGCGCCGGCAGGGTCGCGCCGACATCCGGATACAGATTCGCCAGCAAGTGGTAGGTGCTGATCCCGCCCAGCCACGCCAGCAGCGCCGGCCAGCGCAATGCGGCTGACGCAATTTGCGCCCGGCGTTTGCGCAGAATGAAGTGATCGACCAGCACCACGCCGAACAGTGGCGCGAACACCGAACCGATCAGCAGCAGGAAGTTCTGGTACTGCGCCAATGGTGCCAGCAGAGCGATCAGGGTGCAGAGCACGCCGATGGCCAACGCCAGATGTTCGACTTTCAAGCGCAACAGAATCCCGCTCGAGACCGCCGCCGAATGAATGTCGGCGAATGCATTTTCCGACTCGTCCAACAGAATCAGCAGCAGCGGAATGCCCAGACCGGCACCGGCCAATGCCAGCAGCAACGCGTTGACTTCACCGCTCGGCGCAAACGCCAGGGTGTACGCAACGCCGAGGCTCATCAGCCAGAAATTGCCGATAAAGAAACCGATCGCAGTGCCGCCGAAGACGTTCTTCGCACGCTTGCCGAAACGCGAGTAATCGGCGATCAGCGGCAGCCACGACAGCGGCATCGCGATGGCAATGTCGAAGCCCACGGCGAACGGCATCGAACCGTCCCCGGTACGCGCCCAGAGTGCCGCCAGATCAGCCTTGGCGAACAGATTCCAGGTCAGCCAGATGCACGCCGCCAGAATCAGCCAGATGCCCCACTTGCGCAGAATCTTGCGCACGAACGTCAGCGGCCCGCTGACTGCGAGCAGGGTCGCCAGCGCACCGAAGCACAAGGTCCAGAGCATCGGGCTGGCCCACAGCGAACCTTCGCTGAACGCACGGGTGCCGAGCAGGCTGGCTGCATCACGCATGACGATGATTTCGAACGAGCCCCAACCGATCAGTTGCAGCAGGTTGAGCAGCGCCGGCAGGCTCGCGCCTTTGCTGCCGAGGCTGAGCTTGAGGGCGGCCATCGACGACAGGCCGGTGTCGCTGCCGATCACCCCGACTGCTGCCAGCAATAGCACGCCGACCAGGGTGCCGAGGAAGATCGCCAGCAGTGAACCGGACAAGCCCAGACCGGGCGCGAGCAAGGCACCGGTCTGCAGCACCATCAGGCCGATGCCGAGGGAAAACCACAGGGAAAACAGATCGCGACCGCCGAAAACCCGCTTGTCGGCGGGTACGGCGAGGTCGGGGGAATAAGTGCTGGGTTGAATGCTCAAGGGTGTTATCTCAGAGGGACATTTGTTGTTGTGTGTGATCAAGCTGGCCCACTTGTGGCGAGGGGATTCATCCCCGATGGGCTGCGAAGCAGCCCCAAAACCTGAGAATGCGGTACATCTGAGGGATCCGGTTCTCAAAATTGCGACTGCTGCGCAGTCGATCGGGGATAAATCCCCTCACCACAAAACATCAGCCAGGGATCAGACTTTTTTGTACAGCTGACTGCCTTCCTTCTTGAACCGCTCGGCCTGTTCCGCAAGGCCCTGGGCGACGTCCACGTCGACCGCGTCGATCCGCTGGTTGGCCGCGTACTCGCGGACTTCCTGAGTGATCTTCATCGAGCAGAATTTCGGCCCGCACATCGAGCAGAAATGCGCGACCTTGGCCGAGTCCTTCGGCAGGGTTTCATCGTGATACGAACGCGCGGTGTCCGGGTCCAGACCGAGGTTGAACTGGTCTTCCCAACGGAATTCGAAACGCGCCTTGCTCAAGGCGTTGTCACGAATCTGCGCGCCCGGGTGGCCCTTGGCAAGGTCGGCGGCATGCGCGGCGATTTTGTAGGTGATGATCCCGGTTTTCACGTCATCCTTGTTCGGCAAGCCAAGGTGTTCCTTCGGCGTCACGTAGCAGAGCATGGCGCAACCGAACCAGCCGATCATCGCCGCACCGATACCCGAAGTGATGTGGTCGTAACCCGGCGCGATGTCGGTGGTCAGCGGGCCGAGGGTGTAGAACGGCGCCTCGTCGCAGCACTCCAGCTGCTTGTCCATGTTCTCTTTGATCAACTGCATCGGCACGTGGCCCGGGCCTTCGATCATGCACTGCACGTCGTGTTTCCAGGCGATCTTGGTCAGCTCGCCGAGGGTTTCCAGTTCGCCGAATTGCGCTTCGTGGGTGGGGGGGGGGGGGGGGGGGGGGGGGGGGGGGGGGGGGGGGGGGGGGGGGGGGCGGCGCCGGGGGGTCGGG
>NZ_JBIUVO010000050.1:0-37445 GCF_044742995.1 Pseudomonas sp. NPDC087803
CTGCCTTACGCACACGATGCCCTGCAGCCGCACATTTCATAGGTGTTGTGGTGCTTGTCGTGGTGAAATTCCAGGGTTTCCTTGGAAATGTGCGGCTGCAGGGCATCGTGTGCGTAAGGCAGCGGCGGCAATTCGAAAGCCATGATGATTCTCCTAATCAGGTCTGTTGCGGTGAGCGCAAGGCCGATCACGGGCGGCCAGAAATGCACCGACGAGTTTTTACTCTTTGCGGCGCAGGGTTCGGATCATAGCACCGGGGTCAAGGCTTAACCACGCAACAACTGTGTGGGATAGAGGTTCCAGAGCTGTTTGGAATAAATCACTGCGCCAATATCAATTGCCCTGCGACTGTAAACATCATCAACGCCACCATCAGATCAAGAATCCGCCAGGTACTCGGCCGCGCCAGCCACGGTGCAAGCCACGCGGCACCCAGCGCTAAAGTGAAAAACCACAGCAACGACGCACTCGCCGCGCCCACTACATAAGCCCCCGGTACCGACTGCTGCGCACCGAGCGAGCCGATCAGCAACACCGTGTCCAGATAAACGTGCGGGTTGAGCAGCGTCACTGCCAGCGCGCTGAGCATCACTGCGCGCAACGAGCGTACGGTGTGGTTTTCGCCCTGATCCAGACTCTGTTTCGAGAACGCCCGGCGCAGCGCCTGGCTGCCGTACCAGATCAGAAAGACGGCGCCGCCCCAGCGCGCCACCGCGAGCAATGTCGGGTTCTGCGCCAGCACGGTCGCAAGGCCAAACACCCCGGCCGCCACCAGCAGCGCATCGCACGCCACGCATAACGCCGCCACCGGCAGGTGATGTTCGCGCCGCAGGCTCTGGGCCAATACAAAAGCATTCTGCGTGCCGATCGCCATGATCAACCCGAACGCCACCAGCAGGCCGTTCACATAGCTTTGCCACATAAAAAATTACTCCGCGTTGGCTGCGAGATCACGCAGCACGTGCATGGCGCGCTCGGCGTCGGCCTGTCCGACGAACAAATGGTCGTGGTAGTAACCGGCGATCACGTTGCAACTGATTCCGGCCTTGCCCAGCGCGCTGGCGAACGCAGCGGTGAGGCCGACTGCTTCCAGTGCCGAATGCACGTTGAGGGTGATCCACGCTGCGACATAATCGAAACTGAACCCGGCGCGTTCCGCCTGGGCGCGCTCAAGAATTACGGTCAGGCCTTCCTGTTCACGAAAGCTGCCGACAATCTCCAGACCGTTGGGCAACTGAGCGTCACGCAAGGTGCAGAACACGTATTCGCCGGCATTCAGCTGCGGGCTCATGCTGCGCAGCAAGGTCGTGAGTGAAGTTTCGCCAGCCATTGCAGTGTTCCTTGATAAGAGTGCTTGCTGGCTATTCTCCGGTCGAAAGCGGTATAAGAAAAACCAATAGTGCTGATCGCTCATTAGGAAAACTGATGTTCGACTACAAATTGCTTTCCGCTCTGGCCGCCGTGGTCGAGCAGGCCGGATTCGAACGCGCCGCGCAGGTGCTGGGCTTGTCGCAATCGGCGATCTCCCAGCGGATCAAACTGCTGGAAGCGCGGGTCGGCCAACCGGTGCTGGTGCGCGGCACGCCGCCGTCGCCGACCGAGATCGGCCGGCGGCTGCTCAACCATGTGCAGCAGGTGCGCCTGCTTGAGCGTGACTTGCAGACCCTGGTGCCGGCGCTCGACGAAGAGGGCCTGCCGGAGCGTTTGCGCATCGCCATCAACGCCGACAGTCTCGCCACCTGGTGGGCCGAAGCCGTGGGCGATTTCTGCGCCGAGCAGCATCTATTGCTGGATCTGGTGGTGGAAGATCAGACCGTCGGCCTCAAGCGCATGCGTGCCGGGGAAGCTGCGGCGTGTGTCTGTGCCAGCGAACGCCCGGTGGCCGGTGCGCGCAGTGTGTTGCTCGGGGCGATGCGCTATCGGGCGCTGGCCAGTCCGGCGTTCATCGAACGGCATTTTCCCGATGGCGTGCGTGCCGAACAGTTGCCGCGGACCCCGGCGCTGGTGTTCGGCCCGGATGACTTTCTCCAGCATCGCTACCTCGCATCGCTCGGTGTCGACGGTGGTTTCGAGCACCATTTGTGCCCGTCATCCGAAGGTTTTGTGCGTCTGACCGAAGCCGGGTTCGGTTGGGGACTGGTGCCGGAACTGCAAGTGCGCGATCAGCTGCAACGCGGGACTTTGCGCGAACTGTTGCCAGATAAACCGATCGATGTGCCGTTGTACTGGCATCATTGGCGCAATGGCGGTCAGTTGCTGGGGTTGCTGACCGAACAATTGGTACGTGCGTCACCCCAATGGCTGGTGCCCTGGAAGCAGCCATAAGCGTCAAGCTGCAAGCGGCAAGTAAAGCGCTGCGCACCGTTTTAAACTTGCAGCTAGAGGCTTGACGCTCGCAGCTGCTTTTTTGTTGGAGTTTTGCATGAAAATTCTGGTCACCGGCGCAAGCGGCTTCATTGGCGGACGCTTTGCGCGTTTCGCCCTGGAGCAGGGCCTGGACGTGCGGGTCAACGGTCGCCGGGCCGAGAGCGTTGAGCATCTGGTGCGCCGTGGTGCCGAGTTCGTCCCGGGCGATCTCACCGATGCGGATCTGGTGCGCGAACTCTGCAACGACGTCGAAGCCGTGGTGCACTGTGCCGGTGCCGTCGGTTTGTGGGGGCGTTATCAGGACTTTCATCAGGGCAACGTGCAGGTCACCGAAAACGTCGTCGAAGCCTGCCTCAAGCAACGCGTGCGGCGGCTGGTGCATCTGTCGTCGCCGTCGATCTACTTCGATGGCCGCGATCACCTCGGCCTGACCGAAGAGCAAGTGCCCAAGCGCTTCAAGCATCACTACGCGGCGACCAAATACCTGGCCGAGCAAAAGGTCTTCGGCGCCCAGGAGTTCGGCCTCGAAACCATCGCCCTGCGCCCGCGTTTTGTCACCGGTGCCGGCGACATGAGTATCTTCCCGCGCCTGCTGAACATGCAGCGCAAGGGGCGTCTGGCGATCATTGGCGATGGCCTGAACAAGGTCGACTTCACCAGCGTGCAGAACCTCAACGAAGCGCTGCTCAGCAGTCTGCTGGCGGCCGGTTCCGCATTGGGCAAAGCCTACAACATCAGCAATGGCACGCCGGTGCCGTTGTGGGATGTGGTCAATTATGTGATGCGCAAAATGGAAGTGCTGCAGGTCAGCAAATACCGCTCGTACGGTCTGGCCTACAGCGTTGCGGCGCTCAACGAAGGCGTGTGCAAACTCTGGCCGGGCCGCCCGGAGCCGACCCTGTCGCGGCTGGGCATGCAGGTCATGAAGAAAAATTTCACCCTCGACATCAGTCGCGCCCGGCATTATCTGGACTACGATCCGAAAGTCAGCCTGTGGTCGGCCCTCGACGAGTTCTGTGGCTGGTGGAAAGCTCAGGACATCCGTTGATACAAGTCGCCCGGCCGGCAATGAACCGCACCGCCGCTTGAGGGTCAATCCCTGCGGCTGCGGCGGTTATACTTCGCAGCATTCAGCCATCACCGCGTTCCACAAAGGTTGCCTCAATGTCCATGCGTAACGATGCCAACGACGATTTCGACGATGTACCGAGCCTGCGGGCCGACACCTTTGACGACGATGACATTGCGCCCACCGCCCGCACCTCCGTGCACTCGCGCACGCCGCCGGTGGTCAAGGTAAAGGCCGCGAGCACCGGGCCGTTGTGGGCGCTGGTCGGCGCGTTGTTTTTTGCCTTCATCGGTCTGGCCTGGTGGAGCTTCCAGCAGATTTCGCTGATGGAGCAGCAGTTGGTCGCGACTCAGGAAAGCTTTGCGCGTATCAGTGAGGAAGCGGCGGGGCGCCTGCAGGACATTTCCGGCAAGGTCGTCGCCAGCCAGAGCAACGTCAACAGCGACAGCGAAGCCTTGAAGCAACAGATCAAACAGCTGGAAACCCAGTTGCTGGATCAAAGTAAACAGCAGCAGGGCGTGGTGGGTCAGACCAGCGATCTGGACAAGCGTCTGGCGCAAATGACCGCGCAGACCACCGAACAACAGAACGCCAATACCCAGTTGCAGGCTCAGGTCAAAGCCCTGAGTGCGGAACTGGCAACCCTGAAAAACGCCCCGGCCGACACCAGCAAGTTCGATGCGCAACTCAAGAGCCTGAGTGCCGACATTGCCGCGCTGAAGAAGCAAGGCAACCCGAGTGCGGCGATCGAGCGTCTGGAACAGGAAATCATCGTCCTCAAGAGTGAACAGGACAACCGCCCGGCCGCGGCGCAGGGCGGCGGCAATACCGCCGAGTTCGATGCATTCCGCGGGCAGATGACCCGCAACATCAACACCCTGCAGGCGCAGATCCAGAACCTGCAGCAGCAGATCAATGCCCGGCCATAGGGCCTGATGAACTGTAGCCAGGGAGCTTTGTGGTGAGGGGATTTATCCCCGATGGGGCTGCGCAGCAGCTCCCTGGTATCAGCTCGGTGTGTCAGGAAATATGCGTTGCCTGAATCAGGGCTGCCTGGCAGCCCATCGGGGATAAATCCCCTCACTACAAAATGCGGCAACTTCTGGATTCATCTTCGACCGCCGTCCTACCCCAAGCCGTCTACGCTCTTGAAACACCAACAAGAACGAGGGATGCGTTATGGGGTTTTTGCATAAAGTGGCGTGGCTCGGTGTGATGCTTTTTGTGGCGGCAGGGCCGGTCAACGCTGCCACCGCGCAGAAGGACGACAGCAAGGCTGCCATTGCGCTGCTGGAAAAGGCCCTGGCCTATTACCACGACAATGGCGACAAGGCTTTCGCCGCGTTCAGCCGTCAGGGCGAGTTTGTCGACAAGGATCGCTACGTGTTTGTGGTCGACACCAAAGGCGTGATGCTTGCCAGCGGTGGGCCTTCCTCAGCCCTGATCGGCCGTGACGTCAGTGAAGTACTCGGGCCGGATCTGCAAAAGGCCTTCAAGGAAGCGTTGCTGGTGCCCGAAGGCAACGGCATCCAGCAAGCCGAATACCGCTGGCAGAACTGGGCTGACGGCAAGGTCGAGCGCAAGCACGTGTACTACCAGCGCATCGGTCAGCGGATCCTGGCAGTGGGTTATTACTTGCCACGAGCCTCGGCAGAACAGGCAAAGACTCTGCTCGACAAGGCGGCGGCCGATCTGGGCAAGGACGAGAAGGGCACGCTGACGGCCATCAACTCGCTCAAGGGCGGTTATCTGCAGGATGACCTGTATGTGTTTGTGGTCGATCTGCAGACCCAACGCTACGTCGCCCACGGCACCAACCTGCGCTTGATCAACACCGATTTCAGCAAGATCAACGACCCGGAAGGCAAACCGGTGGGCGAGCCGATTCTGGCGCTGATTGCCAAACAGGACGACGGTGAATACGAATACCGCTGGAAAAACCCGGTGACCGGCAAAGTCGAGGACAAGCATGCCTACCTGAAAAAGGTCGGGCATTTTCTGGTGGCGGTGGGTTACTACAGCCCTTGAAGATCAAAAGATCGCAGCCTGCGGCAGCTCCTACAGGGTTATGCATTCCCATGTAGGAGCTGCCGCAGGCTGCGATCTTTTGCTGTTATTTGGCGCCATGCTCGCGCCCGCGCAGCAACTTGTTCGGCATCGCAATTGCCGCCGCCAGACCCAGCAGCGATACCGCCGTACTCACCCACAGCAAATGCCGGAACGTCACCGAAAGCTCGGCGCGCAAGGCGTTCTGTGCATCACCCGGTGCGGCGTTCAAACCGTCGAGCAGCACGTTGTCCGAATGCCCCTCACTGATCAGTGTGTTGCTCGCCAGATGGGCAAAACTCGAATCCTGCAGGAACGCCAGCAACAGTGCCGACATCAACGCCACACCCACCGCGCCGCCCAGGGAGCGGAACAGGTTGGTGGTGCTGGTGGCGACGCCGATGTCGCGCTGATCCACGGAGTTCTGCGTGCCCACCAGTGAAGTCGGGAACTGCATGCCGCCGGCAATCCCGCTGAGCAGCATGAACAGGCTGCTGAGCAGCGTTGCGTCCGGCGGGCTGAACGCCATGCCGAGAATCGAGATCGGCATCAGCACGGCGCCCGTCAGAATCTGCGGTTTGTAGCGACCGGTCACCGACGTCCGACGTCCGGCGAAATAAGCGCCAATCGGCAGACCCATCGCCAGCGGCAGTAAATGCAAAGCTGCCGCGTCGGCCCCGGCACCGGTGACGCTCTGGAAGCGCAACGGCATCAGCACGATCAGCGAGATCGCCTGAAAACTGGTGAAGAAAATCGTGCACCAGCACAGCAACGCGTTGCGGTTGGTGAACAGGTGCATCGGCAGCAGCGGCTCGCGCGCCCGGCGTTCATGCCAGACGAACACCGCCAGCACCAGCACCGCGCAGGCGAACAGGCCGAGCACTTCACTGCTGCGCCACGAGTGACCCTGACCGACCTGGGTGATGCCTAGCAGCAGGGCGGTCAAACCGATGATCATCAGCAGCGTGCCGAGGTAGTCGATGATCGGTTTGCGCTGCGGAATCGGCAGCCCGCGCAGGTTGCGATTGGCAACCCACCAGGCGCCCAGCCCCAGCGGCAGGTTGATCAGGAACACCCAGCGCCATGACAGGTATTCGGTCATGTAGCCGCCGAGCACCGGCCCGGCGACGCTGGCCACCGCGTACATGCTGCTGAAGTAACCCTGATAACGCCCGCGTTCGCGAGGCGGGACGATGTCGCCGATGATCGCCTGACTCACCGAGATCATTCCGCCGGCGCCGATGCCCTGGAGAATCCGCGCCAGCACCAGTTGTTCCATGCTTTGCGCCATGCCGCAGAACAGCGAGGCGAAGGTGAACAGGCCCATGCCGAACAGCATCAGTTTGCGCCGGCCGTACAGGTCGCCGAGTTTGCCGTAGATCGGCACGGCCACGGTCATCGCCACCATGTACCCGGAAATCACCCAGGCCAGCAGGCTGACGTCCTTGAATTGTGCAGAGATGGCGGGCATCGAGACGGCGACGATGGTCTGGTCCAGCGCACCGAGGAAGATCGCCAGCATCAGCGCGACCAGCACGCTGCGAATGGCCGGTTTGGGTGTTTCAGGCTGGTGGAGATTGGTCACGGGCAAAACCTGCGGGCAGTGAGAGTCCCGCAGTTCGTCAGGCGAGCGGGGATGCTCGCCAGTGTAAGTCGGTAGCAGGCTATTCGATAGCCTCATAAGGAAGTCCGACGTAATTTTCTGCAATGGTTTTTCGACCCGCTTCTGAACTGACAAAGTAGTCCAGTTCCGAGGCACTGATGCGCTGGCTGAAATCATCATGCTCGTCGAAGCGATGCAGCATCGAGGTCATCCACCAGGAAAACCGTTCGGCTTTCCACACCCGGCGCAGGCAGATCTCCGAGTATTTCTCCAGCAGATCGGTACGTCCTTCGCGATAAACCTTCAGCAGAATATTGAACAGCGTGCTGACATCGCTGGCGGCCAGGTTCAAGCCCTTGGCACCGGTGGGCGGCACAATGTGCGCGGCATCGCCGAGCAGAAACATCCGCCCGTACTGCATCGGCTCGACGACAAAACTGCGCAGCGGCGCGATGCTTTTTTCAATCGACGGGCCGGTCACCAGTTTCTCCGCAAGCGCCGCGGGCAAGCGGGTTTTGAGTTCATCCCAGAAACGCTGATCGGACCAGTCGGCGACGCTCTCCTCGGCCGGCACCTGCAGGTAGTAACGGGTGCGGGTGGCCGAACGCATGCTGCACAGGGCGAAGCCGCGTTCGTGACGGGCGTACACCAGCTCATCGTGCACCGGCGGCGTGTCGGCAAGAATCCCCAGCCAGCCGAATGGATAGACCCGCTCGAAAATCTTCAGGCAGTCCTCGGGAATCGACTGCCGGGCCACGCCGTGAAAACCATCGCAACCGGCAATGTAATCGCAATCGACGCGCCAGGTTTCACCGTCCTTTTCGAAGGTGACAAAGGCCTCGTCGCTTTTCATGCCGTGAGGAACGACATCGCTCACCTCATAAAACGACAGGGCGCCGGCCTCCCGACGAGCGGCCATCAGATCCCGGGTGACCTCGGTCTGACCGTAGACCATCACGGTTTTGCCGCCGGTCAAAGCCTGCAGATCAATGTGCACCTGGCGCCCGTCCAACGCCAGATCGAAACCGCTATGCACCAGACCTTCGGCGTCCATGCGCTGACCCACCCCGGCCTGACGCAACAGCTCTACCATGCCTTGTTCAAGCACGCCGGCGCGAATTCGCCCGAGCACGTAATCGGGTGTCTGGCGTTCGACAATCAGGGTGTCGATGCCAGCGTTGTGCAGCAACTGACCGAGGAGCAATCCGGACGGACCGGCGCCAATGATGGCGACTTGGGTTTTCAGCATTTTCATTGTTTTTATGACTCGCAAGCTTCACACGACCTGAGCCGGTGAATGATTTTTATGGATCGAGTGCTTGCATTTTTCCCCCGCGGGTCTGTCAATTGAAGGTGAAAACTGAGCCGATACCTGTACATTCTGCCAATCGGTGCGATTATCGCCCGCAACCTCGAGGCCTGGATTGAAGTGATGAACAAGCCTGACCTGCCTTCGATTCCGGTGTTCAAGCTCTACGGTGAAAGCCTGGACTGGCCGACCCCTGACTTGCTGCACTGTGAAACCATTTCCAAACGCAGCCGCGAACATCATTGGGAAATCAAACCCCACCGCCACGCCGATTTGTGCCAGTTGCTCTTCGTCTTCAAAGGTCAGGCAGAGCTTGAAATCGAAGGACAACGCACGCAGCTCAACGAACCCGCCATTCAAGTCCTGCCACCGTTGTCGGTGCATGGCTTCCGCTTTTCCGAGGACGTCGAAGGATTCGTCGTCACCCTCGCCAATCCGCTGATCAACCACCTGCAGGCGCAACTGGGCAATTCAGTGCATGCACTGGCCCAGGCCGAGCACTACCCGGCGGGCAAGGATGCGCAGTACCTGAACAGTCTGTTTGCAGCATTGCAGGCCGAATACAACGGCCATCAGCCGGCGCGGGAAATGCTCATGCATTCGCTGGTCAGCGTGATCATGGTCTGGGTCAGCCGTCAGGCGCTCGTGCGCCATCACGCCAGCCAGCGGCCGCAACGCCAGCGCGAATACCTCAACGGGTTCATTCAATTGGTGGAGGAGACTTACCGCCAGCACGTGAAGGTCGAAGACCTCGCCCATCGCCTGGGGATTTCGGTGTCACACCTTAACGGCACCTGCCGCGAACTGGCCGGGCAGCCGGCGCTGCAGATCATGCACGAACGGCAGTTACTGGAAGCCAAACGCTTGCTGACCTACACCAGCATGACCATTTACGAGATGTCGGAGTTGTTGGGGTTTTCCGATCCGACCAACTTCACCCGCCTGTTCCGGCGCAGGGTGGGGATTTCGCCAAAGGCGTTTCGTGATCGGCTGAAGGCCGAGCAGTGATCTTGTAAACGCTGCGGTCTCATGTGGGAGGGGGCTTGCTCCCGAAAGCGGTGTATCAGTTTGCATCAATGCTGAATGACACACCGCTTTCGGGAGCAAGCCCCCTCCCACAGGATCGCATTCCAGCTCAGGTCATTCAGCGCAATGCATTAAGCGTCGCGTTATGCGGAATGCAGCGCTCGAAATTGCAGCTGGCATATTCGCGCGGCAGTTGTCGCAGTTGCTCGACCCGCCAGGCCGCGGTGCCGTACAGCGCCAGCGTGGCGGCGCAGGTGATGAAAATCGCGAAGTACCTTCTTGTTCTGATGTTCATGGCGTTGACCTCTGAACGCATACCCTGCGGTATTACTTTCAGCATAGGTCAGCGTCACAGAGTTTCCAGCCACGGATTCCGCCTATGTGACATCCCCCTTGTGGGAGCGGGCTTGCTCGCGAAGGCGGTGTATCAGTCTGGATTGCCCTCGACTGACACGACGCATTCGCGAGCAAGCCCGCTCCCACAGGGGTAGCGGATTTACAGGCCAATATCCCATTTGGGATTTTCCGGGAATCGTTCGACGAGAAAATCCAGCATGCTGCGCAGCGCGGCCGGCATGTGCTTGCGTGAGGCGTACACCGCGTAGATGTTCATCTGCCGTGGTTCGGCATCGGGCAGCAAACGCACCAGTTCACCGGCATGCACATGCACCCCGGCCTGATAGGTCGGCAGCATCGCCACGCCCGCACCGGCCAGGGTCGCGCGCAACAGGGTGCTGGCCTCGTTGGCGCTGATGTTGCCCTGCACCGGCACGGACAGCGGTTCGCCGTCCTCCTCGAAATGCCACAGGCTCTTGCCGAAGTAGGAATGTGTGAGGCAGTTGTGCCGGCTCAGGTCCTCGACCCGCTGCGGTGGCGGGTTGTCGCGCAGATACGCCGGTGCGGCGCAAACCACTGAGCGGCA
Organism: Pseudomonas sp. NPDC087803; assembly: GCF_044742995.1. Lineage (NCBI taxonomy): Bacteria > Pseudomonadati > Pseudomonadota > Gammaproteobacteria > Pseudomonadales > Pseudomonadaceae > Pseudomonas > Pseudomonas sp. NPDC087803. The sequence continues at coordinate 10,343 of NZ_JBIUVO010000050.1, forward strand.
CACGGTCAGGCGTCGGGCGATCAGGTTCGGGTCCAGGTCATTGCTGGTGCGGATCGCCAGGTCGATGCGCTCATCCACCAGATTCACCGTGCGGTCGAGCATCTGCAGGTCGATGCTGACCCCGGGGTAGCGCTTGACGTAAGCGGCCATGGCATCGGCCAGTTGCGCCTGACCGAACGAGGTGCTGACGCTGATACGCAGCAGCCCGCGCGGTGCCTCGTCGGGTTCGCTGACAGCGGCCTGCATATCGGTCGAGAGTTCGAGCATCTGCCGACAGCGCGGCAGAACTTCGCTGCCGGCGGCCGTCAGGCTCAACTTGCGCGTGGTGCGGTGCATCAGGCGCGCGCCGACCCAGTCTTCCAGCTCCGCCAGATAACGCGACACCACTGGCCGTGACAGGTCCAGATGGTCAGCCGCCGCCGACTGGCTGCCCAGATCCACCACGGTGACAAACACCCGCATTGCTTGAAGCCGATCCATGATTTGCCCGCTTTCAGAAACAAACTATGTCCAAGCATCGCATTTTTTGTACCGAGTCAGGCAACTAAGCTCTGTCCCATCGCCAAACACGGCATTCGGACCACGGAGCAACAGATGATCGGCTTCACTACCCTCAAGCGCGTTTTGCTGACCACCGCCACCCTTGGCTTCGCGGCCCACGCCGCTGCCGCCAACCTGACCCTGGATGTCTACAACCCAGGCACCAAGGCGATTTTTCCGGTGACTTCGGTGCTGGTCAGCGGCGAGAAAGACGCGATCCTGGTCGACGCGCAATTCGGCAAGGCCCAGGCCGAGCAGGTGGTGGAAAAGATCCGCGCCAGCGGCAAGCACCTGACCACCATCTACATCAGCCACGGTGACCCCGACTACTACTTCGGCCTCGACACCCTGACTCAGGCGTTCCCCGACGCCACCGTGCTGGCCTCGCAGCCGACTGTCGATCACATCAATAAAACCGTTGAAGGCAAACTGGCCTTCTGGGGCCCGAAAATGGGTGCCGACGTGCCGGCCAAAACCATCGTTCCGGGCGTGCTCAAAGGCGACAGCCTGATGCTCGAAGGGCAGAAGTTGCAAGTGGTCGGTCTTGAAGGCAAACAACCGGATCGCAGCTTCGTGTGGATTCCGTCGCTCAAGGCGGTGGTCGGTGGCGTCGTGGTCGCCGAGAACATTCATGTGTGGATGGCTGATACCCAGACCGCGCAATCCCACGCCGACTGGCTGCAAACCCTGCACTCGATTGAAACCCTGAAACCGAAAACCGTGGTGCCCGGTCACTACCTGGGCGAGAGCAGCCGCTCGCTGGCCAGCGTGAAATTCACCGCCGACTACATTAAGGCTTTCGACGAAGAAACCGCCAAGGCCAAGGATTCCGCCGCACTGATCAAGGCTATGCAGAAGCGCTACCCGACACTCGGCGAAGAAAGTTCGCTGGAGCTGAGCGCCAAAGTCGCCAAGGGCGAGATGCAGTGGTAACCCGATTGATCTGAAACAGAGGTCGAGAGGACTTTTGTGGCGAGGGAGCTTGCTCCCGCCCGCCTGCGCAGCAGGCGTAAAACCTGCCAATGGGTTGTATCTGAAACGGGCGGGGGAGTGCTTCGCCCTCCAGCGGGAGCAAGCTCCCTCGCCACAGGGAATACCGCTTCAAGATTAGATTGATGCTGTCGTTGAAACTCTCAAGCCAACTGGAGAATGTCATGAGCAAGATCGCAATCATTGGTGCCACCGGCCGTGCCGGTAGCCAACTGCTGGAAGAAGCCCTGCGTCGCGGTCATAGCGTCACCGCCATCGCCCGCGATACCTCGAAGATCGGTAACCGTGCCGGTGTGGTCAGCCAGAATGTCGATGTGCTGGATTCGGCGGCGCTGCAAGCGGCCGTCGCCGGGCACGACGTGGTGATCAGCGCCGCGCATTTCACCACCGTACCCGCCAGTGCGGTGGTCGGCCCGCTGAAGCAGGCGGGCGTGAAGCGTCTATTGGTGGTCGGTGGTGCCGGTTCGCTGTTGCTGCCGGACGACACCCGGGTCATCGACAGCGAGGGTTTCCCCGCCGAATACAAAACCGAGGCCAGTGCGGGGGCGGCGTTTCTCGATGCGTTGCGTCAGGAGCAGGACCTGGACTGGACCTTCCTCTCGCCATCGGCCGAGTTCGTCGAAGGTGAGCGCACTGGCACCTTCCGCGTCGGCAAGGATCACCTGCTGGTGAATGACGCAGGTCGCAGCTGGATCACCTTTGCCGATTACGCGATTGCGCTGATCGACGAAGTGGAAACGCCGAAGCATTCGCGTCAGCGGTTCACCGTCGGCTACTAAGCAACGACGCGGACCAAATGTGGGAGCGGGCTTGCTCGCGAAGGCGGTGTGTCAGCGACATTTGAAGTGACTGACACTCCGCCTTCGCGAGCAAGCCCGCTCCCACAGGGGTATTTGTTTGTTTCAGCGGGTATGCGCCTGTTCCACCAGCCAGATCATCAGCTCCTCCAGCTGTGCAGACGCCTCGCTGCCCTGCGGCATGACCACGTAATACGCCAAGCCCGTTTTCACCTTCAACTCAAACGGCATCACCAGCCGCCCCGCGCGCAGGTCATCGCCGATCAGCGACCAGTCACCAATCGCCACACCCGTCCCGTGGGAGGCCATCGACATCGCCTGATCCAGCGTCTCGAAATGCTGCCCCGTGACGACGTTGCTCAACTGCAATCGGGCGGCGGTCAGCCACACCGTCCAGTCCTGAATATCGTGGGTGGGATGCAGCAGCAAATGCTGTTGCAGATCGGCCGGTTCACTCAGCGCCGGTGGGCCCTTCAATAGCGCAGGCGAACAGACCGGTGTCAGTTGTTCATCGAACAGATGCAGGGCAGTCGACGAGTTGTCCGGCGGCGTGCCGTAGATCACCGCGGCATCGAATTGCTCGCGCTGGAAATCCACACCGTGGGCCAGCGTGGTGGTCAGTTTGACCGGGACGTCCGGGCGTTCCTTTTGCCACTGCAACAGGCGCGGCAGCAGCCAGCGCATCACGCAGCTCGGCGCCTTGAGTTGCAGGGTTTGCCGCGTGCGACCGATCTGCTCGGTGGCTTCGCTGATCAGGCCGAAGATCTTTTCCACCCGTGGCAGCCATTCGCGTCCTTCGGCGGTCAGCGCGAGGCCTCGGGCCAGGCGGATGAACAACTCATAACCGAGATGAGCTTCCAGCCCGGCGATCTGCCGGCTCACTGCGCCTTGGGTGATGTGCAACTGCTCGGCCGCCCGGGTGAAATTGCAGCACTGCGCGGTGATCAGGAACGTGTGCAGGGCGGGCAGGGGAGGCAGTCGTTTCATGTGGATCCAAGGTATGACGTGAGGACATGGCTAGTATGACTTTTAATCGATTGTTGCCGCTACCGGCCACCCGTTCAATGAGCCCATTGAAGGGCCCTTTGTAGGAGTGAGCCTGCTCGCGATAGCGGTGTGTCAGTCACCGTAATGTTGAATGTGAAGACGCCATCGCGAGCAGGCTCACTCCTACACAAAGGCCTTGTGTCTCAAATGAACAAGAAGGGCAATCGGCATGGCGACGTGTGGCGAAGTACTGGTCAAGTTACTCGAGGATTACCGGGTCGAGCAGGTGTTCGGCATTCCCGGGGTGCACACCGTGGAGCTGTATCGCGGGCTGGCCCGTTCGAGCATCAACCACGTCACCCCACGGCATGAACAGGGCGCCGGTTTCATGGCCGACGGCTACGCGCGCACCAGCGGCAAACCGGGTGTGTGCTTCATCATCACCGGCCCGGGCATGACCAACATCACCACGGCGATGGGCCAGGCGTACGCCGACTCGATCCCGATGCTGGTGATTTCCAGCGTGCAGAGCCGCAGCCAGTTGGGCGGCGGTCGCGGCAAGCTTCACGAGTTGCCGAACCAGAGCGCACTGGTCGCAGGCGTCGCGGCGTTCTCCCATACCCTGATGTCGGCGGCGGAGTTGCCGGGTGTGCTGGCCCGCGCCTTCGCGCTGTTCCAGGCCGGGCGTCCGCGTCCGGTGCATATCGAGATTCCGCTGGACGTGCTGGTGGAGGAAGCCGACGAACTGCTGGCGAGTGTCCCGGTGAATATCGACCGTGCCGGTGCGGCACCGAGTGCCGTCAGCCGCATGACTGAGCTGCTGGCCAACGCCAAGCGTCCGCTGATTCTCGCCGGTGGCGGCGCCATTGATGCTGCCGCCGAACTTACGCAACTGGCCGAACGGCTCGACGCACCGGTGGCGCTGACCATCAACGCCAAGGGCATGTTGCCGTCCAGCCATCCGTTGCTGATCGGCTCGACGCAAAGCCTGGTCGCCACCCGTGCACTGGTGGCCGATGCCGATGTGGTGCTGGCGATCGGTACCGAACTGGCGGAGACCGATTACGACGTGACCTTCGCCGGTGGTTTCGAGATCCCCGGCAAGTTGCTGCGCATCGACATCGACGCCGACCAGACCGTGCGCAACTATCCGCCGCACGTCGCGTTGGTCGCCGACTCGCGCAACGCCGCGCAGGCGCTGCTCGCTGCGCTGGCGCAAGAAAAACTCGCCGCACGCAGCAACGATTGGGGCCAGGTTCGCGCCGCCCGATTGCGTGCTGATCTGGCCGCGAACTGGGATGCGCCAACACTGGCCCAGACGCGCTTCCTCGAAACCGTCCTGCACGAATTGCCGGATGCGGTGTTCGTCGGCGACTCCACACAACCGGTGTACACCGGCAACCTCACCTTCAACCCGGAACGGCCACGGCGCTGGTTCAATTCGTCCACCGGTTACGGCACCCTCGGTTATGCCTTGCCGGCGGCGATCGGCGCATGGCTCGGTGGCAGGGTCGAAGGCGGCGCCCGCCCGCCAGTGGTGTGCCTGATCGGCGACGGCGGCTTGCAGTTCACCCTGCCGGAACTGGCCAGCGCAGTTGAAGCGCGCACGCCGGTGATCGTCCTGCTGTGGAATAACCAGGGTTACGAAGAGATCAAAAAATACATGGTCAACCGCGCCATCGAACCGGTCGGCGTCGACATTTACACCCCGGATTTCATCGGCGTCGCCAAGGCCCTGGGCTGCGCCGCCGAAGCGATCAGCTCGGTTGAACAGTTGCGTGGTGCGCTGCGTGCCGCCACTGATCGTCAGGGCCCGACCCTGATTGAAATTGACCAGACTCAGTGGATGCAGGCGGTGGCCCAATGATCAATTTCCCAACCACACTCGATGGCCTGTACATCAACGGCCAATGGTCTGCCGGTCGCGAACATCTGCGGGTGATCAACCCGGCCACCGAAGCGCTGCTGACCACGGTCAATGGCGGCGATGAAAGCGCGGTCGATCTGGCCGTCAGTGCAGCCACTGAAGCGTTCAAGAGCTGGTCGAAAATCAGCGGTGCCGAGCGCGGCGCGATCCTGCGCAACATCGCCAACGGCGTGCGCAACGGTCGCGATCACCTGATGAAGCTGCAGTCGAGCAACAACGGCAAACCGCAATTCGAAGCAGCCATCGACGTCGATGACGTGATCGCCACCTTCGAGTATTACGCCGAACTCGCCGAAGGTCTCGATGCGCAACAGGACTGCAACGTGGCGCTGCCCAGCGACGACTTCAGCGCGCGTCTGCGGCGTGAGCCGTGCGGTGTGGTCGGGCTGATCGTGCCGTGGAATTTCCCGATGGTCACCACCGCGTGGAAACTCGCGCCAGCGCTGGCCGCCGGTTGCTGCGTGGTGCTCAAGCCCTCGGAAGTCACGCCGCTGCCGGAGCTGGAACTGGCGGCGATCATCGCCGAATCCGGTCTGCCCAACGGCGTATTCAACCTGGTGTGTGGCACCGGTCTGGCGGTCGGTGCACCGCTGTCGGCGGATCCGCGCCTCGCCAAGATTTCCTTCACCGGCAGCAACGCGGTCGGCGTGCAGGTGATGCAGCGCGCCGCCGAAACCGTGAAGGGCGTGAGTCTGGAACTGGGTGGCAAATCGTCGCTGCTGGTGCTGGCCGATGCCGATCTGGAGCAGGCGGTGGAGCTGGCCTGTGGCGGCGGCTTTTTCAATGCCGGGCAGATGTGTTCGGCCACCAGTCGGGTGCTGGTCGCCGATGAGCTGGCCGATGAATTCCTCAGCCGCTTGCAGGCCCGTGCGGAAAAAATCCGTGTGGCCGATCCGTTTGACCCGGACGTGGAGATGGGCGCGCTGGTCAATCAGGCGCAGTACCAGCGCGTGCTCGGGCACATCGACCGTGGCTTGAGTGCCGGTGCGAAGCTGGTGTGCGGTGGCAATCGTCCGGCGCATCTGCCGCGCGGGTATTTTCTGCAACCGACGGTATTCACCGAAGTCCCGCTGGACAGTGCGTTGTGGTGTGAAGAGATCTTTGGCCCGGTGCTCTGCGTGCGCAGCTTCTCTTCAGAAGCCGAGGCGATTGCCTTGGCCAACGACAGCCAGTTCGGGCTGGTCGCCAGTGTGGTAACCCGTGATGCCGAGGCGGCGGATCGGGTGGCGAATGCCTTGCAGGCGGGGCTGGTGTGGATCAATGCGCCGCAGGTGATCTTCCCGCAGACGGCGTGGGGTGGCTACAAGCAGAGCAGCATCGGCCGCGAACTGGGGCCATGGGGGTTGGCCGCGTTTCAGGAGATCAAGCATGTAGTGCGGGCGGTCTGACCACGGCGCTTTATTGGTAGGACTGGCCTCTTCGCGAGCAAGCTCGCTGCCACATTGGAATTGTGTTCACACGCATTCTCCGGTGGCAGCGGGCTTGCTCGCGAAAGCGTCAGCCGCAGCAGGGCAGATTGCGGATCAGACCGACTGCCGCAACCGCGCCAGATCCCGCAACGGCGGCGCACCAAACAAGCGGCTGTACTCGCGGCTGAACTGCGACGGGCTTTCATACCCCACTCGATAGCCCGCCGCCGACGCTTCCAGCCCTTCGGCCAGCATCAGGCGTCGCGCCTCTTGCAGGCGCAATTGCTTCTGGTACTGCAACGGACTCATCGCCGTCATCGCCTTGAAGCGATGGTGCAGGGTCGAGACGCTGAGGTTCACTTCTTTCGCCAGATCATCAATGCGCAGCGGCTGCTCGAAGTTGCCGTTGAGCCATTTGATCGCCTGGCTGATGCGGTGGCTCTGGCTGTTGGCAATCGCGATTTCATACAGACGATGGCCCTGCGGACTGCGCAGCAGGCGATAGAGAATCTCCCGGCGAATCAGTGGCGCGAGCATGGCGATGTCTTTCGGCGCATCGAGCAGGCGCGCCAGCCGCAGCACCGCGTCAAGCATCGCGCTGTCGATCTTTTCCACATACAGACCACGCCCGGTCGGCCGGGTCGGCACGCCCATCGGGCCGGCGTCGGCGATCAGTGCGGTGATTTCCGCCGGGTCGATATCGAGGCGCACGGCGAGGATCGGATCCTCGGGCGAGACATTCACCACCCGCCCGCTGAGCGGCATCGAAACCGAGACCACCAGGTAATTCAACGGATCGTAATTGAAGTACTCATCCGCCAGGCGCACCTCTTTGCGACCCTGGGCCATGATGCACAGCGCCGGTTGCGCGAGCACCGGGGCGAAGTCGTGGGATTGGGTATGGCGCGACATGAACAACGAGCCGATGGCGGTCGCATAACTGCCGTCGTCGGTGGTGTTGCGACGGATGATCGCCGCGAGTTCTGCGCGCTGTTTTTCCATGTCGGCATCGGGCGGAGACTGGAAACGATCGAATGACGTCATGCACGGCGTCCTCGGCAAGGGATCTGGAATGGGGCAAAGCATATGTTTGTGCAAGCGCGAGCGGTAGACACATCCTGTCAAATGCTTGCCTGATTCTGCATTGGCTGCTTTTTCGCGTCGGCCATCAGCCCGCGACAGCCACCTTACCCCTTGCGGCGAATACCCCTGTAGGAGCTGCCGAAGGCTGCGATCTTTTGATTTTAAAAACAAAAGTCAAAAGATCGCAGCCTTCGGCAGCTCCTACACAAAAGCGTTGTGACAGTGGTGTGACAGGTTTCTACCCACCGACGCCGGGCTTATGTGCAGTCTCGCAGGATTGTGCAACGCAGCGGCAGGAATCGACTAACGGCGCCTTGCGCGCGGCCCTTAACCTTGGATCCTGTCGCAGCCCGTCCCCCGGCTGCCACGCGACTCCCTGGGAGGGTTGAACATGTCCAAGCAGATTCCCGTCAGTCATATGGCCTTCGTTCGAGCGCGCGCCGGACGCTCCGCCGAACTCGGTGTACGCCTCAGTGCCTTGATCGAACCGTCGCGCGCCGCCCCCGGTTGCCTGAGCTTTGCCCTGCAGCATTCGCAATGCGATCCGGAGTTGTGGCTGGTCTCCGGTTTCTGGAGTCATCAACAGGCGATGACCGCGTATTTCAACAGCCCGTCGATGCAGATCTTTGCCGAATTGGTCCAGGACCTGGTGGTCAACAGCCTGGATTTCCACACCTTCAAAGAGGTGTCGGCGGCGCAGGCGCTCGGACAATGCCCGGCACCGATACACAAACTCGCCGGTTGAGGGTTTAATGTCCGGCTTATTGGTCTGAGCCAGGATGTGTGCCATGGCACGTAAAGAGTTTGAATACTTCGAAGCAGTCTCCGCAGTCGTCCCCGTCGAGTTGGGCGGCAACAAGGGTTATCACGCGGCAATCGCGGTCAAGGCCCTGGTCGATGGCGGTGCGCCACGCTTCCACAAACTGCTGGGTGATCAGGTGTTCCCCGGCGCCATTGCTGCCGATGACGCGGCGACCCAGGAGCTGAAACGTCTGCAGGGCGTCACTGATGACGCCGAGCTGATCTGGTAACTGCGTTTATTGGACCGCACCCGGTCGCCACATCTTGAACAGGGCCTCTGGCCCCAACTGGAAATAATCCGCCGGCCCGCCGCCGCGCAGAATCGGTTCTGCCGCGGCGGTGTCGTAGATCCCGTCCTTCAACAGCCACTTGGCGATATGCACGGCGACCACTTCGCCGAGAATCAGCCAGCTCGGCACGGTTTCGCCATCAGCGCGCTGCAACTGAATGATCTGCGTGACCTTGCACTCGAAGGACACCGGGCTTTCGGCCACCCGTGGCACCGCTATCACCTTCGATGCCACTGGCGTCAGTCCGGCCAATTCAAACTCGTTGACCTCAGGCGCAACCATCGCGCAGCTCTGGTTCATCTGCTCGGCCAGCGGGCGGGTGGCGAGGTTCCAGGCGAACTCGCCGGTCTGCTCGATGTTGTTCAGGCTGTCTTTGCGCCCGACGCTGGAAAACCCAATGATCGGCGGAATGTAGTTGAACGCGTTGAAGAAACTGTAGGGCGCCAGATTCAGCTGACCGTGGGCATCCTGCGAAGAAATCCAGCCAATGGGGCGTGGGCCGACGATGGCGTTGAACGGATCGTGGGGCAGGCCGTGGCCGTTGGCAGGTTCGTAGAAATGGATGTCATCGGACATGGTGAATGAATTCCTGAGGCTGCGTTTCGGATGCAGCCATAGTGCAAGGACGCAACGCGTATTTCCAGTCAAACGCTGATCCCCATGTAGGAGCTGCCGCAGGCTGCGATCTTTTGATTTTGTTTTTTAAGATCAAGATCAAAAGATCGCAGCCTGCGGCAGCTCCTACAGGGGATTTGGGTGATTTGAGAATTTTGATACCCCAGAAATGACTAAGCCCGGCCGAAGCCGGGCTGTGGAAGGACAGCAGATACTTAGCTGATGGCAGCAGCGGTACCGGTCTTGTCGAAGCCATCGGCCGCCACGGTTTTGCCGATGTTGGTTTTATCGAAGCCATCCGCAGCGTAAGTGCCCGAGTGGCTGGTTTCGATGGCGGCGCTGGCGCCGGAAATGAAGTCGGCCGTTTTGGTTTTATCCGAGCCATCGGCTGCGAAGGTGTTGGCGGCCAATACGGACAGGGTCAGGGCGAGGATCAGTTTGGTTTTCATCTCAGGTACTCCAGATAGGTTGGCGATGTGTCTTGTTTGGATTGAATGCTACGCCAACTAAATTGATTAAAAAGCGCAAATTAATGCTGAAACCGATCAATTAAGTAGATATTAAGGGCGGCGCATTCAGTCGCTTGCAGATTCTGCAGCGAACGCCGCGCAGGTCATTGATCAGGTATGTGCAGGATGCAAGGGCAGCATTAATGGGGGATTAATCGCTGTTTTTCGCGGTGACCCTGGGACAACACCTTGGGCACGGCGCTCGGCGACTACCTGGCGGATGATTCGGGCCTGGGTTTTGCCGGTGGTGCGTTGCTGATCGGCTCGACCATTGCTGTGGTGGTCGCGCTCAAATATTTGACGAAGATGTCGACGGTGCTGCTGTTCTGGGTGGCGTTCGTCCTGACCCGACCGTTCGGTGCGACCCTGGGCGATCTGATGACCAAGTCCCATGAAAAGGGCGGCCTGGACTTCGGCACCATCGGCTCGTCGGCGGTGCTGGCGGGGATTCTGCCGGTGATGATTGTCGGTGCGTCGTATGCGCAGAAGCGTTATGGCCAGCCAACGGTAGTTGCTGAATTGTCCTGATACCGAGTCGCCCCAATCGCGAGCAGGCTCACTCCTACAAAGGGCGGCGTACACCAATCAATGTAGGAGTGAGCCTGCTCGCGATGAGGCCATAACAGCCACCATCACAATGGCTGAACTGACTCATTCCTCAGTCAGTCACGATCCGCGAGTGTTTCTGCGTGTCTTTCATGGTGATGTACACCAGCAGCGATACCGCGATGCACGCGGTCACGTACCAGTAGTAACCGGTTTCCATGCCGATGCTCTTGAACCACAGCGCGATGTATTCGGCGGTACCGCCGAAGATCGACACGGTCAGTGCATACGGCAGGCCGACGCCCAGTGCGCGGATTTCGGTCGGGAACAGCTCGGCTTTCACCACGGCGTTGATCGAGGTGTAGCCGCTGACGATGATCAGCGCCGCCATGATCAGGAAGAACGCGCCCCACCAGGTCTGGATGGTGTGCAGGGTCATCAGGATCGGCACGGTGAAGATCGTACCGAGCACGCCGAAGGCGATCAGGATCGGACGCCGACCGATCTTGTCCGAGAGGCCACCGATGATCGGTTGCAGGCACATGAACAGGAACAGCGTGGCGGCGGAAATGGTGGTCGAGTCGGAAATGCTCATGCCGACGGTGTTCACCAGGTATTTCTGCATGTAGGTGGTGTAGGTGTAGAACGCCAGCGTACCGCCCATGGTCAGGCCGACCACGGTCAGCAGTTCTTTCGGGTGGCGCATCAAGGTGCGCATCGCGCTTTCCTTGGACTTTTCTTTCTTGGTGAACGACTCGGTTTCTTCCATGCCGCGACGCAGGTACAGCGCAACGACTGCGCAGAGCGCGCCGATGGCGAACGGGATACGCCAGCCCCACGCGTACAGCTGCTCGGTGGTCAGCATGTTCTGCAGCACGATCAGCACGCCCAGCGCGATGAGCTGGCCGGAGATCAGGGTCACGTACTGGAAGCTGGAGAAGAAACCGCGACGTTCCCTGGTCGCCATCTCCGACAGGTAGGTGGCCGAGGTGCCGTACTCGCCGCCGACCGACAGGCCTTGCAGCAAACGGGCGAACACCAGCAGGATCGGCGCGCCGATACCGATGGTTTCGTAGTTCGGGCTGAGGGCGATCAGCAAGGAGCCGAAGCACATCAGGTAGACCGAGGCCATCAAGGCTTTCTTGCGCCCGACCTTGTCGGCATAGAGGCCCATCAGCCAGCCACCGATCGGACGCATCAGGAAGCCCACGGCGAAGATCGCGGCGGTGTTCATCAGTTGCGCAGTGGTGGAACCGGCGGGGAAGAAGGTCTTGGCGAAGTACAGCGAGAAGGCGGCGTAGACGTACCAGTCGTACCACTCGACCATGTTGCCGACCGAGCCGCTGAAGATCGACTTGATCCGGCTGGCGGTGGTTCTTTGTTTGGCGGGCGCGGCAGCCGACCCAAGGGGCAGGGCGTTGGAGTTATCCATTGAAGGATCCTTCGTTTAATTGTTTTTGTGGAGCGCGTAGAAACGCAGCCTGCCGGGGCTATAGCAGGAGCTGTGCCAACGGGGAGAGGGGCGGTTTAGAGGGGTAGGCGGGATTTGATGAGCGGAAATCCGCTTATGTCTGGACTGCAGTGAGCGGAAAATTGCTCATTCAGGCTGATGGATCATCGTTGGCTGTGCCGGCCTCTTCGCGGGCAAGCCCGCTCCCACAGGTTTCTCGAGTGTTCACAAATTCTGTGTTCGGCACAAACCCCCTGTGGGAGCAAGCCCGCTCCCACAGGTTTCTCGAGTGTTCACAAATTCTGTGTTCAGCACAAAACCCTGTGGGAGCGGGCTTGCTCGCGAAGAGGCCCGATCAAACACTGCAGAACTCAGCTGCCCGGAACAAACATCTCCCGGCTCAACCCATGCCGCTGCAGCTTTTCATTGAAGGTCCGGCGCGGCAGCTGCAACTCTTCCAGCACCGCTTTCACATCACCCTTGTGCCGGGTCAGCGCCGCGCGCAGGCACTGCGCTTCAAACGCTTCCTGCTGCGCGGCCAGTGACTGGCCCGGGTCGATGCCTTGCACCGGCTCATCCAGCCCCAGCACCTGCCGCTCGGCGACGTTCGCCAGTTCACGCACGTTGCCCGGCCAGTCGTGGCTGAGCAGGTGACTCAATTGCGCCCCGGTGAGCGGCGGCAGGGTGCGGCCCAGACGCTGGGCGGCGCTGAAGGCGAACGATTCGAACAGCAGCGGAATGTCTTCGCGCCGATCACGCAGCGGTGGCAGGCGCAGTTCGGCGACGTTCAGGCGATACGCCAGGTCTTCGCGAAAACGTCCGGCCCGGGCCTCATCCAGCAGATCAGGTTTGGTCGCGGCAACGATCCGCAGATCGACGTGAATGCTCTGGTTCGAACCCAGGCGTTCCAGCTTCTGTTCCTGCAACACCCGCAGCAGTTTCACCTGCTGGGCCAGCGGCATGCTTTCGATTTCATCGAGAAACAGCGTGCCGCCGTCGGCGTATTCGAGCTTGCCGATGCGCTTGCCGGAAGCCCCGGTGAAGGCGCCACTTTCATGACCGAACAACTCGGCCTCGAACAACTGCTCGGGGATCGCCGCGCAGTTCAGCGCCACGAAGGGCTTGTCGGCGCGCGGGCCGAAATCATGCAGGCAGCGGGCGATCAGTTCCTTGCCGCTGCCGGTTTCGCCGCGAATCAACACGTTGACCGGCAACGCCGCCAGATCCAGCACCTGCCGACGCAGGGTCTGCATGCCACGGGACACCCCGAGCAGCGTCGCATCGAGTCTGGCGCGGTGGTCGGCCTGCTCGTGCAGGGCACGGTTTTCCAGAACCAGCCGCCGCTTGTCGAGCGCCCGGCGCAGGCTGCCGAGCAGGGTTTCCGGGCTGAACGGTTTTTCCAGAAAGTCGTAGGCGCCGTCACGCATCGCTTCGACCGCCATCGGCACATCGCCGTGACCAGTCAGCAGTATCACCGGCAGATCGGCGTCGCGGCGCTGCACTTCGGCCAGCAACTCCAGCCCACTGAGCCCGGGCATGCGCACATCGCTGAGGATTACCCCGGGGAAGTGCGCCGGCAGCGCGGCGAGGCAATCTTCGGCGCGGCTGAACAACTGCACGGCGAACCCCGACAGGCTCAGCCATTGCTCGACAGCATTGCGAATGCTGCTCTCGTCATCCACCACCATCACTGAGTTGAGCATCAGATGTGCGCCTCCAGATCAATCGGCAGGGTCAGGCTGAACACCGCGCCGGACTGGCCATTCTCCACGCTCAGGCGGCCACCGGATTCATGCACGATGGCAAAGGATACCGCCAGCCCCAGCCCCAGTCCGTCACCCACCGGTTTGGTGGTGAAGAACGGATCGAATACCTGGTTCAAGTGCTGTTCGGCAATCCCGCCGCCATTGTCGATCACGCTCAGGCGCCACAGTTGTTCATCGACCTCGAGGCGGATTTCCAGGCGCTTGCACGGCTTGTCCTGCATCGCATCGAGGGCATTGCGCAGCAGGTTGATCAACACCTGTTCGAGGCGGATCGCATCGCCACGCACCCACGCCGGACGCGTCAGGTGCAGCACCAGACTGACCTGTTCGTCGCGCAGGCGCGCATCGAGCAGTTGCAGCGCCTGATCGACCACGGTCGCCAGATCCAGCCGTTCGCGCAGGCCGCTGGGGCTCTTGCGGGCGAAGGTTTTCAGGTGGCCGGTGAGCGACGCCATGCGCGTGAGCATGTCGTCCACCGGTTTGAGCGCCTTGTACGCATCATCGACACGGCCATGCTCGAGCAGCAAGCGCAGCGTCGCCAGCTGCATGCGTTGCGCGGTCAGTGGTTGATTGATTTCGTGGGCCAGTGCGGCGGACATCTGCCCCAGCGCGGCGAGCTTGGCCGATTGCACCAGACCGTCCTGCGCGGTGCGCAGATCGCGGGTGCGCTCTTCGACCAGTTGTTCGAGTTCTTCGCGGTTGCGCTGGCGGATTTTCGACAGGCGCCAGCGCTGATTGAGGAACAGCAACAGAAACACCAGCGCCAGCCACACCCCGGCAGCGGCCAGCCCGGCATTGCGCAAGTCTTCGAAGGCCACTTGCGGGCGGCGTAACAGGTGCAGGGTCCAGCCTTCGGTGGCCAGCGGCAGCGATTCCCACAGGTAGTCCGCCGTTCCGTCCGGGCCTTCGACCCGGCGCAGGTCGCTGTTGTCGTCGAAGTGGCGCAGGGACAGGTGCGTCAATGGCAGCAGCGATTGTTTGTCGTACTGCCGCGTGCGCTTGATCTCGGCCATGTCGCGGCTGTCCAGCGGCCGCAACGAGCGATAGCGCCAGCCGGGCTGGTTGGCGATGAAGATGATCCCGCGCGCATCGCTGACCAGCAGCGTGTCGCTGCCCTGGCTCCATTCGCGCTCAAGCTCGGGGAACTCCAGCTTGACCACCATCGCCCCGAGGAATTCGGCGTTGTCGCCGAGCACCGCGCTGGACAGAAAGTAACCGGGGATGCCGCTGGTCACGCCCACCGCATAGAAGCGCCCGCTGCCTTGAGTGCGGGTCTGGCTGAAGTACGGACGAAACCCGTAATTGTGGCCGACATAGCTGCTGGGCAGGCGCCAGTTGCTGGCGGCCACGGCGAGGCCGCTGTGATCGAGCAGTTCGAGGGTCGAGGACTGTGCCGCGCCGTTGATCTGCTCCAGTTTCAGATTCAGCGCGTGCTGTTGCTCGGCACTCACCGGTCCGGCCAGCGCGCTGCGCAATTGCGGGTCCAGCGCGAGCACGGCGGGCAGGGCGCGATAGCGGTCAATCAGGGTGTGCAGCGAATTGGCGTACAGCGTTAACTGCTGGCTGGCGCGGGCGGCGTCCTCTTCCAGCGCCTGACGTTCGGCGTGGCGGATGGCAAGGGTCGCGGCAATGGCCGCACCGGCAATGATCAGCAGGGTGTACAACGACAGACGCAAGATACGGGAAGTCGGCAGCATGCTGGGCTAATGGATAAGGGGACGGGCGGGCACGATAGCATGGGGCTGCGGATCCTTCTCGCTTCACGCGTCAGTGGATCAGACCGTGCTGAAATGATGCGATTTTGAACGCAGCATCGTTCGCGTGTAATCCAGTTCGTTGATCACGGCCGCCGTGGCTTGCCACAGACTTTGCGGTGTGTCGCCTTCGATTGTGCCAAATAGTCCGACCGTGTTTATGGCGCTGACGCCAGTGGCCTCAAAGGCGTTTTCGATGGCGAGCATGTTGGCGGACAAATAGTCGATCAGCCCGCTCACGTGGGCGATGCCCTTAGCAACCTTTTCAGGCGTGAGGTCATGGCTGGCACCGATGATTTCGTTGGCTATTTCAATGGCCCCCAACGCTGCATTCGCTGTAGCACTGATTTCGGAGGCGGCTTGCGGCAGCATTTCCTTGGCACCGGCGCCGATCAGGGTGGAAGCGACTTCCTTGGAACCCTTGAGCACTCCCTTCTGCGTATCGGGGATCATTTTTGCGTATTTTTGCTGCAGGTAATTGATCGGGGCCATGGTTTTGTATTCGGCTTTCTCGACAATCTTCGCGCTGGAGATGCGGCTGGCCTTGAATTTGATCGAGGCGCCGACGCCAGTGCGCTCTGCGGCGTAATCCCATAGTCCACTGATCGCTTTTTTCGCGCCAATGCCCATCGCGACGCCCACCACATTCCCCGCGCCCGGAGCGACGGCGCCCAGCGCCTGACTGCCAATGCCGACCAGAATGCCGCCGCCGTAGGCGACCAGTTGGCCTGCCACATACACACCGGTACGGCGCGCGACGGAACCGGCAAATTGCCCGGTCGAGCGCTGATTGAGCACTTGTTGCTGGGCATCCCGAGCACGGCGCGATGACAGGGCAAGAATGTTCTGGTGGCGAATGACCAGGCGTGACAGGTTCTCCCTGTCCCGGGTGCGCTGCCTTCTCTCGGCGATCTGCGCTTTCCTCTGATTGTACTGATCGCCGGTTCCGATACCCAGGAAGTCATCCAGCCCCTGGCCATCGGTGTCGATGTAACCGACCGGGTTGTTGGCGACAAAGGCATAGAGATTCAGCCCGTCGATATCTCCCGCCGGATCGGCGCTGATCCAGCGTTGCAACCAGGGTGCATAGTAGCGGGCGCCATAGTAGTAGAGGCCACTAACGTCCATTTCTCGGCCCGAATAGCGCAGGGTTTTATAGCTCGCTTCCAGCGCCGAACGGGCAGCCCACCAGGCTGTGCCGCCAAACGCGTAATAGTGCTCCAGGCTGATCACACCCGCATGGCGATCCAGTTCCAGCGCGCAGGAGCCGAGGTGGTCGTCGAGGCTGTAACGCATCTGATCGTCCTCGATGGCTGCCGGCCGACCGCTGAGCCAGTGCAGGCAACGCGCGCCCGGCAGGGCGATGACATGCAACTGCTGACCATCGCTGCGGGTGTGGATTTCCAGGCCCGGCAGGTAACGTACCTCGCGGCGATGGGTGATCGACGGCGTGTGGCTCAGCGCGCATTTGTAGACACGCTCACCCTGGCTGTAGCGGTAGATTTCTTCGTCGTCGGGCAAGCCATTGGCGTGTTGCAGCAGGGTGGCACGGGCCAGTTGATCGTAACTGTCCCACTCCAGAGGCAGGGCGCCGGGTTGCAGTTTCAACTGATTGCCATGGTGGTCGAAGTGATCGCTGAACACCGGGTCGGGGTCAGCGGTTTTCCAGCGCAGCCCCCGATTGCTGTTCGGGTCGATCTTCATCTGTTGGCAGAAGTTGTGGCCTTCGCGCACGTGTACAAGTTCGACGAGGTTGTGGCCCGCGTCGTAATGATAATGCTCGGTGTAGTTGAAGCGCCGTCCGGGGTCGATGGGCTCGATCAGTTGCGGCAAGCCTGGCGACTGTTGCGGGATCTGGCCTTCGAAGCCGCGACTTTCGATCAGCCGATACAACGAGTCGTAGACGAAGTGGCGATTGCCATCGACGCGCTGATTGGCGAAATACACCGTCTCCAGGGTGTGGTCTTCGATGCGTAAGATATTGCCGACCGGGTCGTAGGTGTATTGCAGATCCTGCAGCGGTTTTTCCTGGTCTTTGCCTGCCAGCAGGTGCAGCAGGCGGCCGTCGGCGGGATCGTAGACGCGGCGACTGCGAACGCCATTGCCGGCCAGTTGTTCGAGTGGTCGACCGGAAGCGTCGTACGTGACTGCGTCTACCACCCTTTGCGCGGCGTTCGCTCCGGTAATCCATAGCGATGCTTGATGCAACTGTCCGGCGACGTCGTAGCGTGAGCATTGTCGATGACCGCCGGCATCGGTGAGCTGCAAGACGTTGCCGTGCGCGTCGAACGCCATTCGGGTGATGAACGCGTTGGGCTCGCCGGCCAGGGTGCAGGCTTCGCTGAGTGCCTGGCCGCCCAGACTGTAGCTGTCGATGAGCACCGTGGCGCCGGGGTCCGAGCGCTCGCTCAGTTCACCCCGCAAGTTATGTTCGGGGGCCGCGTTGTGGTCGGCATAGGTGTAGCGCTCGACATCGGCTTGCGCATTTTCGGCAACGGCAATCAACCGCAGCCTCGGGTCGTAATCGTAACGCCAGCGGTTGCCGCGTTGATCGTGGCGTTGCCGCAGCTCATTCGCCAGACCGGGCAGGCTGATGCGCCAGCCGGCATCCACGCTGTCGACTTTCAGCGCCATACCGCTCAAGCCGTACACGGTGCTCAGACCGGCGCTGGCGGCTGTGTCGAACAGGCGTGGGTCCCACTGTTCGATCAGTCGTCCGGCCGGGTCATGCCGTTGCCGACTGATGAGGGTTTGCTGCGGCTGGCCGTCATCGGCTCGCAGATAATCGACCTGACGCACTGTCAGGCCACGTCCATCAGTGACTGTCAGCTGTGGGGTGCGCCAGTGAATGTTGCGCTTCATGATCAAGGGTCGCCCGCTGGTGTCAGGGTCATGGCCGGCTCCCGGAACCGGCACGGTAGCGTTCACGGATGGCGGGGACTTTTTCCCGGTACATGCTCAGGAACTCGCGAGCGATTGCGATACTTTCTCGGGCGCGGCCTGTCTGGCGTGTGAGGTCTGCCTGACGTACGGTTCTGGCTTGTGTCGTGCCGACACGGTTGAGGGCCAGATCGAACAGGTAGTCACGCGTGTGGTGGCGCTCATCGTAAAATTCGCTGATACCCAGTTCGGCGAACGCTGCGTTGTTCGCCGCCGACAGTTGCGTAACCAGCGTATCGAGCTCATCCAGGGTGTTGTGGATTTTCCCCAGTTTCATCGATGACAGACCTTCCTCCGCTTCCTGGGCCTGCTGGGCGATGCTGCCCATGGCCATGGCTTCGCCAACCCCGGGCACGTAGGCGCCGACAACTTTGCTGATGCTGTCCACCGCCAGTTGCTGCAGGCCTTCGCGGCTGCGTACGTCATATTTGTCGCGGGGCGGAAGCAACGGCGCAGGCAGCCCGACAGCCTGAACGGCATCCCGGTTGAAGGTGGAGGTTTGCGGGACAATCGGGGTATTCAACGCCATTCTTTCTACCAGCGTATCGAACGTCGCGACGCTTTTGTCGGCCACCTGGTTGCCCTGCGTCAGCCCGATCAGATCGCCGGATAGCTGCGGCAGTGCTTCGGCGGCAAACGAGGCGGCATTGAACGAAGTGAACCAGCCAGTGGCGGCGCTGCCGATTTGATAGAGCGTGTTTTTTGCCAGCGTCCGGCGCCATTGCCCGGGGTGTTGCAGGTCGATGAGTTGCCCCTGCAGCGTCTGCATCCGGCTGTCGATGGCGGACAGTTGCTCAGCGTTCCCGCTGATCAGGCGCTTGAGTTGCTGGGGCGAGCGGTTGTAGCCGCCGTCATCGAAATAGCCGATCGGGTTGTTGCCGACAAACGCGTACAGATTCAGGCCGTCAATGTCGCCCCCCGGATCAGCGCTGATCCAACGCTGCAGCCACGGCGCGTAATAGCGTGCGCCGTAGTAGTACAGGCCGCTGACATCCATTTCCTTGCCCGAATAACGCAAGGTCTTGTACTCGACCTCTACGGCCGAGCTCGCGCTCATCCACGCGGTGGCGCCAAACGGGTAATAACCTTCGTGACTGATCAGGCGTGCCTGCCGGTCCAGTTCCATCACGCATGAACCCAAGTGATCGTCGAGGGTGTAGCGCAACTGGTCGGCGGCAATGCCGGGCGGTTTGCCGCTCAGCCAATGCAGGCAACTGACGTGGCTCGAGCCTGTGGCGAGGTCGATTACGTGTAACTCTTCACCGTTGTCCTTGCTGCGGATTTCCAGCCCGGGCAGATAACACACCTCGTGAAAGTGCTGACTGGAACCGGCGTAGGTTTCATGGCGTTTGTAGACGCGCACGCCCTGGCTGTAGTGATAAGACTCGGCGTCATCAAGAGCGTTTGCGCGGTTGATCAGGGTCACTGCCGCCAGTTGATCGCGGGCATTCCACTGCAACGCCTGTCCCGGTTGCAGAGTCGCGAGGTTGCCATGGCGATCGAACAACCGGTCGAAATCCGGTTCGGGATCACCTTCGTTCCAGCGCACGCCACGGTTGCTGGCAGGGTCGATACGCATTTGCCGGGTATGGCTGGCGCCGTCGCGTACGTGACACAGTTGGGTCAGGTTGTCGCCGTGATCGTAGCGGTAGGTCTGCAGGTAATTGCGCCGGTCGTTGGGATCGCTCGGCTGCGGTCGGCCGGGAAGGTCGCTGGGGGCGGCGTCGTCGTAGCCGCTGGCGCTGATCAGTCGATACAGCGAGTCGTAGCTGAACGCACGTTCGCCGTCGACCCGCTGGTTGGCGAAATGACTGGGGATGAAAACGTGATCGAGGATGCGTGTCGGGTTGCCGACCGGATCGTACTCATAGCTGAAGTCTTGCAGCGGCGGTTCCGCACCTTTCTGCGCCCATTGCCGCTCCAGGCGGCCGCTGGCCGGCTCATAGGACCAGTAACTGCCGACGCCGTTGCCGGCCTGCTGCGCGATGATCTGTCCGGCGGCGTTGAACTGTGCGTCGAGCAACACCGTTTGCCATTCGCTGTGCCCGGCCACCAGCAGTTGCAGATGCTTGAGCTGGCCGGCGAGGTCGTAGCGCGATTGCTGGCGGTGGCCGCCGGCGTCGGTCTGTTCCAGCACCGCGCCCAGCGGACTGAAACGGCGCTGCGTGACAAACACCCGGGCGTCGGCAAAGCGGCGGCTTTCGCGCTGCGCCTGACCGGCCAGGCTGTAGCTGTCCAGGCGCAGGCTGCCGGACGCATCCTGTTGCTCCAGCAGGCGGCCGCGCTGGTTGTGATCGGCCGAAGCGCTGGCGTCGGCATAGCTGAAGGTCTCGCAGGTAGGGTCGGCGCTGTTGCTGATCGCCACCACGCGCAGTCGTTCATCGTATTGGCTGCGCCAGTGCACGCCGCGGGCATCCCAACGCTGCAAGGTTTGTCCGGCCAACCCGGGCAGGCTCAGGCGCCAGCCGCCATCGACGCTGCGGGTCTTCAGTGGCTGGCCGTTGAGGTCGTACAGGCTGGCGACACTCGGGTCAGTCAGACGCGGGTCGAACCGCGCCAGCAGGCGGCCGGCGTTGTCGTACTGCTGGCGCGTCAACAGGGCCACGGCGAGCTCGGCGGCATGCGTACGCAGGTAGGCAATCTGGCGCAGGGGCAAGCCGCGACTGTCGATCGCGATCAGCGCCGGTGTACGTCGATGCGGATTGGCGCTCATCACTGCAACGTCCGTGGTGAGGCCGGCGAGCGCACTTGAACAGACTCGTCCGTGTCGTTGAAGTCTTCGCTGGCATGGAACCACGGATGATAGTTCTCGCGGGAAAAATAGCCCTTGGCGTTGATCAGCTTGATCGCGCGGCCGAGCGGGTCATAGAACAGCTGGTCGAAGTAGCCGTGCTGGCGCAGGGATTGATCATTGACATAGCCATGGCTGTCGGCAAAAAACGGCCGGAACTGCCGCACCGCCAACCCTTTGTTGTTGTACTCGACCCGTGCGCTGACCCGCCAGCGCGAATCAGTGTGTTGCTCGCGCAATTGCCCTTGATCGACGATCAGCGATCCGTCCGCAGCCACCGCATAGGCGATTCCGGGCTCTACCCTTTGCAGGGTTTGCAGGGGGCGGCCAAAGCCGTCCACGTAGCTGATGGTGATCTGCACCAATGCCGCCACCGGATCATCCGGGTAACGGTCGGCGTTGAATACCGCGCTGTGCACCGGTTTGCGTGCAACCCTGGTAATGAGTTTGCGCAGCGCGAGTTCTGCCGGCGTCGGCGCCTTCAGTTGCGCCAGCCGGCGACGCGCGCTGGCGCGAATGTGCAGGCTCGGCAACACATCGCCGCTGGCCTGCCACTGCGCCAGCAGGTCCGGCGTGGCGTTGACCACGGACGGCAGCTGTCCCATCCAGCTGAACAAATCCTTGCGCAAGGTACTCGCGGCTTGTTGCACCGCCGCCGCCGGGTCGGCGATGGCTGAATCTGGCGTCAGGTCCACCGGGCGCACGTATTCGCTGAGCGGGCGGAAACCGGCGGCGACCGCGTTTTCGGTGCCGTGGAAACTGCTGGCCAACGGTTGGCCGGAAGGCTCGTAGAGCGCTTCCTGAATATTCTCGTTGGCGTCGATGATGCGCAGCGGCGCCAGGGCGTGGTAGTCGTATTCGCAGCGGGTGATGCAGCCATCGGGCAGTTCGACGCTTTTGATCAGCAGGCGATATTCGTCGTACTGCGCCTTGGTCCAGCCGTGGCTCAGGGTTTCGCGGTATTCATCAACCAGGAAGAAATCGTCGGGGCTAGCGTATTTCGCATAGTTGTAATGCACGGACCAGAGGTTCTGTGGATCCGCGTTTGCAGGCGGTTCTTCGAACAGCAACGGCATGGCGGTGTAACCGATGTTCTGCAACTCGACCCGGATATCGAACGGCGGCGGCAGGCTGGCGTAGGCGTCGAGCGCGGTCTGGTCAAGCTGGGCCAGTTCCATCGGCCCGGCCAGCGCTTCGAAGTCGGCTGCACCGTCGGGCAACAGGCTGCCGCCCTCGGTCTTGAGATAGCGTTGCACGGTTTGCCCGGTTAGCACCCTGAGCGCGTTCCATTGCGGCGAATCCTGATGCGCCTTGAGTAATTCCCACGACACCTCTTGCGGGGTGAGGCCCGAGGGCAGCGAGCCTTTGGGCAGTATCAGCGCATTGCTGCGTTGCTGAAAGGGCAGGCCGAGGTGCCACTCTTGCAACTTCTCGTGCAGATCTATCGTGCGCGCGCGCGTTTCGCTGAGATAAAAACACTGCTGTGCCGGGTCGTGCGCGTCGCGCCACCACTGTTGTTCATCGAGGTCGTCGAAGGGCGGGGCATCGGCGGCGGTGCGCCGTCGCGCGTAGCTGACGGTCAGGCTGTGGGTGGCGTGGCCGAACTGGCTGCTGTTGAGCAGCACTTCATGCCGGCATAACGGGTCATCCATGAAACCATCGTACTGATAGCTGATTTTTTCCAGCAGCAGTGGCAGCAGCACGCTGGCCGGTTCGTGCCGGCCTTCGGGCTGCACGTCACGCACCCGATAACGAAACTCCTCAACCGCGAACAGCCGTGTGCTGGCCGGGTCGTCGCTGCCGGCCCAGGTTTCGCTGCGAGCCACGGAGCCCACCAGCGCCCGAGCGATCTTGTAGCGTGTCGCCTCGTCGGCTGGCGTCAGCGACTCATCGCACTCATCACTCGGGTGATAGCGGCTGAAGAGCGTTGGCTGCAACGCGTGCGCCTCGGCATCGGCGTCGAAGTAGCCGGATCTTGGCCGGTCCATGGCTTGCCCGGTGAGGAACCAGGTCAAGACCCGCACCGGTGCCGTGAAGCCGATGTCGTCATCGCCGCTGGCACTTTCGCTGTCGGTCTGTTGCAGATGACCGAAGCCGCGAAATTCGCGCTCGATGCTGTCGTAGACGCCCTCGCGAAAACTGCATGACTGCGTCAGGCAGTTGCCGGTGATTTCGTCCAGCTGGCGCTGCTGGCTGACGACCTGCACCGCGAACGGTAAATGGCAGACCGGTGCTTCGGCGGGATGCTCGATCAGCCACTGCTGTTTTTCGTCCAGCCATTCCTGGGCGGAGCTGCGATACACCACCTGCGTGGCGCAACCCATGTTGTTGTTGCTTGCCGTCAGCAGGTAGGGCCTGGCCGCGACAAAGTCGTAGCGCCAGTGCTGCGGGGACATGTGCGGCACGCTCAGCAGCAGGCTGGCACAACCCAGGCCTTGCAGGTCGGCGAAATTGACCTGGCACAGACGGTCATAACGCACATCCTGCGGCCACGGCACGAAGACCGGCGTCTGCTCCAGCCCGTTGCCCCCACGGTTGAGGTAAATCTCGAACCCGTTGGATTTCAGGTAAAACAGGGCCGGCGCGCCGGAGCCGTCGATGTCGGCGATGCGCACCTGCTCGGTGTTGAACTCGGCGTAGTTGAAGGGCAGTGCGCTGATCACCCGGCCTTTGCCGAAATGGCCATGCCCCAGGTTGGGCCAGCATTTGATCTGGTTGTGCCGGATCCGGCACAGCTCGCTCATGTCACTGCCAAGCATGTTGCCCAGAAACACCAGCTCGGTGGATGAGTTGCCGAACAGCGGCAGGCAATCGTCATCGTCTTCGCGAGGAACGTCTTCGGCGCTGGCAAAACCGTCCTCACGGCGATTGGCATACAGGCGCACCGCGCGCGGGCCGATCAGCGCCAGTGAGGCGAGGCCATCGCCCGCCAGATCACCCAGTAGCGCAAGGGCGTGAAAAAACTCCAGCGGCATCCCGGTAAACGGCAGGAACGGCGCCCAGCTGCGGTCGGCGTTCAATGTGCGATAACCGCTGATGCCGGGCTGGGCGACGATCCAGTCGAGCCGCCCGTCGCCGGTCAGGTCGAGCAATATCTGCCGGGCGTCGCTGTTGCGACTGGCCACCGGGATCTGTTCCAGCAACGTCCAGGGGCCATAGGTGATGGCGTCCGGGCTCGATGCTGCGCGCAGTGGTTCACGGTAATACCAGCCTTGATCGTAATGGCAGAGGAAGCCCGGCACGCCCTCGCCGTACAGGTCGGCGCACAGGTAAGACTGCCCGTCCTCGAGGGCTGGCATGGTGTCTTCGGCGAACAGCCGTGTGGGGGTTTTGTTGATCTCGAAGAGCGAATAATCAAATTCCACCGGCGGTGTCGTTTCCACTGCGCCGCTGGCATCGAAGGCCTGATAATGCGCGGCGGTGATGCGGTTGTAGGTCCAGGGCGCGGATTCGGACGGATACTCCAGCAACAGCCGCCGCACCAGCAGCGGATCTTCTGCGGCAGGTCGCGAGAAGTTGTGGAACATCAAAATCTGCCGGCACAGCCGTCGGGTGCCCAGTTCGAAACCCTGACCGGAGCTGGAGAACGGGTCCTGGCGTTGCAGCCACGGCGTCAGGCTGGCGCCACCGTACACGGGCGCCTGCGTCAGTTCACGGGTGCGCTCGCCGTAGTCGAACAACAGGTGGAAATGCCAATCGAGTTCGGCTGGATCTTCCACGGTCCAGCTGTACAAGTGCTGGCTGGCGCTGGCATTGCCGTAGAACACCGCGCGCAGGTAACGCTGAGCGCGGTATTGGTGAATCGGCTCGGCGTCCTGATCATCGGCGAGGTAGTCGAAGCAGATGTGCTCGCCACGCGGGTTCATGCTCTCGCACAGCAGCCAATGGCTGACCCGCCGCGCATCGTCCGGATCGGCCCGGCGCGAGGCGCTGGTCTTGCCGTACACCTGCAAAGAGCCGTCAGCGCCGTGAATCAGCCAGAACGGCGGCTCCTCCGGGTCATCGGCCAGGGTG
Organism: Pseudomonas sp. NPDC087803; assembly: GCF_044742995.1. NCBI lineage: Bacteria > Pseudomonadati > Pseudomonadota > Gammaproteobacteria > Pseudomonadales > Pseudomonadaceae > Pseudomonas > Pseudomonas sp. NPDC087803. The sequence goes on from NZ_JBIUVO010000050.1 coordinate 35,552, forward strand.
ACGCGCTGCCAGCGTTCACGCAGGGCGAAATCGCTCTCGACCCGTGGCCAGTAGCGCACCACGCGGTGCTCACCGACCGCAATGGTGTTGTAGGTTGTTTCCAGACGCGACTTCGGTACGCCGTGGTCGTCCAGTTCCGGCAGCCACACTTCACCGTCGCTGCCGATGATTTCATCGAGATCGGTATAGCGCGGCACGCCTTTGTGGGTGCGCCGGCTGATCTGCCCGATGCCCAGGCTCCAGCCGACGCCGAACGGGCCGTTGCCGGCCTGGCTGCTGTAAGTCAGGGACAGCTGCGGATCCCAGCCGCGTCCGGCGGACAGCGGCAGCGGCAGATCGAACGAAGCCGCACCGGTCGGGCCGACCGCGCCCCAGCTTTTGCCGATCGTGGTGATCGACGCGCTGCTGGCGATGGACGGGGTGATGATGCTCAGCTGTTGATCGGCCATGATCGCTATCCAGTGGCCACGTGAAAGACGTGGGTGGACAGACGCTAGCAAGACGCGGGTCACTCGTAACCTGTCAGATCTGACAGGTGCTAAAAGGCTATCAATGTGCAGGTGTTGCCAACAGCACAAGATCGCAGCCTTCGGCAGCTCCTACAGGGGCTGTAGTGTAGGAGCTGACGAGTGCAACGAGGCTGCGATCTTTTGCACTTGAGGGCAAGGATCGCAGCCTGCGCAGCTCGTGCAGGGAAGTGTGGGTATAAAAAAGGCCGGCCCGTCGTGTGACGGGCCGGCCTTGTTCATGGCGGCGAAGCGCTTACTGCACTTCTACCGCCAGGCTTTCGGCGATCTTCTGTTGCCAGATCGCCGGGCCGGTGATGTGCACCGACTCACCGTTGCTGTCCACCGCGACGGTGACCGGCATGTCCTTGACCTCGAACTCGTAGATCGCTTCCATGCCCAGCTCGGCGAACGCCAGCACCTTGGACTTCTTGATGGCCTGGGCCACCAGGTAAGCGGCGCCGCCCACGGCCATCAGGTACACGGCTTTGTTGTCCTTGATCGCTTCGATCGCGGTCGGACCACGCTCGGACTTGCCGATCATGCCCAGCAGACCGGTCTGCTCGAGGATCTGACGGGTGAACTTGTCCATCCGCGTCGCGGTCGTCGGACCTGCCGGGCCCACGACTTCGTCACCGACCGGATCAACCGGGCCGACGTAGTAGATGAAGCGACCTTTCAGATCCACCGGCAGGGTTTCACCCTTGTTCAGCATCTCGACCATGCGCTTGTGCGCCGCGTCGCGACCGGTGAGCATCTTGCCGTTGAGCAGGACGGTTTCGCCCGGTTTCCAGCTCTGCACTTCTTCCGGAGTCAGGCTGTCGAGGTTGACGCGACGCGCCGAGGGGCCGGCTTCCCAGACGATTTCCGGGTAGGCGTCCAGCGATGGCGCTTCCAGCGAGGCCGGGCCGGAACCGTCGAGCACGAAGTGTGCGTGACGGGTCGCGGCGCAGTTCGGGATCATGCACACCGGCAGGGAAGCGGCGTGGGTCGGGTAGTCCATGATCTTCACGTCGAGCACGGTGGTCAGGCCACCGAGGCCCTGGGCACCGATACCCAGCTGGTTGACCTTGTCGAACAGCTCCAGACGGATCTCTTCGATGCGGTTCTGCGGGCCACGGGCTTTCAGTTCGTGAATGTCGATGGACTCCATCAACACTTCCTTGGCCATGACCGCGGCTTTCTCGGCGGTGCCGCCGATGCCGATGCCGAGCATGCCCGGTGGGCACCAGCCGGCGCCCATGGTCGGAACGGTCTTGAGCACCCAGTCAACGATCGAGTCGGACGGGTTGAGCATGGCCATTTTCGACTTGTTCTCGGAACCGCCGCCCTTGGCCGCCACGTCCACTTCCACGGTGTTGCCCGGGAGGATGGCGTAGGGGATGACC
>NZ_JBIUVO010000051.1:0-36716 GCF_044742995.1 Pseudomonas sp. NPDC087803
GCCTGTCCGCCAACCGTATCAACTGGGTCGCCGGGATCATCAACGGCACCGGCAACTTCATCCTCACCGAAATGCGCGAGAAGGGTCGCACCTTCGAAGACGTGCTGGCCGAAGCGCAAGCGCTGGGCTACGCCGAAGCCGATCCGACCTTCGACGTCGAAGGCATCGACGCGGCGCACAAGCTGACGATTCTGGCGTCGATCGCGTTCGGCATTCCGCTGCAATTCGACAAGGCTTACACCGAAGGCATCACCAAACTGACCACCGCTGACGTCAATTACGCCGAAGCGCTGGGCTACCGCATCAAGCACCTCGGTGTGGCGCGCAGCACCGCTGCCGGCATTGAGCTGCGCGTGCACCCGACGCTGATCCCGGCCGATCGTCTGATCGCCAACGTCAACGGCGTGATGAACGCAGTGATGGTCAACGGTGACGCCGCCGGTTCGACGCTGTTCTACGGCGCCGGTGCCGGCATGGAACCGACCGCTTCGTCGGTGATCGCCGACCTGGTGGACGTGGTTCGCGCCATGACTTCCGATCCGGAAAACCGCGTACCGCACCTGGCCTTCCAGCCGGACTCGCTGTCGGCGCATCCGATCCTGCCGATCGAAGCCTGCGAAAGCGCCTACTACCTGCGCATCCAGGCCAAGGACCATCCGGGCGTACTGGCTCAGGTGGCGAGCATCCTTTCGGAGCGCGGCATCAACATCGAGTCGATCATGCAGAAGGAAGTCGAGGAACACGACGGTCTGGTGCCGATGATCCTGCTGACCCACCGTGTGGTCGAGCAGCGCATCAACGACGCGATCGCCGCCCTCGAAGCGCTGGCCGGCGTCAATGGTCCGGTTGTGCGGATCCGCGTCGAACACCTTAACTAAGCAGAAGCAGCTGCAAGCGTCGAGCGGCAAGCGGCAAGAAAAAAGCGGTCTGGTTTTTACTTGCAGCTTGTAGCTCGTAGCTTGAAGCTCAAACCGAAGGTTTGCCCTTATGCGTTACATCAGTACCCGCGGCCAGGCACCGGCCCTGAATTTCGAAGACGTCCTGCTGGCTGGTCTGGCCACCGACGGCGGTCTGTACGTCCCGGAAAACCTGCCACGCTTCACCCAGGAAGAAATCGCTTCCTGGGCCGGCCTGCCGTATCACGAACTGGCTTTCCGGGTCATGCGCCCGTTTGTTACCGGCAGCATCCCGGACGCCGATTTCAAAAAGATTCTCGAAGAAACCTACGGTGTGTTCTCGCACAGCGCCGTTGCGCCGCTGCGTCAGCTCAACGGCAACGAATGGGTGCTTGAGCTGTTCCACGGCCCGACCCTGGCGTTCAAGGACTTCGCCCTGCAACTGCTCGGTCGTCTGCTCGACTACGTGCTGCAAAAGCGTGGCGAGCGCGTGGTGATTGTCGGTGCCACCTCGGGTGACACCGGTTCGGCCGCCATCGAAGGCTGCAAGCACTGCGAAAACGTCGACATCTTCATCCTGCACCCGCACAACCGTGTGTCCGAAGTGCAGCGTCGGCAGATGACCACCATCTTTGGCGAGAACATCCACAACATCGCCATCGAAGGCAACTTCGATGACTGCCAGGAAATGGTCAAGAACAGCTTCGCCGACCAGAGCTTCCTCAAGGGCACGCGCCTGGTAGCGGTGAACTCGATCAACTGGGCGCGGATCATGGCCCAGATCGTCTACTACTTCCACGCAGCCCTGCAGCTGGGCGGACCGGCGCGTTCGGTGGCGTTCTCGGTGCCGACCGGCAACTTCGGCGACATCTTCGCCGGTTACCTGGCGCGCAACATGGGCCTGCCGATCAACCAGTTGATCGTCGCTACCAACCGCAACGACATCCTGCACCGCTTCATGAGCGGCAACCAGTACGTCAAGGAAACCCTGCACGCCACGCTGTCGCCGTCGATGGACATCATGGTTTCGTCGAACTTCGAACGCCTGCTGTTCGACCTGCACGGTCGCAACGGTGCAGCGATTGCCGGTTTGATGGATTCGTTCAAGCAGGGCGGCGGCTTCAGCGTCGAGCAAGAGCGCTGGACCGAAGCCCGCAAGCTGTTCGACTCGCTGGCGGTGGACGATACGCAAACCTGCGAAACCATCGCCGAAGTCTACGCGCAGTGCGGCGAAGTGCTGGATCCGCACACCGCCATCGGCGTCAAGGCCGCACGCGAGTGCCGTCGTAGCCTGGACATCCCGATGGTGATCCTCGGTACCGCGCATCCGGTGAAATTCCCGGATGCCGTGGAGAAAGCGGGTGTAGGAAAAGCTCTCGAACTGCCTGCACATCTTTCTGATTTGTTTGAGCGAAACGAGCGCTGCACCGTTCTGCCAAACGAGCTGAAAGCCGTACAGGCCTTTGTCAGCCAGCACGGCAACCGCGGCAAGCCGCTGTAAGCCGAAAAAGCTGTCACATTTTGAAGCCCGTCTCCTGACGGGCTTTTTTGTTTCTGCTGCCACACTGCTCGGGTTTTCGCCCATGAGAGACGGGTGAGTCGATCACGAAGGAAGTGGCAATGCTGTTTGAGAGAGGATGGAAACACACCCTGCACGGTTTTTTTTTAGTGTGCCTGTTGAGCGGTTGGCGTCTGGCGACGGCGGCGCAACTGGTGTTGCACGACGAGGAGCCGTTGAACGTCACGCCCATCGCACTGGACGAGGGCGAGCGTCAATGGATTCGCGACAACCCTGGCGTCATCGTCGCCTCCGTGCAGTACCCGCTGTACCTGTTTCAGGACGAGCACGGTCACTGGAACGGCCTGAACAGTGATGTACTCAAGCGCATCAGCGCCATGACCGGGTTGCAATTCGTTTACCACGAAACATTTTCCACCGATCAGTTGCTCGATCGCCTGGAAAGCGGCCAGGCGGACATGACCACGACCCTGGCAATGAATGACGAGCGCAGATCGGTCCTGGATTTCAGCCACGCGTTTGGCGGTGCTGGCTGGGTATTTGTCGGGCATGTCGATCAGCCGATCTTGCAGTCATTTCAACAACTGGAGAAACGGATTCTGGTGCTGCCGGCCCGACACGCGCTGGAAAGTGTGATTCGCCGCGATTACCCGTCCATCGAAATCCTCTCGGTCAAAACCTACGCCGAAGCGCGGGCGCTGGTCGAGAGTGGCGAGGCCTACGCCACGATCGAAAACGAAATCGGCTCGCAGCTGTATCCCTCCGGGCTGCTCAAGGTCGGTGAGTTGCTGGAGGGGAAATGGGAGGCCGATCACCTGTCATTGCGCAAGGGTCAGCCGGAGCTCTTGAGCATTCTGAACAAGGCCCTTGAAGCCTTTCCGGCGACTGAGTTGCGTGCCATCCGACTGAAGTGGCTGGGGGGGATCGTTCCGCAACAGGCGTCTGCCCTCCAGCAGCGTTGGGTCCGGCTCGGCTGCTGGGCGATGTTCGCCGGTTGTGTGTTTCTGGTGTTGTCGCTGATCTGGAATCGCCGACTGTCGGCGGTGATCAGGCAACGCAGTGAAGTGCAAAAGCATCTGGGCGATCAACTGGTGTTTCAGCGGGCGCTGATTGATGCGATGCCGGATCCGGTGTTCGTGCGGGATCTGGAGGGGCGGCTGATCCTGTGCAACAAAAGTTATGAGGAGGCGCTGTCGATCCGTTTCGATCAGGTCCAGGGACGCCGCCTGATCGATATTGAGGTGCTGCCGTCAGCCACTGCCAGCCAGCTTCACAGCGAGTTCATGGCCCAGTTGCGGAGCCGACGGACACGCTTCAGCAAGCGCTGTTTGCAGTTCAACACGGGCACCCGGGAAATCTACCAGTGGACGGTACCGTTCTACAGCGCCGACGGCGAGTTGCGCGGCCTGCTCGGGGGCTGGACGGACATTACCCGGCGCGACGGCGTGGCGGGATCAAGTCGGGGCTGAAGTTAGGAAAGTTCCTATACGGTACGCCGCCTTTTCCGATGGGAGGCTGAAGGAGGCTGCCCTAGAGTGGGTAGCAACTGCGGGAGAGTCCGCGATTGTCGTCCCGGAGGCTGCCCCATGCGCTCGCTGAAAGTCCTGATTCTCGAACCCGATCCCTACCAGATGATGGCCCTGCATCAAATGCTCAACGCGGTCGGCATTTATGACGTGCTGACGTCTCCGTCACTGGCGGCGGCACGCTGTTCGCTGGAGCGCCGCGCCCGGGTCGACATTGCGATCTGCGATCCGCAACGGCGGGGTGGCGAGGGCCTGGCGTTGATCCGCTATCTGGCTACCGAACGCAAGGCCAGCGCGCTGATCCTGCTGGGCCGGGTCGCACCAGGGCTGCTGACTGATCTCGACGCGATGCTCGACGAGCATCAGTTGAAACTGCTGGGGCGCCTGCACACCCCGGTCTCGGCGGTGTTGATGCGCGGGCTGCTGGACAATTACCTGCAAACCTCAGCCCAAGCGGCCAGTGCCGGAGCCTGAGCCGCTGGTTATGTTTCTGTCATCTTCAGCGTGCATGCTCTGACAGACCGCTAACTGCTCCGGGAGCAGCGTGGTATTCAGAACTTTCTTCTCGGGCCGGTGGTCATTTATTGTGAACACGCCCCAGGCACAATGTTTTCGGACTATTGAGTGGAGATCGAGATGGAAAGTATCAGTCTATTGCTCGGTGAGGCTCTGAGCCCGTATCAGGTGACGTTGACTCCATGTGGCGCCCATGGCGAATGCCTGGTGAGCCTGAAGAACGGCAGCGGTGCCCTCGTGGTGGAGCGCGAATTCAATCAGGCGCAGTTGACCGACAAGCGCCTGCTGACAGATGTGGTCGACGGTTTGCACCGCGATGTCCTGATCGCCGAAGGGCGACTGGAGCCCTGTGTGATCGCGGCCTTGCGCAATGCGGCGCTGGATAAGCCGGCAGCTTTGTGAAGATGAAATATTTTTTGTGGGAACCTTCCTGCACCCCCATCGGTCAGACCTCGTAACAGCAGGATCAAGCATTGTGCTCCGGTGCTTGTCGCTTGCTGCTACGGGTCTTTATGTAGGCCACGTTTAACCCCGAGTCGTCTCCCCACTTCTCGGGGTTTCTTTTGCCCGCAGGTTTTATGGCGAGGCCTGTTGCTCGAAGAAAATCCGCGCCTGTTGCAGATAATCCGTGCGTCTCTCGGGGTCCAGCCAGTCGGCATACGACTGGTTCAGTTGTTCATGGGGCAGGGTGCGCAGCAGTTGGTTGATCTCGTTGATCGCCTGACGACCCTGCGCGGTATCGGAACATCCGACATAGCCCGACAGATACTTGCCGGTACCGCGAATCGGATAGAACACCAGTTCGTCTTCGGCAATTTGCGCTTGATGCGCCTGATAGCGGATCTCCGGCCAATAACCCAACACGACCTGCAGGCGCCCCAGACGCTGCATCGACAGCAGACTGCTCAGGGCATCGTTGCCGTAATGCGCAGTCAGTGCACCGCCGGGGGCCTGCTTCAGCAGGTTGTCGAGATATTCACCGTAACTGCGCTGTGCGACGACCCCGACCTTTTTTTCGCCATTGGCCAGGAATGCCGTCAGATCGACCTCGCCGTCGACCAGATACGGTGCCAGCACGTCGCGATCTTTCTGACGAACCACCAGACCATTACTGACAGCGCGAAATGCCGGGATAGAGAAAGCGATCCATTGCGTGCGCTCCTTGCTCCAGATCAGCGAGGGATCGCAGGTGAACGACGGCTCGTGGAGCATTTGCATGCCCCGGGCGCGATTGACCCGCATCAGCGTGTGTTCGTATTGCGGCATGCCGGCGATCAGCATCGGCAGCAGTTGGTCGATGACGCCCTGGCCCTTTTTCGGGCCTTCGAAGATGGTCAGGGGCGGCAGGTCGCGCAACAACCAGACCAGTGTGGGTTTCGCCTGCGCCCAGGCGGGCAGAATCAGCAGAAACAACAGGCCGAACAGCCGCCACGTCCACCAGTGGTGGGCGCGGTTGGCGTCCGATGTCTGCCGGTGGTTCAGGTTAGATAGCTCCGTCTTCGCGCAACCGGGTGATCTGCTGTTCGTCGTAGCCAAGAGCCTGGAGTACCTGCGCATTGTGTTCACCGAGTTGCGGTCCGACCCATTCGGAACTTCCCGGTGTCTCGGAGAGTTTCGGCACGATGCCCGGCATCTTGAAGGGCTTGCCGTCCGGCAGTTTCGCCTGCAGGAACATTTCCCGGGCGAGGTACTGCGGATCGCTGAACATGTCTTCGGCGCTGAAGATCCGGCTGGCCGGCACTTCTGCCTGATTGAGCAGGTCGAGCACGCGTTGCAGCGGCAGCGAATTGACCCAGCGGTCGATCACCCCATACAGCTCGTCACGACGACTGTCGCGCCCGTCGTTGCTCGCCAGCGCCGGGTCGTTGGCCAGATCCTCGCGGCCGATGATCAGCATGAAGCGCTTGAAGATCGCGTCGCCATTGGCGCCGATCTGCACGTGCTTGCCGTCGGCGCTGGTGTGGATCGACGATGGCGTGATGCCGGGCATGATGTTGCCGGTGCGCTCACGGATGAAACCGAACACGTCGAACTCCGGCACCATGCTTTCCATCATGGCGAAAATCGCCTCGTACAGCGCCACATCGACGACTTGGCCGAGCCCGCCGTTGACCTCACGATGACGCAGCGCCATCAGCGCGCCGATCACCCCCCACAGCGCGGCAATCGAATCACCGATGGAAATCCCGGTGCGCACCGGTGGCCGGTCTTCGAAACCGGTGATGTAGCGCAAACCGCCCATGGACTCGCCGACCGCGCCGAAGCCCGGTTGATCCTTCATCGGCCCGGTCTGGCCGAAGCCCGAGAGGCGCACCATCACCAGTTTCGGATTCAGTGCGTGCAGGGTTTCCCAGCTCAGCCCGAGTTTTTCCAGCACGCCGGGGCGAAAGTTCTCGATCAGGATGTCGGCTTCGCCCAGCAGTTTTTTCAGGATCGCCAAGCCATCGGGGTGCTTGAGGTTCAGGGTCAGCGACTTCTTGTTGCGCGCCTGGACGAACCACCACAGCGAGGTGCCTTCATACAATTTGCGCCACTTGCGCAGCGGATCGCCGCCGTCGGGCGATTCGATCTTGATCACTTCGGCGCCGAACTCGCCACAAATGCGCGAGGCAAACGGCCCGGCAATCAACGTACCCAATTCAATGACTTTCACACCGCTGAGCGGTTTGTTGGCGAACGGCATACTGAATCCTGTAGGACAAGGCTGAGCGGATACAGCGTTTTAACATAGCCGGCTGTCAGACGCCGCAGGTTGATCGCCATCAATTCGATGATTGCCTACGGCATCGGTTAGACTTGCCGACTTTCCTCGTATCAAGAAGCCCGTTCATGGCCCAGCCGTCTACCACGTACAAATTCGAACTGAACCTCACCGACCTCGACCGCAGCGTCTACGAGAGCGTCAAGCAGACCATCGCTCGTCACCCTTCGGAAACCGAAGAGCGCATGACCGTGCGGCTGTTGGCCTACGCCCTCTGGTACAACGAGCAGTTGTCGTTTGGCCGTGGTCTGTCGGACGTGGATGAACCTGCGCTGTGGGAAAAAAGCCTGGATGACCGCGTGCTGCACTGGATCGAAGTCGGTCAGCCGGACGCTGATCGCCTGACCTGGTGCTCGCGTCGCACCGAACGCACCAGCCTGCTGGCTTATGGCAGCCTGCGTGTGTGGGAAACCAAGGTGATTCCGGCCATCAAGAACCTGAAAAACGTCAACATCGCTGCCGTACCGCAGGAAGTGCTGGAGACCCTGGCCAAGGACATGCCGCGTGTCATCAAGTGGGACGTGATGATCAGCGAAGGCACGATCTTCGTCACCGACGACCGTGGTCAGCACGAAGTCCAGTTGCAATGGCTGCAAGGTGAACGCGGCTGATCCTGCGCCGCTCACTGATTAATCCCACGTATTCAAGAGAAGTTTCCGTTACCCCATGCGTATTGATCCTCGACCGTTGCCCGCCACGCTGCCGTTTCTCGGCGACCTGCCACCGCTGTTGACCCGTTTGTACGCGGCGCGGGGCGTGCAGTCCGAGGCGGAGCTGGATAAAAGTCTGGCGCGGCTGATCCCGTTCCAGCAGCTCAAGGGCATCGAGGCGGCAGTGGACCTGCTGGTGACGGCGCTGGAGCAGCGTCAACGGATTCTGATCGTCGGCGACTTCGACGCCGATGGCGCAACCGCCAGTACGGTCGGCGTGCTCGGCTTGCGTCTGCTGGGCGCGGCGCATGTCGATTATCTGGTGCCGAACCGCTTTGAATACGGCTATGGCCTGACCCCGGAAATCGTCGAAGTCGCCCTGACGCGCGAGCCGCAGTTGTTGATCACCGTCGACAACGGCATCTCCAGCGTCGAAGGCGTGGCGGCGGCGAGAAAAGCCGGGCTCAAGGTGTTGATTACCGACCACCACTTGCCCGGCGATGAACTGCCGCAAGCCGATGCGCTGGTCAACCCGAACCAGCCCGGCTGCGAGTTTCCGAGCAAGGCGCTGGCCGGGGTCGGGGTGATTTTCTACGTATTGATGGCCTTGCGCGCCCGCCTGCGCAGCCTCGGCTGGTACGAGAGCCAGCCGCAGCCGAATATCGGCGAACTGCTGGATCTGGTGGCGCTGGGCAGCGTCGCCGACGTGGTGCCGCTGGATGCCAACAACCGGATTCTGGTGCATCAGGGCCTCGAGCGGATTCGCGCCGGGCGCGCACGACCGGGGATCAAGGCGATTCTCGAAGTGGCCAAGCGTGACGCGGCGCGGATTACCTCCACCGACCTGGGTTTTATCGTCGGCCCGCGCCTGAACGCGGCGGGGCGCCTCGACGACATGAGCCTCGGGATCGAATGCCTGCTCACCGCCGACGCCAATCTGGCGCGGGAAATGGCCGCGCAACTGGACGGCATGAATCAGGATCGCAAATCCATCGAGCAGGGCATGCAGCGCGAGGCGCTGGCCCAGCTCAAGGACTTGCCGGTGGAATCGATGCCGTTCGGCCTGTGCCTGTTCGACCCCGAGTGGCACCAGGGGGTGATCGGCATTCTCGCCTCGCGGATGAAAGAGCGTTATTTCCGTCCGACCATTGCCTTTGCCGATGCCGGCGACGGCCTGCTCAAGGGCTCGGGCCGTTCGGTGCAGGGTTTCCACATCCGCGATGCTTTGAGCGTGGTGGCGGCGCAGCATCCGAACCTGATCGCCAAATACGGTGGCCACGCGATGGCGGCCGGCCTGACCTTGCCGCAAGAGAATTTTCCGCTGTTCGCCGAGGCTTTCGATGCCGAAGTGCGTCGGCAACTTCGCGAAGAAGACCTGACCGGGCGCATGCTCTCGGATGGCACGCTGGCGGTCGAGGAGTTCCACTTGGAGCTGGCTCGCGCCCTGCGCCATGCCGGCCCCTGGGGTCAGCACTTCCCGGAGCCGCTGTTCCATGGCGTGTTCCAGTTGGTCGAGCAGCGGGTGGTCGGCGAGCGGCACCTGAAAGTGGTGCTGAAAAGCGAATGCGGTTCGGTGAAGCTGGATGGCATTGCCTTCGGCATTGACCGTGATGTGTGGCCGAACCCGACCATTCAGTGGGTCGAGCTGGCCTACAAGCTTGACGTCAACGAGTTTCGTGGCAACGAGACGGTGCAACTGATGATTGCCCACATCGAACCGCGCTGACCCCATTCGCGAGCAAGCCCGCTCCCACAGGGATATGCGTTCCAAAATGTGGGAGCGAGCCTGCTCGCGAAAGCACCCTTTCACACACTGAATCACTCTGAACCCTCCCTCATCCCCGGTTGTCGACTAGGCTCTAAGCACTGCTTGATTGGCCTTGTGACGTCTTGTCGAATGTTTTGCCCGCGGGGGCGGGTGCTGCACCTTTTCCTGTCACTCGTCGACTTTTCAAACAGAACCCTGGAGCCTGCCCACTGATAGAGAGGTGCCCCATGAGTCTGCTGCTTGAACCCTTTACCCTTCGCCAACTGACCCTGCCCAACCGCATCGCCGTCTCGCCGATGTGCCAGTACTCCAGCGTCGATGGTTTGGCCAACGACTGGCATCTGGTGCATCTGGGCAGCCGCGCGGTGGGCGGTGCCGGCCTGGTCTTCACCGAAGCCACCGCGGTCACCGCTGACGGGCGGATCACCGCCGAAGACCTCGGTTTGTGGAATGACGAACAGATCGAACCGCTGCAACGCATCACCCGCTTCATCACCGCTCAGGGCGCTGTTGCCGGTATTCAACTGGCCCACGCCGGGCGCAAGGCCAGCACTCACCGGCCGTGGCTTGGCAAACATGGCAGCGTCAAGCCGGACGATGGTGGCTGGACCCCGGTCGGGCCATCGCCGATTGCTTTCGACCCGCAACACACGCAACCGAAACAGCTCGATGAAGCGCAGATCGCCGAGGTCATTCAGGCCTTCGTTGCTGCGGCCAAACGCGCGCTGACTGCAGGTTTCAGTGTGGTCGAGGTGCATGCCGCCCATGGCTATCTGCTGCATCAGTTTCTGTCGCCGTTAAGTAATCAGCGCCGCGACCAATACGGTGGCTCGTTCGAAAACCGCATTCGGCTGGTGTTGCAGGTCACCGAAGCCGTTCGCGAGGTCTGGCCGGAAGAGTTGCCGCTGTTCGTCCGGGTGTCGGCCACCGACTGGGTTGAAGATGGCTGGAACCCGGATGAAACCGTGGAGCTTGCGCGCCGCCTCAAGGCGCTGGGTGCGGATCTGATCGACGTCTCGTCCGGCGGCACCGCGGCCAATGCCGAGATTCCCGTGGGGCCGGGTTATCAGACGCGCTTCGCCGAACGGGTGCGCAAGGAGTCAGGCATCGCCACCGGCACCGTCGGCATGATTACCGAGCCGGCGCAGGCCGAGCACATTCTGCGCACCTGTCAGGCCGACATCATCTTCCTCGCCCGCGAACTGCTGCGTGACCCGTACTGGCCGCTGCACGCCGACGATGATCTGGGCGGACGCAAAGCGGTGTGGCCGGCGCAGTATCAGCGCGCGACCCATCGTGATCAGCCGATTCACGAGTCTGACCTGCGCGATTGATTTCGGGTTTGCGTAACGTCTATAAAACCCGCCATTGAACCGGCGGGTTTTTTCTTGCCTGCCATTTGCCAAGGACGTCGAGCATGTTGATCGAACGAGAACTGACCGAACCCGACTTGCCGCTGCTGGCGCAGATCGACCGCAGTGAGCGGGTGGAAGAATGCTATCGGCTGGAAAACGGCGTGCTGGTGCTTTACCCGGCGCATTTCGACATGCGCGGATGGCCGGAAGGCGAAGCCGAAGAAAATGCGCTGGCGCTGGCCAAGTGTTTGCGCGGTGGTGGTTGGTTATATGGGGTTTTCGATGGGCAGGCGCTGGTCGCGGCGGTCGTTGTGGATAACCGAGTTATGCACAATCAGGGGCTGAGCATGCGGCAGATGAAGTTTCTGCACATCAGCCGCGACTATCGGGGGCAGGGGCTGGGAGCGAAGTTGTTTGCGCTGGCCTGCGAGCAGGGCCGGCGATTCGGTGCCGAGGCGTTGTATGTCTCAGCCACTGAGTCGCGCAATACCGTGGAGTTCTATCAGCGTCAGGGCTGCCGGCTGGTTGATCAACCGGATCCTGAGCTGTTTGATCAAGAACCCAAAGACATTCATCTGTATTGCCCACTGACCTGACGCAGTTTCTTCAATATCCGATGTTGAATGTTCTGCCGCTTTCGCGAGCAAGCCCGCTCCCACCCTGGCTCGGCGTCGGTCACAAACTGTGTGATCGACCGAGAGCCAGGGTGGGAGCGGGCTTGATCGCGAAGAGGCCCGTACAGGCGCCTCACCTCATCAAGGATACTTGCGCTTGTCCGGTGCCGGCGGGAAGTACTGGTACAACCAGGTCTCGCTCAACGTGCGGTCATTGGTGCGGATGAACAGCCGCAGCTCTACCGGGTCGATACTGTCGCTGGTCGGGTACCAGTCGAACAGGATCCGGTAACCCTTGATGTCATCCAGTACCAGCACGCTGAAGTCCTGCACCTTGCCGTTGGAGCAGGTGACCACCGGTTCGATCCCGGTGCCCTGCGGCAGGCGATCCAGGCCACCACCGGTGAAGTCCACGGCAAAGCGTCGCGCCCAGACCGGCGGGTAATGCTCGCCCGGCGCCCAGCCTTCGACGAAGCCACCCATGCCCGACCGGGTTGCATGCACTCGCGCCAGCGGCGTGCCGACCGGTGGCAGGGCGCTCCAGTAGAGCTTGTAGCCATAGTTCAGCGAGTCGCCGGCAGCCACCGGTTTTTTCGGCGTCCAGAACGCAACGATGTTATCGAGGGTTTCGCCGGTGGTTGGAATTTCCAGCAGGTCAATCGAGCCTTCGCCCCACGCGGTGGTCGGTTCGACCCACAGGCTCGGGCGCTTGCTATACCAGTCGACAGTGTCCTGATAGTTAGCGAATTCGTGATCGGTCTGCACCAGACCGAAGCCTTTCGGATCGGTGTCGGCGAAGGCGTTGAACTGCAGGGTCGCCGGATTGTTCAGCGGACGGCAGATCCACTCGCCGTTGCCGCGCCACATCGCCAGGCGATCAGAGTCGTGGATCTGCGGGTGAATGGTGTCGCACATGCGGCGTTCGTGGGTGCCGCAGCTGAACATGCTGGTCATCGGCGCGATGCCCAGTTGTTCGATGGCGGTACGGGCGTTGATGTGGGCGTCGATTTCCATCACCACGCGCTCGGCCTGGCAATCGATGTCGAAGCGGTACGCACCGGTGGCGCTCGGCGAGTCGAGCAGCGCATAGACCACAAAACGCGTGGCGTTCTGCTCCGGGGTCTCGAACCAGAACTTGGTGAAGTCCGGGAATTCTTCGCGTTTTTTCGCGTAGGTGTCGACAGCCAGGCCGCGAGCGGAGAGGCCATATTGGCCAGTCGCGTCCACCGCGCGGAAATAGCTGGCGCCGAGGAACGACACCACGTCATGGCGATCCAGCTCCGGCGCCTTGAACAGCTTGAAGCCGGCAAACCCCAGGTCGCCCTTGAGCTGCTGGGTGTCGACCGAGGTGTTCTCGTAATTGAACAGGGTCGGGCGGAAATGCACTTCGCGGGCCGTACGGGTCTTCGGATCGACGCTGTACATGCGCACCGGCTGACGGAAACCCATGCCGACGTGGAAGAACTGCACGTCCAGCTGACCCTTGTTCTCTTTCCACAGCGAATGGTCGCCGTCGTAGCGGATCGCGTTGAAGTTCTGCGGAGTCATGGTCGCCAGGGTCGGCGGCAGCACCTGTTTAGTGTCCTGATAGGCCGAACCGGCCAATTGCTTGGCCTGGCGCTTGAGCGCTTCGAAGTCGAAGGCCTGCGCTTCGCCATCGGCGGCACCGCCATTAGCCGCCCAGGCACGGGCGGCCAACAGGCCGGAAGCCGAGAGACCGGTATAAGCCGCAATGGCCATCGACGCTTTGAGCAAATTCCTGCGGTGCATAAATACAACCTGTCGTGAGCAATCCCGCGCCGTTCCTGGCACGTGCTGGATCAGAAATTACGGTTCGGACAAGCCTTCGGCCAAACGCAACGGACTATAAACAGATGCCGGCTAGCTTAAACGGTTCGCTCGCCAAGCAAAATTCGTTGATACACAGCGACAGAGTGTCAATGAAACAAGACATGTCGGTTAAATATCTGACGGCACTTTCTGATTTACAGGGCATATCTGCTTTTTTCGACTAATTACTCTAAAAACCGCTTTTCAGCGCCGATTAAATTTCTATTCTATGGGCATGGCCGGCACGACCGGCAGGGCACAGGCGCTGCTGTAAGGGGCAGGGCGATGTGGTGGTTAAGCAGTTCTTTGACGTATCAGGAAGGACATCGTCCATGGCAAAAATACAAGGCATCGCCGAAATGCTCGGCATCTTTCCCTGCCTGAGCAGCGGACGCAGAAGACGTCGATTGAGTTCAGAGGAGCTGAAGCTGGTGGAGCGTTATCGTGAGTTGTCGGAGAGCGACCGCATTGCGATGCGGTATCTGGTGGATGCGATGAGGAGTGTTTCGCGGTTTTAACGCTGGGATTGCGATCGTGAAAGCCATTTGGCTTTTACGGTCGCCAAGTCAATCAACTTGCCTGCGTCGGCATCAGCGATGCCGACTTTTATTGCTTCCTGGCGCATGGCTACGCTGATTTGCTTTAGGTAACACTCTGCGAAGAACTCATCGCTTGGGATAACTTCCAGAACTTGGGGCATTCAGTGATTGGCAATCTCATCTGCAAAACAACTCATCTAGAGGTTTAAACGCTGTACCTGTGGCGAGGGAGCTTGCTCCCGCTGGACTGCGCAGCAGTCCCCTGCTTTTTGTAGAAGGGCCGCTGCGCGACCCAGCGGGACGGTGCGACGATTCGACAAGCTCCCTCGCCACAGGTTTTTTGTTAGATGGGCTTCAGCTACAGGTTCCGAGCACCGGATACGGCTGCTGGCCGTGCATCAACTCCGGCACGTCACGCCATTTGACCCACGCCTGTTGCTGCCAGTGCAGCAGCGGCACAGTGACGCCAGCCCAGTTCACCGAACTCAGGCTCGGGCAGTTCTCCAGAGATACCGCGCTGGTTTCGCGCAACATCGGAATCACTTCATGGCTCAGCCATTGGCGCAGGTTGCGGTTTTCCGGAACAAAGTGATGAACGAGCAGTGCGAACAGGCCGGATTCGCTGACCATCGCGCAATCGATAATTTCGCCATCCCGACGCAGGAGGACATGGCGGCGCTGATCGGGATCGAGTTTCAGGGTGAGGCGTTCGTTTAGCGGATAGCCCATCAGGCGACCGAGATCCTGAACACAAAACCAGGCTTCGTGTTCCTGCATGAAGGCGTGGAGGAAGCGGTTGTGGCGGGTGAAGACGGTGGGGGTGAAGAAATCAGAACTTTTAGAGAGGCTTTGGACGTGGTTAGGCATTTGTCGACTCCAATATTGAGAATAGAGCCGCCACTCAAATGAGTGCGGTCACGCCGTTTTGATATTTATTCCGGCTCCGACACCGGGCCGCTGATTTCGCCGCCGAGAGAAAGCCTATCGGCTAGCCACCTACGACGCCAAGTCGGCTCTATCGATACCTTCTGTAGGAAAACGGGCTTGTTTCTGAAGGCAGCATCTGTAGGAAATGCCTGATTTTGTAGTGCCGGCAGCAACCGACCGCCCAAGCCGTAGTTTTTCCTTTATCTAATTGGGTTCACGGAATGAACTGCATGAGTGCCATCAGGGCTAAGAGGTCGAGGCCTGCAAGCCGGTAACAATAATCCTGCGATAAGCGGCGGTTGCAGATATCTCAGTCAAGTAATACGTTGTTCCATTGAGTAATACTTTAGGGGGTATGACATGTCGACGACCATGACCAGCAAGGGGCAAGTCACAATCCCCAAGCCAATTCGTGATGCTTTGCATCTTACGCCGGGCTCGGCCATTGAGTTCAGCGTCAACGATCACGGCGAAGTGGTTCTGCATAGTGCTAAGCGCGAATCGGGAAAAGCGCGGGCTCCTGATCGATTTGATGCCGTAAGGGGCAAAGCCGATATCAAATGGCGAACCGATGATTTAATGGCTTTGCTCCGAGGGGATGATTGATGGTGCTGGTCGATACGAATGTGTTGATTGATGTGCTCGAAGACGATCCGGTCTGGGCCGATTGGTCGATTCAGCAACTTCGTGCTCAATCACTGATCCATGAGTTAGCCATCAACCCGATAGTTTATGCAGAGCTATCACAGACATTTTCGACGTTTGAGGCATTGGACGGAGTAGTGAGTCAACTGGGATTGGTCATGCAGGACATTCCTAGACCCGCACTGTTTTTAGCTGGAAAGGCCTTCGTGAAGTATCGGAAGGTTGGCGGTGGAAAGCATAATGTTCTGGCGGATTTTTTCATCGGAGCACATGCGGCCGTAAAAAAATTACCCTTGTTGACGAGAGACTCCAAGCGTTACCGCAATTATTTCCCTTCAGTCGAATTGATAACGCCGTCCTGAGCTTATGGATTGCTACACGACGTGCGGTCACGCAAATCGCCCCGGTAACCATGAACCTACCGGGGCGATTCTGTTTAGCGACTAACCTTCCAAGCATCCCCAGCCGGCGCCTTCCCATGGTCATACGGCTTGCCGATCCACATGTAAATCAACCCCAACCCAATCACGATCACCGTGCTCAACACCATCGCATAGTTCACGTACCACGCCGCATCCGGCGTACGTGGCCAGGCCATGTTGATGATTGCGCCGACGCCGTACACCAGCGCGCCGAGGTTCACCGGCCAGCCCCAGGCGCCGAGGGTGAATTTGCCGCTGGGTTTCCAGCCTTTACTGCGGGCGTACAGGGCGGCGAGCACGATCATCTGGAACGCAAGGTAGATGCCGATGGCGGCGAAGCTGACGATGGTCGCGACGGCGTCTTGCAGGAAGAAACCGAGGGCGATGATCAGGGCGGGCAGGACGCCGGACACGAACAGCGCGGCAACTGGCACCTGGGTCGTAGGAGAAATCTTTTTCAGCAGTCGGCTGCCGATGACCATTTCATCGCGAGCGTAGGAGTACAGCAGACGACTCGCCGCAGCTTGTAGGCTGATGACGCAGGAGATGAAGGAAATCATTACCACGCCCATCACCACTTTCGAGCCGATCGGGCCGAAGGCGTTGTTGAGGATGGTGGTGACCGGGTCTTTGTCGGTGCCGTTGATCACCGCTTGCATGTCCGGCACGGCGAGGATCAGCGCCAGGCAGGCGAACATCGCCGCGATGCCGCCGATGTAGATGGTCATGCGCATGGCCACCGGGATTTTGGCGCTCGGGTTCGGGGTTTCTTCGGCGACGTCGCCGCAGGCCTCGAAGCCGTAGTAGAGAAACATCCCCGCCAGCGAGGCGGTGAGGAACGCCGGCAGGTACGAGCCGTCGACGCGGATGTCGAAGGTGTTGAACAGCACGCTCAACGGCTGATGACGTTCGAAGACCAGCAGGTACACACCGACGATCACCGCGCCGACCAGTTCGCAGAGGAAGCCGAACATGGCAATGCGCGCCAGCACTTTGGTGCCGCTCAGATTGACCAGTGTGGCGAACAACGTCAGCACCAGCGCGATGACGATGTTGGTGTTGTTGCTCGGTTCAAACCCGAGCATTGCCGCCAGATACGGGCCGGCACCGACAGCCACCGCAGCGATGGTCACGCACAGGGCGATGGAGTAGATCCAGCCGACCATCCACGCCCATTTCTTGCCGACCAGACGCCGCGCCCACGGATAAACGCCGCCGGAAATCGGGAACTGCGAAACCACTTCGCCGAAGATCAGGCACACCAGCAACTGACCACAACCGACCAGCAAGTAGGCCCAGAACATCGGTGGCCCGCCGGCCGCGAGGCACAGGCCGAACAGGGTATAAACCCCTACGACCGGTGACAGATAGGTGAACCCTAAAGCGAAGTTTTCCCACAGGCTCATGCTGCGGTTGAAGTTCGAGGTGTAGCCGAGTTTGCGCAGTTGTTCGGCATCGCTGTCGGCAACGGCGGCCGAGAATTCGGGTGAGGCACTCATGTGTGTTTGCTCCGTGAAATCGGCAGATTTCGGATGGCCGAGGCCATGGCGGGGCTTAGCGGCGCCGCCCGGGTCGGTGATTATTGTCAGGTGTTGAATCCTGGTGGTGCGTGTGGCCGGTTTCTGCCATGAAGCCGGGTTTGACGCCATCGCGAGCAGGCTCACTCCTACAGGTTGGAATGCGATCCCTTGTAGGAGTGAGCCTGCTCGCGATGCTGTTAGTGCTTGAACATCACATGCCGAACCGTGGTGTAGTCCTCCAGCCCGTACATGGACATGTCCTTGCCGTAACCGGACAATTTCTGACCGCCATGCGGCATTTCGCTGACCAGCATGAAGTGTGTGTTGACCCAGGTGCAGCCGTACTGCAACCGCGCGGACAAGCGATGCGCACGTCCGACATCCGCGGTCCACACCGAGGAGGCGAGGCCATAGTCGGAATCGTTGGCCCACTCCAGCGCCTGCGCTTCATCGGTGAACTTGGTCACCGACACCACCGGCCCGAACACTTCACGGCGGACGATCTCGTCATCCTGCTGCGCGTCGGCCAGCACCGTCGGTTCGAAGAAGAAGCCGTTGCCTTCCACAGCCTTGCCACCGGTGATCAAGCGAATGTGCGACTGTGCCACGGCGCGTTCGACGAACGCGGCGACGCGGTCGCGATGCTGCGCGGTGATCAATGGCCCCAGTTCGGTCGACGGATCATCCTGCAAGCCGTACTTGATGCTCCTGACCGCTGCGCCAAGCTTCTCGACGAACTTGTCGTAGATACCTTGTTGCGCATAGATCCGGCACGCGGCGGTGCAGTCCTGGCCAGCGTTGTAGAAACCGAAGGTACGAATGCCTTCAACCGCCGCATCGATATCGGCGTCGTCGAAGATGATCACCGGGGCCTTGCCGCCCAGTTCCATGTGCATGCGTTTGACGCTGTCGGCAGTGCTGGAAATGATGTTCGAGCCAGTGGCGATGGAGCCTGTCAGCGAGACCATGCGCACTTTTGGATGCGTGACCAACGGGCTGCCGACAGTAGGACCGCGACCGAACACCAGATTGAGTACACCGGCCGGGAAGATTTCCGACGCCAGTTCGGCCAGACGCAACGCGGTCAACGGGGTTTGTTCCGACGGCTTGAGCACCACGGTATTACCGGCGGCGAGGGCCGGAGCGATTTTCCAGGCGACCATCATCAGCGGGTAGTTCCACGGCGCGATGGAGGCGATCACGCCCACCGGGTCGCGGCGGATCATCGAGGTGTGGCCGGGCAGGTATTCGCCACCGGCCGAACCGCTCATGCAACGGCTGGCGCCAGCGAAGAAACGGAACACGTCGGCAATCGCCGGAATCTCGTCGTTCAGTGCGGCACTGTAGGGTTTGCCGCAGTTGTCGGATTCGAGTTTCGCCAGTTCCTCGCCATGGGCTTCGATGGCGTCGGCCAGTTTGAGCAGCAACAGCGAACGGTCTTTCGGCGTAGTTTGCGACCACTCGGCGAAGGCGTTATCGGCGGCGCGCACGGCGGCGTCGACCTGGGCCTCGGAGGCTTCGTTGATTTCCACCAGCACGCTGCCGAGCGCCGGGTTGAGCACCGGTTGGGCCGGGCCTTCGCCGTTGACCAGGTGGCCGTTGATCAAGAGTCTGGTTTGCATGTCTGTTGTCCTCACTAACACTTTTATTGTTCTGTCGAAACCGGATCCCGTGTAGGAGCTGCCGCAGGCTGCGATCTTTTGATCTTTTGATCTTGATCTCCAAAGCAACATCAAAAGATCGCAGCCTTCGGCAGCTCCTACAGGGATTCGGTTTGTTCAGTGGTTATTCGGTTATTTCCCACCGCTGCCCGCGACGCTCTCGCCACCCCGGGTCAGGTAATACGCCCCCAGGATCGGCAGCATGGTCACCATCATCACCAGCATGGCGACGACGTTGGTCACCGGCACATCCCGTGGGCGGCTGAGCTGGTTGAGCAGCCACAGCGGCAAGGTGCGTTCGTGGCCGGCGGTGAAGGTGGTGACGATGATCTCGTCGAACGACAGCGCAAAGGCGAGCATGCCGCCGGCCAACAGCGCCGAGCCGAGGTTCGGCAAGATGATGTAGCGGAAGGTCTGCCAGCCGTCGGCACCGAGATCCATCGAGGCCTCGATCAGGCTGTGCGACGTACGACGCAGGCGGGCGATGACGTTGTTGTAGACGATCACCACGCAGAACGTCGCGTGACCAACGATGATGGTGAACATCCCCGGCTCGATCCCCAGCGTCTTGAACGTCGCCAGCAGCGCGATCCCGGTGATGATCCCCGGCAGGGCAATGGGCAGGATCAGCATCAGCGAAATGCCCTGCTTGCCGAAGAAGTCGCGACGGTACAACGCTGCCGAGGCGAGTGTGCCGAGCACCATCGCAATCAATGTGGCGATGGCGGCGATTTGCAGCGAAAGCTTGATCGCCTCCAGTACATCCGGCCGCGAAAACGCCACGCTGAACCAGTGCAGGGTGAAGCCCTTTGGCGGAAAGCTGAACGCGGCTTCCTCGGTGTTGAAGGCGTAAAGGAAAATGATCAGGATCGGGAAGTGCAGGAACACCAACCCGCCCCAAGCGGCGATGCGCAGACCCAATGAAGCCTTTTCAGAGTGCATCGAAGGCCCCCAGACGTTTGACGATGGACAGGTAAACCGCGATCAACACAATCGGCACCAAGGTGAACGCTGCGGCCATCGGCATGTTGCCGATCGCACCTTGCTGCGCGTACACCATGCTGCCGACGAAGTAGCCCGGCGGCCCGACCAGTTGCGGCACGATGAAGTCGCCCAGGGTCAGCGAAAACGTGAAGATCGAACCCGCCGCGATGCCCGGAATCGACAGCGGCAAAATCACCTGCATGAAGGTCTGGCGCGGCTTGGCGCCGAGGTCGGCGGAGGCCTGCAGCAGCGACGGCGGCAGACGCTCCAGCGAGGCTTGAATCGGCAGGATCATGAACGGCAGCCAGATGTAGACGAACACCATGAACCGCCCCAGATGCGAGGTCGACAAGGTACTGCCGCCCACTCCGGGAATGCCGAGGATGAACTGCAACACCGGTTCCAGTCCCAGGTGCTGGACGAACCATTGTGCGACGCCGCCCTTGGCCAGCAGCAGCGTCCAGGCGTAGGCCTTGACGATGTAACTGGCCCACATCGGCATCATCACCGCGATGTAGAAAAACGCCTTGGTCTTGCCGGTGGTGTAGCGCGCCATGTAGTAGGCAATCGGGAACGCGACGATGGCGCTGGCGATCGACACGACGATGGCCATGCTCAGCGTACGCAGGATGATGTCGAAGTTCGACGGCTGGAACAGCGCGGCAAAATTCGCCAACGTCAGGTCAGGGGTGACCGCCATGGTGAAGTCGTCGAAGGTGTAGAAACCCTGCCACAGCAGCACCAGCAGCGAGCCGAGATAGATCGCGCCGAACCATAACAACGGCGGCACCAGCAGCAACGACAGATACAGATTCGGCTTGCGGTAGAGCAGGTTGGAAAACCGCCGCAACGGCGGTGCCTGGGTCATTGCGAGCGTGCTCATGTCAGACCCCGCTCGTAACGGTGTCATGCAGCGGGATCATCGCTTCCCGCGCCCAGCGAGCGCTCAGACGCTGGCCGGTCTGGTGCTGCGCGCTGCTGTCGATCCACTGATTGTTGGCGTGGCTGATGCTCAGGGTCTGGCCGTTTTCCAGCTTCAGTTCATAGCGCGTGGCGCTGCCCTGATACTGGATGTCGTGAAGCAGACCGCTGACTTCGATTTCATGGCTGGCGAGCGGGCCTTCGGCGAAACGCACGTGCTCCGGGCGGATCGAAAACGGCTGCGGATGGCCGCTGAGCTGGCGCGCCAGATCGCCGCGAATCACGTTCGAGGTGCCGACGAATTCGGCGACGAAGGTGGTGGTCGGTTTCATGTACAGATTGCGCGGGGTGTCGACCTGTTCGATGCGGCCCTTGTTGAACACTGCCACGCGGTCGGACATCGACAGCGCTTCGGTCTGATCGTGGGTGACAAAGATGAACGTGATGCCGAGCTGGCGTTGCAGTTTCTTCAGTTCACTCTGCATCTGCTCGCGCAATTTCAGGTCGAGCGCGCCCAACGGTTCATCGAGCAACAGCACCCGTGGGCGATTGACCAGGGCGCGGGCGAGGGCGACACGCTGGCGCTGACCGCCGGACAACTGCACCGGTTTGCGTGCGCCGTAGCCACCGAGGGCGACCATGTCCAGCGCCTCTTCGGCGCGCTTGTGGCGCTCGGTTTTGCTCACGCCTTTGACCTTCAAGCCATAGGCGACGTTGTCCAGCACGTTCATGTGCGGGAACAGTGCGTAATCCTGGAATACGGTGTTTACATCACGTTGATACGGCGGCAGACCGGCGGCTTCGGCGCCGTGAATGCGGATCGAGCCGGCGCTCGGTTGTTCGAAACCGGCGATCAGGCGCAGGCAGGTGGTCTTGCCCGAACCGGAAGGGCCGAGCATGGAAAAGAACTCGCCGTCCTGGATGTCGATGGAAACCCGGTCAACGGCTTTCACTTCGCCGAACTGCCGGGAAACGTTGGTGAACTGGACTGCAAGCGTCATGGTGCGGTGCTCCAAAAAAGCACGGGCCGTCGCAGCGGTCCTCGCTTGGACTTCTGAAAAATCTGAATCTTGTTTCTTGTGGCGAGGGAGCTTGCTCCCGCTGGAGTGCGCAGCACTCCCGGATTGGCCACATGCGATCTGACTGGCAGACCGCATTGACAGGTCTCGGGGCGGCTTCGCCACCCAGCGGGAGCAAGCTCCCTCGCCACAGGTGAGCGGCGTGTCAGCGGCCGCCCATGATCGCGATGTAATCCTGAGTCCAGCGGCTATAAGGCACGAACTTGCCGCCTTCAGCCTGCGGGGTTTTCCAGAAGGCGATCTTGTCGAACTGGTCGAAGCCATTGGTCTTGCAACCCTCGGCGCCAAGCAGTTCGCTCTCCTTGCACGCCGCCGGCACTGCGGGCAACGAACCGAACCACGCCGCCACGTCGCCCTGGACTTTCGGCTGCAGCGACCAGTCCATCCACTTGTACGCGCAGTTCGGGTGCTTGGCCTCGGCGTGCAACATGGTGGTGTCGGCCCAACCGGTGGCGCCTTCTTTCGGGATGGTCGAAGCGATCGGCTGTTTCTCGTTGATCAGGCCGTTGACCTGATACGGCCACGCGCTCGACGCCACCACACCTTCGTTCTTGAAGTCACTCATCTGAACGGTGGTGTCGTGCCAGTAGCGGTGAATCAACGGCTGCTGCGCGCGCAGCAGATCGAGCACGGCTTTGTACTGCGCTTCGGTCAGTTGATACGGATCCTTGATCCCCAATTCAGGCTTGGCGGTTTTCAGGTACAGCGCCGCGTCGGCGATGTAGATCGGGCCGTCATAGGCTTGCACGCGGCCTTTGTTCGGTTTGCCGTCGGGGAAATTCTGCGCATCGAACAGTACGTTCCAGCTGGTCGGCGGCGTCTTGAATACGTTGGTGTTGTACATCAGCACGTTCGGGCCCCACTGATACGGGGTGCCGTAGGTCTGGTTGTTGACCACGTACCACGGCGCATCTTTCAGCCGTGGGTCGAGGGTTTTCCAGTTCGGGATCAACGCGGTGTTGATCGGTTGCACACGCTTGCCGACGATCAGGCGCAACGAGGCATCACCGGACGCAGTGACCAGGTCGTAACCGCCCTTGGCCATCAGGCTGACCATCTCGTCGGAGGTGGCGGCGGTCTTGACGTTGACCTTGCAGCCGGTTTCCTTCTCGAAACCGCTCACCCAGTCGTAAGCCTTGTCGCTCTCGCCACGTTCGATGTAGCCCGGCCAGGCCACGATATCCAGCTGACCTTCGCCGGCGCCGACAGCCTTCAGCGGCTCGGCAGCTTGCAGGCTGGCGCTGGCCAGCAAGGCTGTGGTGATTGCACTGAGCAGTGCGGTCTTGTGCACGAACATGGTTGAACCCTCTTCTTTAAATTATGGTCGGGGCAGTTGTGAACGCGGTGAAGCCATGCCGTTTTGCGGCTTGTTATTAGCGTAGTCAGAGATGCTGGCCGTGGCGGGCCATGATGTGCCGCACCACGCTGTAGTCCTGCAACGAATCACTGGATAAGTCTTTGCCGTATCCAGAGCGTTTCAGCCCGCCATGGGGCATTTCGCTGACCAGCATGAAATGGCTGTTGATCCAGGTGCAGCCGTACTGCAAACGGGCGGCGACCTGCATCGCCTTGTCCAGATTCTGCGTCCATACCGACGACGCGAGGCCGTATTCGGAGTCGTTGGCCCAGTCCACCGCTTGCGCGAGTTCGTCGAAGCGGGTCACGGTCACCACCGGGCCGAACACTTCGCGCTGGACGATTTCATCCGTCTGTTTGCAACCGGCCAGCAACGTCGGCTGGTAGAAGAACCCGGCGCCGGAATGCACCGCTGCGCCGGTCACCCGCTCGATATGCGGCTGGCCGAGGGCGCGCTCGACGAAACTGGCAACACGGTCGCGTTGGCGGGTGCTGATCAGCGGGCCGATCTCGTTGTCGGCATCGCGCTTGCCGGCGAAGCGCAGGCTGCTCACCGCTGCGCCGAGCTCGGCGACCAGTTTGTCGTGAATGCCTGCTTGCGCGTAAATCCGGCACGCAGCGGTGCAGTCCTGCCCGGCGTTGTAGTAACCGTAGGTGCGCACGCCGTCGACCACCGCTTGAATATCCGCATCGTTGCAGACGATCACCGGGGCCTTGCCGCCGAGTTCCAGATGCGTGCGCTTGAGGGTTTTTGCCGCCGCCTGAAGGATCTTCTGCCCGGTGACGATATCGCCGGTCAGCGAGACCATGCGCACCTTGGCGTGCCCGACCAGATGGCTACCGACGCCTTCACCGCCACCGCAGATGATGTTGATCACTCCGCGTGGCAGGATCTCGGCCAGTGCTGGCGCCAGTGCGAGGATCGACAGCGGCGTGTGTTCGGATGGCTTGAACACCAGGGTGTTGCCGGCGGCGAGGGCGGGAGCGATTTTCCACGCGGCCATCATGATCGGGTAGTTCCACGGCGCAATCGAGGCCACCACGCCAAGCGGATCGCGGCGCACCATGCTGGTGTAACCCGGCAGGTATTCGCCGCTGAGCTGACCGGTCTGGCAGCGCACGGCGCCGGCAAAGAAGCGGAACACGTCGACGGTGGCGGTCAGATCGTCCTGACGCGCCAGGTGCAGCGGCTTGCCGCAGTTCAAGGATTCGAGGCGGGCGAGGTAGTCGGCGTGTTTTTCCACCGCGCTGGCGATGTCCAGCAGCAGGTTGGAGCGTTGTTGCGGCGTGGTGCGCGACCATTCGGCAAAGGCGCGATGGGCGGCGAGGATTGCCGTTTCGACTTGCTCGGTGCTGGCCTCGGCAATGTGGGTGAGGATTTCACCGGTGGCCGGGTTGAGGATCGGTTCGACAAAACCTTGCCCGGCGACCAGTTCGCCGTCGATCAACAACGCGGTACACATCGGGGTCTGCACGCCAGCCATTTTCCGCGATCTCTTTTCTTGTGTGGTCATCGTTGCTCCCGTGCCCGGGAGCCGACCGTCTTATAGATGCAGCAAGACTAGTGCGCGGCTCCGAGGTCGACAAATTCTAAATACTGAAGGTGGCATTCGATTAAATAGATGGCTTGCGTCCGCCGTGCGGCTGCTCGCGGGCCACGGTCAGAAATGGATCGACCAGAGCGGGGCGCGCAGTACCGCGGCGCCAGGCCAGACCGACGTCGAGGGTCTGGTTGAGGTCGGCAATCGGCCGCGCTTCGATGATGTCGCCCTCCAGTGACCACGGGCGGTAAGTCATGTCCGGCTGGATCGATACGCCCAGACCAGCAGCGACAAGGCTTCGCACGGCTTCGGTAGAGGCGGTGCGCAGGGTGATCTTCGGTTGCAGCCCGGCGCCGCGCCACAGGCGTTGGGCGTTGCGATCCATTTCGTCGACGTTCAGTTGAATCAGCGGCTCGCGAGCGACGTCGGCGAGGTTGATGCTGTCGTGCTCCAGCAAAGGATGCTGGGCCGGCAGCCACAGACGGTGCGGCGAGTGGGTCAGCACTTCGGTCTGCAGGGCGTGACGGTCTTCGAGGTTGGAGAGGATCAGCACGCCGACATCGATCTCGCCGCTGACCAACAGGTGCTCGATGTAGGGGCGCTCGTCCTCCATCACCCGGATCTCGACATTGGGGTAGGCGCGCTGAAAACGGGTGAGCAGATCGGCGAGGTAGTAACCGGCGACCAGACTGGTCACGCCGACAATCAACTGCCCGGCGACCTGATCGGTGCTCTGTTGCAGGCTGCGCTTGGCGTTATCCACCGTGGCCAGAATCAGGTGCGCCTGCCGCAGGAACTGGTGGCCCTGGTGAGTCAGGGTCATGCCCTTGGCGTGGCGGCTGAACAGGCTGACGCCGATTTCCTCTTCCAGTTGCTGGATCGCCAGGGTCAACGTCGATTGGGAAATGAACGCGGTTTGCGCCGCCGCGGAAATCGAGCCGGTCTCGGCTACCGCGATGAAGTGACGGATCTGACGCAGTGTCATCATGAGCAGGGTACCCGGTGGGCGGTTTTTATAGATTGGCTGGAGTGTATATCTATTTTCACGAAGGGCTATTGCCAGTGCCTGTGCAGGAAAGTGAGCAACATCTGGAAGCACACTCGCCGGCCGCTCTGGGGCACTTTCGAACTAGGCTGAGGGCCTGATAGATCCGGATAACCCCAGTTTTGGAGGCGGAACATGAACACCCGTGGATTGCTCGATCAACTACTCAAGTCCGGCCAGGATCTGTTGCAGAACAAGGCCGGTAGCGCGCAGAACAAACCGGCGGCTGGTGGCCTGGGCGGTTTGCTTGGTGGGTCTTCAGGCGCTGGTGCGCTGGGTGGCCTGCTCTCGGGGGCGGGCGGTGGCGCATTGGCTGCCGGGGCGATGGGCCTGCTGCTCGGCAGCAAAAAAGCGCGCAAGGTCGGCGGTAAAGTTGCGGTCTACGGTGGCCTCGCTGCCCTTGGTGTGCTGGCCTATAAGGCTTACGGCAACTGGAACGCGCAAAAAGGCACCGCCCCACAAAACGAACCGCAGACGCTGGATCGACTGCCACCCGCGCAAGCCGAGCAACACAGCCAGGCGATTCTCAAAGCCCTCGTTGCAGCGGCCAAAGCTGACGGCCACATCGACGACCGCGAGCGCCAGTTGATCGAAGGCGAGTTCACCCGACTCGACAACGATCAGGAACTGCAACACTGGCTGCACGCCGAACTCAACAAACCCCTCGACCCAGCCGATGTCGCCCGCGCCGCCAGTACGCCGGAAATGGCCGCGGAGATGTACATCGCCAGTGTGATGCTGGTGGATGAGGAAAGCTTTATGGAAAAGGCCTATCTGGAAGAGTTGGCGAAGCAGCTGAAGCTGGAGCCGGGCTTGAAGGTAGAGCTGGAGAAACAGGTGCGCCAGGTGTCGTTATAGAACTGCACGAACACGGTACTCATGTAGGAGCTGCGGCACGCTGCGATCTTTTGATTTTTAAAACCAACATCAAAAGATCGCAGCGTGCCGCAGCTCCTACAGGGTTTTGGGCCAGAGCCGAATTTTGCAGGAGTGAGCCTGCTGGCGATTGCGTTTCCAGCCTCACAACGACAGCGATGGCCGATCCAGCGCCCCCTTTTGCCGTTTCATCACTGGCACGCCAGCCCCGGATTGTCGGACAGTCCCACCCCAGAGCCTTCCCGCCCACCACGTCGGGCGGGCCCGAGGGTTAAAAAGCGTCTTATAAATGAAACACCGCCCTCGGCTATACTCCCCGCATTTCGACTTAGGCACGAGGAATCACTGTGAAGAACTGGACGTTGCGCCAACGCATTTTGGCGAGCTTTGCGGTGATTATCGCCATCATGTTGCTGATGGTCGTTGTCTCGTATTCACGCTTGCTGAAGATCGAGGCCAGTGAAAGCAGCGTGCGTGACGACGCGGTTCCCGGCGTCTATTACAGCTCGATGATTCGTGGCGCCTGGGTCGACAGCTATCTGCAGACCCAGGAACTGCTGGGACTCAAGGAAGGGCAGGGCATCAGCAGCGAAGACGCGGCGGACTACAAGGCGTTTGAGACGCGCCTGCAAGAGCAGATGGCCAACTACCGCAACACCGTCACCACCGACGAAGACCGGGTCGAGTTCGCCGCGTTCGAGAAAGACCACGACGTCTACATGCAGATCCAGGATCAGGTGCTCGACCTGCACAAGCGCAACCTGGAAGCCGAAGCGGTCAAGCTGTTCACCGAGAAGCTGACCCCGGCCTGGTACACCGGTCGCATGAAACTCAACGACATCATCGGTGAGAACAAGAAAGTTGCCGATCAGGCCATGGCTAACATCGACGAGGCGGTAGCGGCGGCCAAGGTCAGCATGTTCGTCTCGCTGTTGGTGGCGGTGCTGGCGGCCGGTGCCTGCGGTCTGCTGCTGATGCGCGCGATCATGGCGCCGATGAACCGCATCGTGAAGATTCTCGAAATTATGCGTACCGGCGACCTGAGCAGCCGTCTGAACCTCGATCGCAAGGACGAGTTCGGCGCGGTGGAAACCGGCTTCAACGACATGATGGCCGAGCTGACGTCGCTGGTGTCCCAGGCCCAGCGTTCCTCGGTGCAGGTGACCACTTCGGTGACCGAAATTGCCGCCACCTCCAAGCAGCAACAGGCCACCGCCACCGAAACCGCGGCCACCACCACTGAAATCGGCGCGACCTCGCGGGAGATCGCTGCCACCTCGCGGGATCTGGTGCGCACCATGACCGAAGTGTCCACCGCCGCCGATCAGGCCTCGGTGCTTGCCGGTTCCGGCCAGCAGGGCCTGGCGCGCATGGAAGACACCATGCATTCGGTGATGGGCGCGGCCGATCTGGTCAACGCCAAACTGGCGATCCTCAACGAGAAGGCCGGCAACATCAATCAGGTGGTGGTGACCATCGTCAAGGTCGCCGACCAGACCAACCTGCTGTCGCTCAACGCCGCCATCGAGGCCGAGAAGGCCGGCGAATACGGTCGCGGTTTTGCCGTGGTCGCCACCGAAGTGCGGCGTCTGGCGGATCAGACCGCCGTCGCCACTTACGACATCGAACAAATGGTCCGCGAGATCCAGTCGGCGGTGTCTGCCGGCGTGATGGGCATGGACAAGTTTTCCGAAGAAGTGCGCCGGGGCATGGCCGAAGTGCAGCAGGTCGGCGAGCAGCTGTCGCAGATCATCCATCAGGTGCAGGCGCTGGCGCCGCGGGTGTTGATGGTCAACGAAGGCATGCAGGCCCAGGCCACCGGTGCCGAACAGATCAACCATGCGCTGGTGCAGTTGGGCGACGCCAGCAGCCAGACCGTCGAGTCTCTGCGTCAGGCCAGTTTCGCCATTGACGAACTCAGCCAGGTGGCCGTCGGGCTGCGCAGTGGCGTTTCGCGATTCAAAGTCTGATGAGCGAAATCACCGCCAAACGCAGCGCTGCGCCCGTGGCGAAGCAGGCGTTGTTCCTGCTGTTTCGCATCGGCAGCGAGCGCTACGCCTTGCGCGCCACCGAGGTGGCGGAAGTGCTGCCGCGCCTGCCGTTGAAGCCGATTGCCCAGGCGCCGAACTGGGTCGCCGGGGTGTTCGCCTACCGGGGAGCGGTGGTGCCAGCGATCGACCTCAGTGCGCTGACCTTTGGTCATCCTGCCGAGGCGCGCACCAGTACCCGGCTGGTGCTGGTGCATTACCGCCCGGATGAACTGCAGCCGCCGCGCTGGCTCGGGCTGATCCTTGAGCAGGCGACCGACACCCTGCGCTGCAACCCCGAAGATTTTCAGCCGTATGGTCTGGACAATCGCCAGGCGCCGTACCTCGGCCCGGTGCGCGAAGATGCCCAGGGGCTGGTGCAGTGGGTGCGGGTCAACGACTTGCTGGATGACGCGGTGCGCAGCCTGCTGTTTCCGGCGCCGCTCGAGGCGCAGTCATGAGCAGCGACCAGCGTTTTTTCGATTTCCTCAAGGAACGCATCGGTCTGGATGTCGCTTCGGTGGGCCCGGCGATCATCGAGCGGGCGGTGCGTCAGCGCACCACGCTTTCGCAAGCGGCGCACAGCGATGAATACTGGCAACTGCTGCAAGGTTCGCGTGACGAACAGCAGGCGTTGATCGAAGCGGTGATCGTCCCCGAAACCTGGTTTTTCCGTTATCCGGAATCCTTTGCCACGCTCGGCAAGCTGGCGCGCAAGCGTCTGGACCAATTGAACAATATGCGCGCGCTGCGCATCCTCAGCCTGCCGTGTTCCACCGGCGAGGAACCCTATTCGATTGCCATGGCCTTGCTCGATGCCGGTCTCAAGCCGCATCAGTTCAAGGTCGACGGCATGGACGTCAGCCCGCTGTCGGTGGACAAGGCGCGGCGGGCGCTGTACGGCAAGAACTCGTTTCGCGGTCAGGATCTGGACTTTCGCGAGCGTCATTTCAGCGCCGAGCAGGACGGACATCGGGTCAGCGAAACCGTGCGCGAACAGGTGCGTTTGCAGACCGGCAACGTGCTGGATCCTGCGCTGCTGGCCGGTGAGGCGCCGTTCGATTTCGTGTTCTGTCGCAACCTGCTGATCTATTTCGATCAGCCGACCCAGAGGCAGGTGTTCGAAGTGCTCAAGCGCCTGACTCACGTTGACGGCGTGCTGTTCATCGGCCCCGCCGAGGGCAGTCTGCTCGGGCGCCTGGGCATGCGTTCGATCGGCATCCCGCAGTCGTTTGCCTTCAGTCGCCACCAGGAGCCGCTGCCCGAGCCGGTGTCTTTGCCGACGCCCACGCCGTTACCGGTGCGCCAGCCGTTGCGCAGTGCGCCGCCGCCAGCGCCAGTGGTGCGGCAGCGTCCGTTTGCCAGCGTCGCACCGTTGCCCGTCAGCAGCAAAAGCGCCAACCCGGACGCGGCGACCTTGCTCGCCAACATTGCCGCGCTGGCCAACGAAGGCAAGAGCGCCGAGGCTCGCGCGGCATGCGTGCAGTACCTGCGCAGTCACGAACCGGTGGCCCAGGTGTTTTACTGGCTCGGCCTGCTCAGCGATGTTGCCGGCGCCGCCCTCGAAGCCCAGAGTCATTACCGCAAGGCCTTGTACCTTGAACCGCAACACCCCGAAGCGTTGATGCACTTGGCCGCCTTGCTGCAGGCCCAGGGTGACAGCGCCGGTGCCAGACGATTGCAGGAACGCGCCGCCCGCAGCGGCCGCACCGCCGACAGTGAGCGTAAACGATGATCGCGTCCGACACCTTGAACGTCACCCACGAAGACGCCCGGGCCATCGATGATTGCTGGAACCGCATCGGCATTCATGGCGACAAGTCGTGCCCGTTGCTGGCCGAACATATCCATTGCCGTAACTGCGCGGTGTATTCCGCCGCCGCCACGCGTCTGCTCGACCGTTATGCATTGCAGCAGGACGAGCGCGACCCGGTCGCCGTGGCGGTCGAAACCGATGTGAAAACCCGTTCGCTGCTGATGTTCCGCCTCGGCGAAGAATGGCTGGGCCTGGCCACCCGCAGTCTGGTGGAGGTGGCGCCGCTGCAGGCGATTCACTCGTTGCCGCATCAGCGTTCGCGGGCCTTGCTCGGTGTGGCGAACGTGCGCGGGGCGTTGGTCGCCTGCCTGTCGCTGGTCGAACTGCTCGACCTGGACGGCAACGCCGCACCGGCCAGCGGCGCGCGGATCATGCCGCGCATGCTGATCATCGCCGCCCACGGCGGGCCAGTGGTGGTGCCGGTGGACGAAGTCGACGGCATCCACGCCATCGACGAAAAAATTCTCGACGCCGCGTCGCGTGCCGGCGGTGAGCACAACAGTACGGCCAGCGCCAAATACACCCGTGGGGTCCTGCAATTCCGGGGGCGCAGCCTGCGTTGGCTGGATGAAGAACAGCTGCTGTCCGCCGTGACCCGGAGCCTCACATGACCCCCGAGCAAATGCGCGACGCCTCGCTGCTGGAGCTGTTCAGCCTCGAAGCCGAGGCCCAGACCCAGGTGCTCAGCAGCGGGTTGCTGGCGCTGGAACGCAATCCGACACAGGCCGATCATCTGGAATCGTGCATGCGCGCCGCGCACTCGCTCAAGGGCGCGGCGCGGATTGTCGGGATCGACAGCGGCGTCAGCGTCGCCCACGTGATGGAAGATTGTCTGGTCAGCGCTCAGGAAGGGCGGCTGTTGCTGCGCCCCGAACACATCGACGCGTTGCTCCAGGGCACCGACCTGTTGATGCGCATCGCCACGCCGGCCAATGCCCCGCAACCGGCGGACATCGAGGCGTACGTGGCGTTGATGGGGCAACTGCTCGATCCATCGGCGCCCCCCGCGATAGCCGCGCCGCCCATGGCCGAATTGCAGTTGCAGGCACCGTCTGCACCGATTGAAATCCCGGCGCCATTGACCGAGACACCGCTGGAAACCGCCGACCCGGCCCCGCGCAAGAACAAGCGCACCACCGAGGGTGGCGAGCGGGTGCTGCGGGTCACCGCCGAGCGCCTCAACAGCCTGCTCGACCTGTCGAGCAAATCGCTGGTCGAAACCCAGCGCCTCAAACCGCATCTGGCGACCATGCAGCGCCTCAGGCGCATGCAGAACAACGGCCTGCGGGCGCTGGAAAGCCTCAATGTGCACCTCAAGGAACATGCGCTGAGCCTTGAGGCCCAGGAAGCCCTTGAGGATGCGCGGCGCTTGCTGGCCGAATCCCAGCAATTGCTCGCGGAAAAGAACGCCGAGCTCGACGAGTTCGCCTGGCAAGCCAGCCAGCGCGCCCAGGTGCTCTACGACACCGCGCTTGCCTGCCGCATGCGTCCGTTTGCCGATGTCCTCACCGGGCAAGTGCGCATGGTTCGGGATCTGGGGCGCAGCCTCGGCAAGCAGGTGCGGCTGGAGATCGAAGGCGAAAAGACCCAGGTCGATCGCGACGTATTGGAAAAACTCGAAGCGCCGCTGACTCATTTGCTGCGCAACGCGGTCGATCACGGCATCGAAACCCCGGAACAACGCCTGCTCAAAGGCAAGTCTGAAGAAGGCCTGATCCGTCTGCGCGCCTCGCATCAGGCCGGTTTGCTGGTGCTGGAATTGAGCGATGACGGCAATGGCGTCGATCTGGAAAAGGTTCGCCGCAGCATCGTCGAACGCCAATTGTCGCCAGCCGAAACCGCCGCGCAGTTGAGCGAAGAGGAACTGCTGACGTTCCTGTTCCTGCCGGGCTTTAGCTTGCGCGACACGGTCACCGAAGTGTCCGGACGTGGCGTCGGTCTCGATGCGGTGCAGCACATGGTCCGGCAGTTGCGCGGTGCGGTGGTGCTGGAGCAGACGGCAGGCGAGGGCAGCCGCTTTCATCTGGAGGTGCCGCTGACCCTGTCGGTGGTGCGCAGTCTGGTGGTGGAAGTCGGCGAGGAGGCCTATGCGTTTCCGCTGGCGCATATCGAGCGCATGTGCGATCTGGCGCCACAGGACATCGTGCAGATCGAGGGCCGCCAGCATTTCTGGCACGAAGGCCGGCACGTCGGGCTGGTCGCCGCCAGTCAGTTGTTGAATCGTCCGGCCAGTCAGAGCAGCGGCGAAACCCTCAAGGTCGTGGTTATCCGCGAGCGCGATGCGGTCTACGGCGTGGCGGTCGAGCGTTTTGTCGGCGAGCGCACGTTGGTAGTGTTGCCGCTGGATGAGCGACTGGGCAAGGTTCAGGACATTTCCGCCGGCGCCTTGCTCGACGACGGTTCAGTGGTGCTGATCGTCGATGTCGAAGACATGCTGCGGTCGGTGGACAAACTGCTCAATACCGGGCGTCTGGAGCGCATTGCCCGCCATGGCAATCAGGCTGCGGA
This sequence comes from Pseudomonas sp. NPDC087803, assembly GCF_044742995.1. Classification (NCBI taxonomy): domain Bacteria; kingdom Pseudomonadati; phylum Pseudomonadota; class Gammaproteobacteria; order Pseudomonadales; family Pseudomonadaceae; genus Pseudomonas; species Pseudomonas sp. NPDC087803. Next base: position 33,303 of record NZ_JBIUVO010000051.1, read on the forward strand.
AGTGGCGCGCAAACGGATTCTGGTGGTCGACGACTCGCTGACCGTGCGCGAGCTGCAACGCAAGCTGCTGCTCAATCGCGGCTACGACGTGGCGGTCGCGGTGGATGGCATGGACGGCTGGAACGCGCTGCGTTCGGAGGACTTCGATTTGCTGATCACCGACATTGACATGCCGCGCATGGACGGCATCGAACTGGTCACCCTGTTGCGCCGCGACAACCGCCTGCAATCGCTGCCGGTGATGGTGGTCTCGTACAAGGATCGTGAAGAGGACCGGCGCCGTGGACTCGACGCCGGCGCCGACTATTATTTAGCCAAAGCCAGTTTTCATGACGACGCCCTGCTTGATGCAGTGGTCGAGCTCATTGGAGGAGCGCGGGCATGAAAATCGCAATCGTCAACGACATGCCCCTGGCGGTGGAGGCTTTGCGCCGTGCGCTGGCCTTCGAGCCGGCGCATCAGGTGGTCTGGGTCGCCAGAAATGGCGCCGAGGCGGTGCAACTGTGCGCCGAAAACACCCCGGATCTGATCCTGATGGACCTGATCATGCCAGTGATGGACGGCGTCGAGGCCACCCGGCGGATCATGGCCGAGACCCCGTGCGCCATCGTTATCGTCACGGTCGACCGTCAGCAGAACGTGCACCGGGTCTTCGAAGCCATGGGCCACGGCGCGCTGGACGTAGTCGATACCCCGGCCATTGGTGCGGGGAACGCGCAGGAAGCGGCGGCGCCGTTGCTGCGCAAGATCCTCAACATCGGCTGGCTGATCGGCGAGAAGACCCCGCGCTCGCGTCCGGTGCCGACGCCCCACCGCAGTTTGGCGTCGTGCGTGCGTCTGGTGGCGATCGGCTCGTCTGCCGGCGGACCGGCCGCGCTGGAAGTGCTGCTCAAAGGTCTGCCACGCAATTTCTCCGCAGCCATCGTGCTGGTGCAGCACGTGGATCAGGTGTTTGCTGCGGGCATGGCCGAATGGCTGGCCAGCGCCAGCGGTCTTGATGTGCGCCTGGCCCGTGAAGGCGAGCCGCCGCAGGCCGGCGCGGTGCTGCTGGCCGGCACCAATCACCATATCCGCTTATTGAAAAACGGCACGCTGGCCTACACCGCCGAGCCGGTCAACGAGATCTACCGACCTTCGATCGACGTGTTTTTCGAAAGTGTCGCCAGTTATTGGAACGGCGACGCCATCGGGGTTTTATTGACCGGAATGGGACGCGACGGGGCGCAAGGGCTTAAGCTCATGCGCCAGCAGGGTTATCTGACCATCGCGCAGGACCAGCAAAGCAGTGCGGTCTACGGCATGCCCAAGGCAGCAGCGGCCATTGATGCTGCCGTCGAAATCCGTCCACTGGAAAAGATAGCGCCACGGTTGCTGGAGGTTTTCCCCAAATGAACAGGCTATTCCGCAATCCTGGCCCCCGCAGTACTCAGGTGACCGCCCATGAATGATTTACAGATCGACGACATTAAAACCGACGAAAACGCCGCCATGGTGTTGTTGGTGGACGATCAGGCGATGATCGGCGAAGCCGTGCGCCGTGGGCTGTCGAATGAAGAGAACATCGACTTCCACTTCTGCTCCGACCCGCACCAGGCCATCGCCCAGGCGGTACGGATCAAGCCGACGGTGATTCTGCAGGACCTGGTCATGCCCGGCCTCGACGGCCTGAGCCTGGTGCGCGAGTACCGCAATCATCCGGCGACCAAGGACATCCCGATCATCGTCCTGTCGACCAAGGAAGACCCGCTGATCAAGAGCGCGGCGTTCTCGGCCGGGGCCAACGATTATCTGGTGAAGCTGCCGGACACCATCGAACTGGTGGCGCGCATCCGTTACCACTCGCGCTCCTACATGACCCTGTTGCAGCGGGATGCGGCGTACCGTGCGTTGCGCGTCAGCCAGCAGCAGTTGCTCGACACCAACCTGGTGCTGCAACGGCTGATGAACTCCGACGGCCTGACCGGGCTGTCCAACCGCCGGCACTTCGACGAGTACCTGGAGCTGGAATGGCGCCGGTCGTTGCGTGATCAGAGCCAGTTGTCGCTGCTGATGATCGACGTCGATTACTTCAAGTCCTACAACGACAGCTTCGGTCACGTTGAAGGCGATGAAGCCCTGCGCAAGGTCGCCACGGCGATCCGCGACGCCAGCGCCCGACCGTCTGATCTGCCGGCGCGCTACGGCGGTGAAGAGTTCGCCCTGGTGCTGCCGAGCACCTCGCCGGGCGGCGCTCGCCTGGTGGCGGAGAAACTGCGCCAGACCGTGGCGGCGCTGAAGATTCCGCACAACACCCCGGGCGAAGGGGCGAGCCTGACCATCAGCATAGGCCTGGCGACCATGGTGCCGCAGGCGGGCAGCGATTGCCGGCTGCTGATATCGGCAGCGGATCGCGGGTTGTACCTGGCGAAGAACAATGGCCGCAATCAAGTCGGTATCGAATAGGTTCGCAATCTCCTGTGGGAGCGGGCTTGCTCGCGAATGCGGTGCGTCATTCAGCATTGATGTCGACTGATACTCCGCCTTCGCGAGCAAGCCCGCTCCCACAGGGGGGCTGCGTCAGACCATGTCAAGTGAATCGCCTTAACAGCCGCCAGACGGGCTGCCGTGACAGCGTGATTACGTTATACTCGCCGGCTTTCAAAAGTTCGCCAACGAGTGCTGCCCGTCATGGAAATCAACCCGATCCTGAACACCATCAAGGACCTGTCCGAGCGCTCCGAAACTATTCGGGGGTATCTTTGACTACGATCAAAAGCATGAGCGTCTGACCGAAGTCAATCGCGAGCTTGAAGATCCGAGTGTCTGGAACAAACCTGAATACGCCCAGGAACTGGGCCGCGAGCGCTCGGCGCTGGCGCAGATCGTCGACACCCTCGACGAACTGAACGGCGGTCTGGCCGATTGCCGCGACCTGCTGGACATGGCTGTCGAAGAAAACGACGAAGGTGCAGTGGGCGATGTCGTCGCCGAACTGGCCCGTCTCGAGGAAAACCTCGCCAAGCTTGAATTCCGTCGCATGTTCAGCCACGAGATGGACCCGAACAACGCCTACCTGGACATCCAGGCCGGTTCCGGCGGCACCGAGGCCCAGGACTGGGCCAACATCCTGCTGCGCATGTACCTGCGCTGGGCGGACAAACGCGGTTTCGACGCGACCATCATGGAACTGTCGGCCGGTGAAGTCGCCGGTATCAAGGGCGCGACCGTGCACATCAAGGGTGAATACGCCTTTGGCTGGCTGCGTACCGAGATCGGCGTGCACCGTCTGGTGCGCAAGAGCCCGTTCGACTCCGGCAACCGTCGCCACACCTCGTTCTCCGCGGTGTTCGTCTCGCCAGACATCTACGACTAGCTCGTAATCGAAATCAACCCGGCTGTCATTCGGATCTTCACGTATCGTTCCTCCGGTGCCGT
>NZ_JBIUVO010000052.1:0-871 GCF_044742995.1 Pseudomonas sp. NPDC087803
TCAGGCGTACGGCTTCTTCCACTGCGATTTCGCAGTACGGGTTCATCGACATCTTGACGTTGGCGAGGTCTACGCCGGAATTGTCCGCCTTGACGCGGACCTTTACGTTGTAATCCACAACGCGTTTGACAGCTACAAGAACCTTCATGGATTCCTCGTTACTCTCCGGTGAAAAGAAAGTCGCCTAGGCGAACCTGGCGGATGATGCTCATCGGGCACAAGGGCACCTCTAAAAACGCCGGCTGGGGGCGATGACCGTTCGTCAGTGGTGACTCACGGGTCATTGATCTGCACGGTGTGTAAACTGCGCACCGGACTTGCGCTGCGCATCACCTTGTACTGCCTGTGCCCTGTCTTTAGAGGTGCTCTTGAAACCGCCAGTCTGCCTACGGCGAGCGCAAAACCGCCCGTATCTTGACCGGAACGCCTATTCCGGTCAATACGGCAAAATGGCCGTTCATAAGCCGCGCTTCTTTGATTTCTCTGGGCTGGAGCCGATTCAAACAAACGTTTGTATTGGACGCTCAGAGTGGTGTAGATATAATGCGCCGCCTAGAGAGAATGGTGGTTTGCCCATTATTACCCTTGACGTTAACGTAAAGGCAATAACGGATGCGGCACCGAACCTCCAAATTAGAAAAAAAAACTGTTGAGCCTTGAGTAGGAGATAGCCTGTGGAACGCGAATACATGGAATTCGACGTGGTCATCGTCGGTGCCGGCCCCGCTGGCCTGTCCGCCGCCTGCCGTCTATAAGAAGGCCCCCGAAGACCGTAAGTAAAACACCGACTCAGAGTTCTAGAAAGGCTCCCATTTCGCCGCGCACAAAGCATATAGTGAGAAGTTGTAGAACCCCGCTCTCATAAAAAACT
>NZ_JBIUVO010000052.1:881-36389 GCF_044742995.1 Pseudomonas sp. NPDC087803
TGTCCGCCGCCTGCGGTCTGAAGCTGAAGGCCGCCGAAGCCGGTAAGGAAATCAGCGTCTGCGTGGTCGAAAAAGGCTCCGAAGTCGGCGCACACATCCTTTCCGGTGCCGTGTTCGAACCACGCGCTCTGAACGAACTGTTCCCGGACTGGAAAGAACTCGGCGCGCCGCTGAACACCCCGGTCACCCGCGATGACATTTTCGTGCTGAAAAACGCCGACAGCGCGCAGAAAATTCCTGACTTCTTTGTGCCCAAGACCATGCACAACGAAGGCAACTACATTATTTCCCTCGGCAACCTGTGCCGCTGGCTGGCCCAGCAGGCCGAGAACCTGGGCGTGGAAATCTACCCGGGCTTCGCCGCTCAGGAAGCACTGATCGACGAAAACGGCATCGTGCGCGGGATCATCACCGGTGATCTGGGCGTCGACCGCGAAGGCCATCCGAAAGAAGGCCTGTACACCCCGGGCATGGAACTGCGTGGCAAGTACACGCTGTTCGCCGAAGGTTGCCGTGGCCACATCGGCAAGCAACTGATCAAGCGCTACAACCTCGACAGCGATGCCGACGCCCAGCACTACGGCATCGGCCTGAAAGAAATCTGGGAAATCGACCCGGCCAAACATCAGCCAGGCCTGGTCGTACACACCGCCGGTTGGCCGCTGGACATCATGGGCACCGAAAACACCGGTGGCTCGTTCCTCTATCACCTGGAAAACAACCAGGTGGTGGTCGGCCTGATCGTTGACCTGTCCTACAGCAACACCTACCTGTCGCCGTTCGACGAGTTCCAGCGCCTCAAGCACCACCCGGTACTGGCTCAGTACCTGGAAGGCGGCAAGCGCGTCAGCTACGGCGCCCGCGCTATCTGCAAGGGTGGCCTGAACTCGCTGCCGAAAATGGTCTTCAAGGGCGGCGCGCTGATCGGTTGCGACCTCGGCACCCTGAACTTCGCCAAGATCAAAGGCAGCCACACTGCGATGAAGTCCGGCATGCTCGCCGCGGAGTCGGTGGCCGATGCACTGTTCGCCGAAAAGGATGGTACTGAAGAGCTGACCTCCTACGTCGACGCGTTCAAGAAGAGCTGGCTCTACGACGAACTGTTCGCCAGCCGTAACTTCGGCCCGGCGATCCATAAGTTCGGCGCCATTGTCGGCGGTGGTTTCAACTGGCTGGACCAGAACATCTTCGGCGGCAAACTGCCGTTCACCCTGCACGACACCAAGCCGGATTACGCCTGCCTCAAGCTCGCGGCCGACTGCAAGAAGATCGACTATCCGAAACCCGACGGCAAACTCAGCTTCGACAAACTGAGCTCGGTGTTCATCTCCGGTACCAACCACGAAGAAGAACAGCCGTGCCACCTGAAGCTGACCGACCCGAGCATCCCGATCAGCAAGAACCTGCCGCTGTACGACGAACCGGCGCAGCGCTACTGCCCGGCCGGCGTCTACGAAGTGATCACCAAGGAAGACGGCGAAAAACGCTTCCAGATCAACGCTCAGAACTGCGTGCACTGCAAGACCTGTGACATCAAGGATCCTTCGCAGAACATCACTTGGGTTACGCCGGAAGGCGCTGGTGGTCCGACTTACCCGAACATGTAAGTCGTATCGCTGAACAACGAGGCTCCCGAAACGGGGGCCTTTTTGTTGCCCACTATTCCTTGTTGCACCACAAAATCACTGTAGGAGTGAGCCTGCTCGCGATAGCGGTGTATCAGTCAGCATCATCGTTGACCGACACACCGCTATCGCGAGCAGGCTCACTCCTACAAGGGATTTGCGCAGAATCAGGCTACGCGCTCATCCCCCGGACTGCGCTCAAAGTAGCGCTTGTACTCGCGACTGAACTGCGATGTGCTCTGATACCCCACCCGATGCGCCACCTGCGCCACACCCAGCCCTTCCGCCACCAACAGCGTCTGCGCCTTGAGCAGGCGCAAGCGCTTCAGATACTGCACCGGCGACAGCAACGTGCTGCGCTTGAAATGCTCATGAAACGACGACACGCTCATGTTGGCGCACCCGGCCAATGTCTCGACATTCAGCGGTTCGGTGTAATGCGCATGCAGATGGCTGATCGACGCCGCCACCCGGGCAAACTGCCCCTGCTGTTCCACCAGCGCCCGCAACACATCGGCCTGCGGCCCACGCAGCGCGGTGAACAACAATTCACGCACCCGCGCCGGCCCGAGAATCTGGCATTCCAGCGGATCGTGCAGGCAGCGCAGCAAGCGTTCGACACAGCCGCGCATGTCATCGTCGAGCACTACCGAGGTCATCGACTCCGGGGTCTGCGCCGGGATGTGCCGCCCCGGCGCCAGTCCCATGGCCAGCACCAGCTCGCCGAGCAACACCCGGTCGATGGCCACCGACACTCCGAGCAACGGCGCATCCGGCAAGGCAAAGGTTTCGCACTCGAACGGCACCGGCAGCGCCTGAATCAGGTAATGCCCGGCGCCATACTCCATGGTGCGCGGGCCGAGAAACGCCAGTTTGCTGCCCTGAGCGATGATCATCAGGCTCGGCTCGTAAATGTGCGGGCCACGCGCCACGTCGCAACTGGCGCGCAAAACCTGCACGCCGGGCAGCCCGGTCTGGCTGTAACCGTCGCGGAGCGCCAGCGGCTCGATCAGCGAAACCAGGGTGGCATTGGCATCAAGGTGACGGGTCAACTGCATCGGAGGGGTCTTCAAAAAAGTCACGGAAAAAGGCATGCAAGCATCATCGCAGATCCTTTTGCCAATGCGCTTGCCCAGACCTGCATGCCGGAGGATTAGGCATGAGACCCGGAGGAATCGTCATGGCCGCAGCGGCCGACGGCGCCCAAAATGCGCCACCTCACCTGTCACTGCTTCTGCGAGGTTCCTCATGTACACCGCTATCGGTTATGCCGCCCAATCGGCCACCACTCCCCTCGCCCCGATGAAATTCGAACGCCGCAGCCCTCGCGCTGACGACGTGGCGATCGAGATCCTGTATTGCGGCGTCTGCCACTCCGACATCCATCAGGCCCGCAACGAATGGGGCATCGCCGTTTATCCGTTGATGCCCGGCCACGAGATCGTCGGCAAAGTCACCGCCATCGGTGCGAACGTCACGCAACATAAAGTCGGCGATCTGGTCGGCGTCGGCTGCATGGTCGACTCCTGCCGCACCTGCGCCGCCTGCCAGCAGAACCTCGAGCAATACTGCCTCGAAGGCCCGACCATGACTTACGCCACCCCGGACCGGGTCGATGGCAGCAACACCATGGGCGGTTATTCGGACAGCATCGTGATCAGCGAGCACTTCGTCGTGCGCATCCCGGAAAAGCTGGATCTGGCCAGCGCCGCGCCGATCCTCTGCGCCGGTATCACCACTTACTCGCCGCTCAAGCACTACGGCGTGAAAGCCGGTGACAAGGTCGGGATTCTCGGCATGGGCGGCCTCGGCCACATGGGCATCAAGTTCGCCAAGGCCATGGGCGCGGAAGTCACGCTGTTCACCCGTTCGGCGAGCAAGGCCGAGGAAGGTCGTCGTCAGGGCGCCGATCATGTGATCGTCTCCACCGATGCCGAACAGATGGCCGCCGCCGCAGGCCGCTTCGACTTCCTCCTCGACACCATTCCGGTGCAGCACGACCTCAACCCGTACCTGCAAACCCTGCGCTTTGATGGCGTGCACATTCTGGTCGGCCTGATCGAACCGATCGACCCGCCGGTGCATGCTGCCAACCTGGTGCTGGGCCGCCGCGTACTGGCCGGTTCGTTGATCGGCGGCATCGCTGAAACCCAGGAAGTGCTGGATTTCTGCGCCGAGCACGACATCACCTGCGACATTGAAATGCTCGACATCCGCCAGATCAACGAGGCTTACGCGCGGATGATCGCCGGTGACGTGAAGTATCGCTTCGTTATCGACATGGCGACGCTGAAGCTTTAAACCTTCAGACCGAGTTCTGCCGAGAGCCGGGCTGTGACCCCTTTGATCAGGGGAATCAGCTCGGCCATTTTTTCCAGCGGCATGTACGGCACGGTGCTGGCGATGCTGATCGCCGCCACAATCCGCTTGCTCGCATCGCGAATCGGCGCCGCCACGCAGCGGATCGACGGTTCGTTGTCTTCCAGATCGAAGGCGTAGCCGCCGGCCACGTACTCGGTCATGCGCTGTTCGAGCTGTTCCCACGACTGCTGCGGATGCTGCGGCCAGAACTGACTTTTCCCACCCGCCGGCAGGCTGATGTCGTACAGGCGCTGCCAATCCTGCGGCGCATCATCGAGCATCAACGCCTTGCCGATCCCGGTGCGCGCCAACGGCATCCGGTGGCCGACCCGCGAACGCATTTCCGGGCCGTTACGCCCCGGATTCTTCAGCAGGTACAGAACTTCGTCGCCTTCACGAATGCCAAGGTGAACGGTGTCGCCGGTCAGCGCCGACAACTCGTCCAGATACGGCCCGGCCAGACTCACCAGCGGCAGCTCTTCGCGGGCCTGAAACCCCAGCTCGATCAGCTTCGGCCCCAGCAGATAGCCGATTTGCGGCACCACGCGCAGATAGCGCTCGTCGACCAGGCAACTGGCCAGACGATGGGTGGTGCTGCGCGTGGTGCCGATCAGCCGGGCGATCTCTTTCAGATCGCGGGCGCCACTGGCCACCGCCTGCACCACCCCCAGTCCGCGAAGCAGCGTCTGAGTGCCGGTGGGTGCGGCGTCCTTGGTTTTTTCCGGGGCGTCTTCCTGCATATCCAGCCTTTACCGTTGAGCGAGGGAACGGGCGGCATTATGGTCGCCCGACGCAGACCACTACAACTCGATACGCTCGACCTTGCCCACCAGCAGCACGTAGGACAATGCACCGATCAGCGCCAGCACCGCGATGTAGGTAATCGCCGGGGCGAACGAATCGCCACTGGCGAGGAACCCGATGACGATCGGCGTGGCAATCGCCGACAGGTTGCCGATGAAGTTGAACACCCCGCCGGTCAGACCGAGCAAACGCGCCGGAGCCAGGGTCGAGACCAGCGACCAGGTAATCGAGGCCAGCCCGTTGCCGAAAAACGCCAGCGCCAGGAAGGCAATCACCAGCGGCGTCGACTCAACGAAATTGGCGCCGATGATCGAGGTGGAAATCAGCAGCCCGCCAATGATCGGCAACTTGCGCGCGAAGCCGACGCTGCAGCCACGCCGGATCAACAGGTCGGAAAAGAATCCCGAGCACAGCACGCCGACAAAGGCCGCGAGAAACGGCAGCGAGGCCAACAGGCCGGACTTGATGAAGTCCATGCCACGGTATTTCACCAGATAGGTCGGGAACCACGTCAGAAAAAACCACAGCGTCGAGTTCAGGCAGAACTGGCCGAGGTAGATGCCCCACAACTTGCGTTTGCTCAGGACGATGCCGAGATCGGTCCAACTGAACGAGGCCTTGGCCGTTTGCGCTTGAATATCTACCAGGCCGCCACCCTCACGGATCAGGTCGATTTCCGCGTCGTTGGCGCCCTTGAAATCCCGCGGTTCGCGATACACCGCGTACCAGATCGCCGCCCAGATGATGCCCGCCGCACCGGTCGCGACAAACACCATGTGCCAGCCGAACTCATGTTGCAGCCAGGCCAGCACCGGGGTCAGAAACGCCAGACCGACAAACTGCCCGGAGGTGTAGAAGCCAATCGCCGTGGCCCGCTCACGCTCGGGAAACCAGGTGGTCACCACGCGGCTGTTGATCGGATAGGCCGGTGCTTCCAGCGCGCCGACCGCCATGCGCAAGACGAACAGCGCAATGAAACTCGCGGCAAAACCGAGCAGCACCGTGGCCAGCGACCACAGCAGCAGCGCAACGCTATAAAGGATGCGCGGCGGCACCCGATCCACCAGCCAGCCGCCAGGGATCTGCATCGCGGCGTAGGTCCAGCCGAATGCGGAAAAAATCAGCCCGACATGCACCGGGTCGATGCCCAGTTCGCTGGTCAGCGCGGGCGCGGCAATCGACAGGTTACTGCGGTCGAGGTAGTTGATGACCACGGTGATGAACAGCAGCACCATGATGAAAAACCGCTTGCGGCTGGGCGTGACTAAAGACGCCTGCCCGGTGAGGGTTTGCGTTGGCATGGAGGTGCCTCTTCTTATGATTATTTGAGGTCATTGACGCCATCTCCCATCCATGGAAATCAATTGTGGGAGGGGGCTTGCTCCCGAATGCGGAGTGTCAGTCGACATCTCTTTAGCTGACATGCCGCATTCGGGAGCAAGCCCCCTCCCACAAGGATTTGTGGTGAGTCAGAAGGGACTCACCACTCGGCAAAACTGCCATCGGCATGGCGCCAGATCGGGTTGCGCCAGCGGTGCCCGACGGCGGCACGTTCGATCACGTATTCCTCGTTGATCTCGATGCCCAACCCCGGCCCGTTCGGAATCTTCACGAAGCCCTGGTCATAGTCGAACACCCGCGGATCCTTCACGTAGTCGAGCAAGTCGTTGCTCTCGTTGTAATGGATACCCAGGCTCTGTTCCTGGATGAACGCGTTGTAGCAAACCGCATCCAGTTGCAGGCACGCCGCCAGCGCGATCGGCCCCAGCGGGCAATGCAGCGCCAGCGCCACGTCGTAGGCTTCGGCCATGTTGGCGATCTTGCGGGTCTCGGTGATGCCGCCAGCGTGCGAGGCATCCGGCTGGATGATGTCGACATAACCTTCGCTCAGCACCCGCTTGAAATCCCAGCGCGAGAACAGCCGCTCACCCAGGGCAATCGGCGTGCTGGTCAGCGGCGCCAATTCTTTCAGCGCTTCATAGTTTTCGCTGAGCACCGGCTCTTCGATGAACATCAGTTTGTACGGATCAAGTTCCTTCATCAGCACCTTGGCCATGGGTTTGTGCACCCGGCCATGGAAGTCAACGCCGATACCGACGTTGGGCCCGACCGCATCGCGCACCGCAGCCACGTTGGCCAATGCCAGATCGACTTTCTCGAAGGAATCGAGAAACTGTAGCTCCTCGGTGCCGTTCATTTTCACCGCAGTGAACCCACGGCTCACCGCCTCTTTCGCGGCGCGTGCGGTGTCGGCCGGACGGTCGCCACCGATCCACGAATACACGCGAATCTTGTCGCGCACCTGACCACCCAGCAGATCGCTGACCGAGACGCCGAGGGCCTTGCCCTTGATGTCCCACAGCGCCTGGTCGATACCGGCGAGCGCACTCATGTGGATCGCGCCGCCGCGATAGAAGCCGCCGCGGTACAACACGGTCCAGATGTCCTCGATGTTGCGTGGGTCTTTGCCGATCAGGTAGTCGGACAATTCTTCAACGGCAGCGGCGACGGTGTGCGCGCGGCCTTCGACCACAGGTTCGCCCCAACCGGTCACGCCCTCGTCGGTTTCGACTTTGAGGAAGCACCAGCGCGGCGGGACGATGAAGGTGGTGAGTTTGGTGATTTTCATCTTCTTGTCTCTCTTATAGATGCGCCGGAAATGTTAACGAAGGGCTTTCCAGGCGGCGACGTAAGCCTTGGCATTGATCGCAACTTGCTCAACGCTCATGCCCGGTTTGAACAGTCCGGAACCGAGGCCGAAACCTTTCACGCCAGCGTCGATGAACGCTTGCATGTTGTCCGGGGTGATCCCGCCGACCGGCGCCAGCACCGTCCCGGTGGGCAACACCGCGAGCCATGCCTTGACCACCGCCGGGCTCATCTGCTCGGCCGGGAACAGCTTGAGAATGTCCGCGCCCTCCTCCAGCGCCGCGAACGCTTCAGTCGGTGTCGCGACACCCGGCGACAGGTACAGCCCCGCCGCTTTCGCTGCGCGCAGCACTTTGGCATCGCTGTGTGGCATGACGATCACCTGGCCGCCAGCCTCCTTCACCAACTCGACCTGCTCCGGGGTCAGCACCGTGCCGGCACCAATCAGGCAATCGGCGGGCAAGGTCTGACGCAGGATGCGGATACTTTCGTACGGCGATGGGGAATTGAGCGGTACTTCGATGACGCGAAATCCGGCTGCATACAGGACTTCTCCGACCGCAGCGGCTTCCTGCGGATGCAGGCCACGCAGGATCGCGATCAGACCATTTTGCGCCAGTGCTTGCTTGAGCATGTCAGGCCTCCAGTCAGGGTTAACGGGATGAGGAATCGAGCAGTCCGGCGGCCAGCGCCAGTTGCCACAGGCCACGCTCGGAGGCCTGCTCGGCCAGCGTGACCCGGGCGAAACCACAGGCATCGAGGGCGCGGCTGTAGCGGGCGCAGAGTTGTGCGTTGCCGATGAGGACGATCAAAGGCAGATGCACGCTGTTGCGTCGGCGGCGTTGAACCGTGGCGAGTGCCGCCAGCTCATGACCGATCAACAGACCAGACAAATAATCAGGTTGCGCACTGGCGCCGAGTTCGCCGGTCAGGCCCAGGGTGCGGGCACTGAACAGCGTCGATAGAACGCCCAGTTCGCCATCCGCCGACAGCGCCACCTGCACGCCACGGTCAAACGCCGGGCCATCGAAAGCCGCGCCGTGCTGTTGGGTACGACCCAGAATGCTGTGTTCACTGAGCACGGCGAACACTTCGCCGGTCATGAAGGTGTCGAAATGAGTGATGCAGCCATCGACCACTTCCACCCACTTGGAATGGCTGCCCGGCAGACCGATCAACAGATCGCCGCCCGCCTCGGCTGGCAGGCTCTGCAGCACGCCGAGGACCTGGGTTTCTTCACCGCGCATCACATTGGGCAGGTGTGAACGCTGGATCACACCCGGCACGATGTGCACCCGCGTGCCACGCAGACTGACCAAGGTTTGTAGGGAATTTCCGAGATTGGCGACGTTCGCCGGCGTTTCGCAGTAGGCCGCTTCGCGCCAGCCCTGAGCGCTGCCGACCATGCCGCAGGCGATCACTGGCAGATCGGGCTGCGCATCGAGCCAGTCGCCACACGCGTCTTCGAAAGCCAGTTCAAAGCCGTCGGCGCATTCACCACCGTTGATGACTCGCGGCGTCTTCGGCAACTGCATGATCCCGGACGACAGCGCACGCTGCTCCAGCACCACACCACCGGCCGCGAGTTTGTAAGCACGTAATGAGGTCGTCCCCCAGTCGAGCGCGATCAATTGCGCCTGCATCGCTTCACCTGTTTTGTTTTTGGCAGTGAGTGCGACGGACTATAGACCTCTCAAGCGCGAAATCTCAATATGTAATTTTACATCCCATATTTCGGGATTGTGTCAGTCCATTTTTGTCCAACGCCGGACGACGTCCGTTCAGGTGCAGGCAGGACGAACACGTTAAAAAACCAGCAATCAGTAGCAGCCGGAATCCTCGCAGTTCCATCAATCGCGCGTCTCCTGAATCGCATGCATGATGTCAGCAGCTGGAATGAGCATTGACTTCGAATAATAGCCACCGAATGAATAAGCAGACGTGAACACCTTACAAGAGATGACATTACGCTGACTTAACACCTGTAATAATTCACTGGCAGGCATAAAAATATTCGATACGCCCTCATCCTCCTTTTTAAACGAGGACAATCTGGCCATATAAATATGCTCGGCTTTAGATCCAGAACTATCAAGCTCAACAAAATCCCCAACCAAATACTGAGCTAACTTATCAAAATCTTTAAATTCGACATCCTTATCCAGAGAGCAGAACAAAGACTCGCCCAACTGACTTTCCCCGGTCGCATTCTGAAAAAAATTCAACAGATCAGTTTTCGAAGCAAACTTAACACCTAAGGATGAGTGATCATCTCCACCACTGACAGAAATCAAGTCAACATCAATGACGGGAAGAACCGGTTGCTTAGTGCAAGAACAGCACAACAGCAGCGTCAGAAAAATAAACAACGACTTCATTTCGAAGATTCCAAATATTGACTCAAACGTTCATACACAATATCGCAGGCCGATTTACCACCCTGTAGCGTTGCGCCAAACATGACACCCGCCTGACGATGGTTGGCGTCTACCGCTTCGTTGATATCCGGGCCGGATGTCATAACCCAACGCTCGCCCATGCTGGCCACGTTATCAGATGAATCCGGCGCCTTAGGAGAAGCCAGTACATTGACCCAATAATCTGCCGAGGGCTTCGGAGTCGTGAAGTATATATCTGACACCATCCAGACGCCTGTACCACCGCCAACAGGATCGAGTGTTACCAATACCTTTACGGTGTAACCGCGCTCTTTCAGAATCGAAGTCAGATGTGCACCATTCCAACCGCCCAAACTATGACCTACAACAACAATGTAGACCGATTTATCACCCTTCAAAGGACGCTCAACGTACTTTTTAATATCTTTCTCACCACGAACATCTTTATAGCTTATGTACGGCAGATTAACCTCTATTTTCTGCTCATTATTAAGACGTTTCTCTAACTGCTTCCATGCATTCATCACGTTATGATGCGGTGGTTCATTCTGATAATATTCTTCCTTATCTCCAGCACCACCAATAAAGAATACGGCTATTTTTTTTACTTTAACCGCAGCCTGCTTGACGGCCTGGTCAGTCTTGCAGGTCAACTCATGACCGGCCACTTCAGTTTTACAGTCGTTGAGCGCGGGATTTTCGACTTCCATTTCGATCACTCTACAAACAGTTTAATAGTTTCGGCCAAATGCGAACTGACCATATGGGTAAAGCCCTGTTCATCGGTGATGCCATGCTCAACACGCCCATCGCCTCGCTGAATCGCATAAGGATGGTCGGGAATCGGTTCGCCCGTGGCTTCGTTAATCACTTGCATCCGATCATTGAAATGCACCGGCATCGGCAACAACCCACTGAACGCTGCCCCTCCACCACTCTGGCCAATAATCACCGTCCCCGAACCACCGACCACGACATTGCCGTGCCCACCGGTGCTGTCGAGCGTGGCGGCGTTCAGGCCGTTGATGAATACGGTGCCGGAAACAGCGCCGGTGATCGGGCTGCCACAGGCCGACTTATCGGTCATGCGCGCGGCGGCGAGGCCGTCGAAAAAGACGTCGGGCGAGCCGGAAACGATCGGGTTGGTGCCATGGCCTGGCAATGGGCAGGCGGTCGGGTCGGTGACGCGGGCGGCGGGTTTACCACTCAATTCAAAGCTCCTTGCTTCAGAGGTTCCGGGTGCGGCTGATGGATATCGATGACGGTCGCGGCGAAGCGCCAGCGGTTGTCGACGGGATCGAACAGCGCGTGACAATGTTCACGGCTGTCGGGTGATCTGGCGGTTTGCAGGTGTCGCCAGGCTTCGTCGGTTTGCCAGGCCAGTTCGGCCGGTGAGGCATCGTCGAGCTGGTTGAGCCAGGCGTTGTAATTGCGCAGGTGATGGCGCTCGTAGGTCGATTGCAGCAGCTCGGCCATTTGTATGCCGAGGTCCAGATGATGTTCGGCTGTCCACTGGCCGATCTCGGAATAGACGTACCAGCCCATCGGCATCAACGCACCGTCCTTGAGCAACGAATGGCTGGCGGGGGCGACGAAACCGCAACAGATGTGCAGCGTCAGCCAGCCCTGCTGCGCTGCGATAAACGCGTTCGGTTCAAATTGGCGTAACGCGATCACACGGTAGTCACCCAGGCCGGCACTGCGGGCCATGAGTTCGGCATCAAGCCGTGACACAAACGCGCGAATGGCTTTGCCACCGGTGCGATTGACGATGCACAGGATGTCTACCGGTTGACGCTTGGGGTTGTCGGAGGAGCCTGAGTTTTTCACCAGGCCATACAGACGCATCGACGCCCGCAGTCCGCTCATCGCCGGTCACTCATGGACGCAGCGAAGGCTCCACGGGCGTGGAGAAATAGTGCCAAAGGCATTGCAGGTGTCGTCCGTGAGCGCGCAAAAATGGCGCGTAGAATGCCGGACTAGAGCGGTGGCGGCAATCAATTCAATATTGGATTGCCATCATTTATCTCAACCCTCGGCGAACTCGCGCAGCACCTTGCCATCCATGCGATAGCGTACCCACTCTTCCTGCGGCTGCGCGCCGAGGGATTTGTAGAAGTCGATGGCCGGGGTGTTCCAGTCCAGCACGCTCCACTCGAAGCGCCCGCAGTCATTGTCACAGGCGATTTTCGCCAGATGCCGCAGCAGGGTTTTGCCGGCACCGCCGCCGCGTTGCTCGGGGGTGATGTAGAGGTCTTCGAGGTACAGGCAATTGCTGCCGAGCCACGTCGAATAGCTGAAGAAGAATACCGCAAAACCGATCGGCACCCCGTCGCGCAGGCAGATCAGGCCGTGGGCGGTAGCGCCCTCGCTGAACAGGCTGCGCTCGATGTCGGTGACGCTGGCAATCACTTCGTGGCGAGCCTTTTCGAAATCTGCCAGTTCGGTGATGAAGGCGAGGATTTGCGGAGCATCGCTGGGGGTCGCCGGGCGGATTTCGATCGTCATGGACGGGCCTTGTCGGAAAAGGAAAACGCCATACTAAGGCCGTGGACGGCGCTCGTCACATGGCAAAACAGAGAATATCCTGCTCCGATATTGCAACGTGGGAGCGGGCTTGCTCGCGAAAGCGGTCTGACAGACAACAATGATGGTGACTGGATTGATGCCTTCGCGAGCAAGCCCGCTCCACAGGGAACTTCGACAGTCTGAAAGGATGCTCATGAACACTGAGATTTTCATGCCCGTGGAGGCGCTCGCAGCAGCACTGCTGCCCCACGCCCTCGAACCCGGCGACGATGGCGCCCACGACCTCCCGCACCTGCAACGGGTCTGGCACAACGTGCGCAATCTGCACGCCGAAGAAGGTGGCGACCTTGGGGTGTTGCTCGCCGCCGTGTTGCTGCACGACTGCGTGTCCGTGGAAAAAAACTCGCCGCTGCGCTCACAGGCTTCGCGTCTCGCCGCAGACAAAGCTGCAAACGTACTGGCCGGGCTGGACTGGCCCGAAAGCAAAATCAGCGCCGTCACCCACGCCATCGAAGCCCACAGTTTCTCCGCCAACATCACCCCACTCACCCTCGAAGCGAAACTGGTCCAGGACGCCGACCGTCTCGACTCGCTGGGCATGCTCGGCGTCGCCCGCACCTTCTACGTCGCCGGGCGCATGGGCAGTGCGCTGTATGACCCGCAGGATCCCGAAGCGAAAGCACGCGACTACGACGACAAGCGGTTCTGCCTCGACCACTTCCAGACCAAACTGCTGCACCTCGCCGAGGGTTTCCAGACCGCCGCCGGCCAGCGTCTGGCGCAGATTCGCCATCAACGCCTGAAGGGCTTCATGGAGCAGTTCAAGGAAGAGATCGGCGTCGATACCGCGCTTGGCCAGTAGACCGTTCGTCGATCATCAGGCACCAATCCGATCCTGGGGCTGACCAACGACAGGTAAGGATTCCAATCACTGGAGAAGCCCTATGATCCCGTCAAGGTTGACTGCCCTGGTTTTCACCGCTCTGCTCTGCCCCGCGGTATTTGCCGCGACCACCACCGCTGCCGGAACCGGCCCCACCGATCCGGTGCCCTCTCCGCGAGCGCCCGCCATCAATAGTGCTCCGGGCATGAACACCGATGGTTCCGGGGTGCCGTTGATCAACCAGCCACCGGCCACCGGCACCGACCCACGCACCCAAGGCAGTGACCCCGGCCGCCAGGGTGGCATGAACACCCCCGATTCCCCTGCCACACCCGACAACGCCGGCCCCGGCATCGGCTCGAAAACCACCACCGGTGGTTCGGGCTCCGAGGGCGGCGGCCAGTAGTTCGCCGACGCGAGCGTCCTATTCACATCCATGAAGAGGTAACCATGAACGTCGATAAAAACCTGGAAAAAGAAGTCCTCACCCGCCTGCTGCACGCCCATCCAAGCGGATTGGGTAAAGAGGTGCTGGATAATTATCGCGGTGAGAAAGTCGTCGCCAGCGCTCTCGCCGCCCTGCAGGATCGCGGACTGATCCACCACGGGCACGTGACCTGCAACGAGGCCGGCGAGCATTCGTTGAATCTGCCGATCAAGCTCAGTGCGGCCGGCGTCGAAGCGGCGCGCAAGCTGGATTTGCAGTAGTCCTCAGGCCGCTCGCTGCCGGTGCGGCGAGCGGCCGAATCTGCACACAAGAGGAGAAATCCCATGCCTCGTGGAAGCAAAGACAAATACACCGCCGAACAGAAGCGCAAGGCCGAACACATCGAAGACAGCTATGAGAAAAAAGGCTTGTCGAAGGATGCAGCCGAAGCGCGGGCCTGGGCGACGGTCAACAAACAGTCGGGCGGCGGCGAAAAGGCTGGCGGCTCGGGGCGCAGGAAACCGGCGAACGCCAAGTCCGAAGATCGCAAGGAATCATCGCGGCGTGCGGTGGCCAGTCGCGAAGGACATGCGCGCGACAGCAAGGCATCGCGCGAGACGCAGACCGTGGACAGTTTGAGGAAAGAGGCGCGGGCGAAGAATATCGCCGGGCGCTCTTCGATGCGCAAGGATGAGTTGATTGCGGCTTTGCGCAAGGCCGGTTGATTTTGCTGTGAGGCTGATGGCCTTATCGCTGGCAAGCCAGCTCCCACAGGGATTGCGGGGTACACAAATTTGCGTTTCACCCTGTAAACCTGTGGGAGCTGGCTTGCCAGCGAAAGCGCCAGATCAGTCGCCGCAGACTTCGCGGATAAACCCATCCACTTCAGCCGCCCCCGGCGCAGTCGCCGGCCCCCAACGCGTCACCGCCAAAGCCGCCGCCGCATTCGCCCGGCGTGCCGCCTCAAGCGCATTCAAACCCTGCGCCAATCCGGCCACGAACACCCCGGCATGAGCATCACCCGCGCCGTTGCTGTCGACCGCTTTCACGGCAAACCCCGGCACCTGCCGACGCTCGCCAGCCTGCTGGATCCAGCACCCCTGCGGCCCGTCGCGCACCACCATCAGCACGTCTTTCGGTAAATGCTCGGAGAGACGATCCAAGGCCGCCGCAATGTCCGCAGCCCCGGTAAAGCGCAGCGCTTCCACGCTGTTGCTGGTCCACACATCGATGCGCGGCAACAGCGCCTGCATCAGGGGTGAATCCGGCGATTCCACCAACGGGCCTGGATCGAACACCACGCTGATCACCTCTGGCAGCGCCAGCGTCCAGTCCAGCAGCGCCTGCGCCTTACCTGCGTGCAGCAGGCTGTAACCGCTCACATAAACGTAATCGCCCGCCTCGGCGGCCACGCTGTTCAGGTCGTCTCGTGTTACCTCGCCTTCGGCGCCGATGTAGGAAATGAAACTGCGTTCGGCCGATGAGTCAGTCAGCGCCACGCACAAACCGGTGTCGCGCTGCGCCGGTTGTTCGACGCCGATATGAATACCTTCAGCGTTCATCGCCTGGCGCGCCAGATCACCGAAACGCCCGGTGCCGTGGCGACCGAGATAGACCACTGGCAAACCATTGCGCACGGCTGCTGCCATCACGTTGAAGCCGCCGCCGGCCTCGAAAGCGGCAGACTGCGCCAGCACATCGCCGCCGATTTGCGGCAGCTGATCCACGGCCATGACCAGGTCGATGATGACCTGGCCGGTGTGCAACATCTTAGGCATGAGCATTCTCGACTTGCGCGGCGCGGCGATCTTTCGCCCCACCAAGAACCCAGTAAATGCCACCGGCCACCACGAAGGTCACGATCCAGCCGAGGCCGTTGTGGCCCAGCCACGAGTCGGACAGAAAGCCCTTGAACCAGACGTTCTCGGCGGTGGTGCCGATGGTGGTGAAACTGAAGCCGAGCACGATGGCAATCGCCCACGCGCCGAACGCACGCCACTCGATGCCGCCGCGATACCAATAGGCGCTGCTCGGGCTGACGTCGAGCAGATCTTTGGGGCTGTAGTAGTGACGATGAAGGAGGTCAACGACGAAGATCCCGACCCATGCAGTGATCGGCACCGCCAGCAGCGAAATGAAGGTGATGAACGGCCCGTAGAAGCTGTCAGCGATCAGCATGAAGTAGATCGAACCGGCGAAGATCGCGACGATATCCACCACCACCGCATAGACGCGCTTGACCTTCAGGCCGAGGGTCAGCGTGGTCAGACCGGCGGAATACACTGAGAGGTTGTTCGACAGCAGCAGACCGCCGAACGCAGTGATCAGGTATGGCACAGCCATCCACGTCGGCAGCATGTCGCGGATCGCCACGATCGGGTCAGTCGCCGAGGCGAGATCGTTGTTGCCCACCGACAGCAGACCGCCGAGGGTGATCAGCAGCACCAGCGGAATCCCAGCGCCGAACGCCGCCGAAGCGACCAGTCGCACAGCCTTGACGCTGCGGTGCTGATAGCGCGACATGTCGGCGCCGGCGTTGGCCCAGCCGATCCCGGTGCCGGCGGCCATGGTGCCGATGCCGATGATCATCGCGCTGATCGGCGCAGGCGTGGCGTTGAATACGGCGCTCCAGTCGATGGTGGCACAGAGAAAGCCACCGACCAGAATGTTCAGCGCACCGAACACGTAGGTCGCCCACTTCTGGATCACCAGCAAGGTGGCGTGACCGAGGCCGGAAACCGACAGGGTCAGCAGGACGAAAATCGCGATGAAGATCAGCGTCAGCAGCGGCGCGCTTTTCGCTTCCACCGGGGAGCCGAACAGGATCGAGCACAACGACAGCAGCACGAACGCGGCGGTGGTGGTGTTGACGGTTTCCCAGCCTAGCCGCGACATCAGCGAGACCAGCGTCGGGCCGATGTTGCCGCGCACGCCGAAGATCGCTCGCGACAGGGTCAGGCTCGGCGCACGGCCACGGCGGCCGGCAATCGAGATGATCCCGACCACCGCGAATGAACCGGCGGCGCCAACGATCGCGACGATGATCGCCTGCCAGATCGCCAACCCGCGAAACGCCACCAGCGTGGCCCCCAGCGGCAGGCCGAGAATGGAAATGTTGGCGGCGAACCAGACCCAGAACAGTTGCAGCGGATGACCGTTGCACTCGCCTTCCGGCACCGGCTCGATGCCGCGGGTTTCCAGTTGCCCGGCGCTTTGCCCGGCGTTTGATGAACTCATGAACAGTGCTCCTGTTTGCCTTTATTGTGGTTGTGGGCAATTCAATCGCCTGCACATCTCCTGTAGGAGCTGCCGCAGGCTGCGATCCTTTGATCTTGATTTTCCGGCTGTCTGAAGACTGCTGAAGATCAAAAGATCGCAGCCTTCGGCAGCTCCTACACAGGGTTCCTCAGCGTAAGGTGAGGAGTCCTTTCACAAGGGGTTCAAGCTCCAGATGATTGACCGCTTTGACCGTGGCAATCATCGGCGCCGGCCAGCTCTCAAGACCCAGGCAGGCCCCGAGCATGGCGCCAAGAATCGCTGCGATGGTGTCGGTGTCACCGCCAAGGCTGGCGGCCATGCACAACGCATCAAATGCGCTCATCTCGCCAACCGCCACTTGCTGCGCCAGCGCGAACGACACCACCACCGATTCCTGCGACGCCACCGAAGTGCCAATCACGTCGTACAGCAGATCCGCCAGCAATGCCTTGTCGCTGTCGACGCTGATGGTCCGCGCCCAACTGATGCGCGATGCGATACGCCCACCGGCGACCCAGTGCCCATGTGCCTCG
The DNA here is from genome assembly GCF_044742995.1 of Pseudomonas sp. NPDC087803. NCBI lineage: Bacteria > Pseudomonadati > Pseudomonadota > Gammaproteobacteria > Pseudomonadales > Pseudomonadaceae > Pseudomonas > Pseudomonas sp. NPDC087803. Next base: position 18,350 of record NZ_JBIUVO010000052.1, read on the forward strand.
GCCTGTTGCGCAATCTGCTGGCCGAGGTTCAGCGCCTCGCCCAGATCCATGCCGTTGATCCCGGCCGAGACCACCGCCGCGACCGCCGCCGCGCTGGAAATCCCCAGCGTGGTGTTGTGCGTGACCTGACAGGCCTGGACCACGGCCGCGATGAAGCGCTCGGGGTCGGCAACGTCTGCCGCGATGCCCACCGGAGTGATGCGCATGGCCGCGCCGTTGGTGGTGCCGTAACGCCCGGCCTCCTCCGGCGAGTGGCCGGCGAGGATCATTTCAATGGCGCGTTTGGTCGACGGGCCGAGCAGATCCTGCGAACCCTTGGCCTGCATCTCGGCTTCCCATTCGATCAGGCGCTGGGCGAGGACTGCCGGCTCGATGCGGCCCTTGCCTTCAATCAGCAATTCGCCGACCAGAATCGCCTGTTCGGTGTCATCGGTGATCGAACCCTTGGGCATGTTGGCGGCGATCGGCTGCAGAGGACCGGCGTCCTGCAGATCGGTGATCCGGCCGAAGCGGGTCTTGATCGTTTCGCGGTTCAGCGATTGCGTCGGCATGCCCAACGCATCACCGAGGGCCAGGCCATAAAACGCACCGAGGGCACGGTTGAGCGCGGTCATTTCGATTCTCCAAATTGCAGGTGCAGGCGGAAATGCACCGGATCGAGCAGGCTTTCGACCTGCTCCATGAAACGGTTCTGCCGGTCGTAGGTGGTGCGCAGGGCCTTGAGGAACACGGTACCCACCGGGCGCCCGAGCAGTTCGGCGTCTTCGGCACTCAGCGGTTCGGCGCCGATCCACTGATCGCCGCGCTCGCCGATGTAACCGTAGGCAGCGAGGGTGATGGTCAGCGAGTTGTCAATCAAACCAACGCGCGGCAGGCTTTCCAGGCCGCCAGAGGCCGGCATCAAGGAGCGTTCGAGGGACACCAAGGTGCCGTCGTTGGAACGACGACGGCGGTCGAGGGTGATGAACTGGTCAGTGCCGAAACGCGAGAGCAGATCGGGCCGGGTCACGGCTTCCAGACGCAGAATCTCGGTGTTGATCAGCGCCCCGCTGTCGGCCAGCGCCTGCGCCCAGCCGCTGCGCTGGTCGAGCACCACACCGTCAAACGTGACGATCGAGCCGACCCCGCTTTGCGTGGCGATGTAATTGCGCCGCTTCAGCTCGGCCAGCGCTTCGCGCAATGTGCCGCGGCTGACATTGAATTCCTGAGCCAACTGATGCTCGCCGGGCAACAGAAAGCCGTCCTCCATGAGGCCGCTTTCGATGCGCCGGACGAGTTCGTCGACCACCCGTTGTTTCTTGTCAAATCGTACCTGTCTAATCATGTACAAATTGATACCCGAAACGGGCGCGGGCGGGCAAGGGGTTTTTAGGGGTTCGGACAGAAGGAATGCATAACTGTGGCGAGGGAGCTTGCTCCCGCTGGGCTGCGGAGCGGCCCCAAATCCGGTGACAGCGGTGAGTCTGACACTCCGCACTGTCCGGATTTGCGACTGCTGCGCAGCCGAGCGGGAGCAAGCTCCCTCGCCACAAAATTATGCTTCGACAGATAGAATCAGCGTTGTTTGAGGCGGTCGATGACGACGGCCAACAACAGAATCGAACCGCGAATCACATACTGATAAAACGTATCGATGTTCTTCAGGTTCATCGCATTCTCGATGATCGCCAAGATCAGCACCCCGGCAATCACGTGGCGGATCATGCCGATCCCGCCGCTCAGCGACACGCCGCCGAGCACACACGCCGAGATCACGGTCAGCTCGAAACCCTGGCCAATCATCGGCTGCCCGGAGGTCATGCGCGAAGCGAGAATCACCCCGGCCAGCGCACCGATCACACCGTGCACGGCGAAGATGATGATCTTGGTCCGGTCGACATTCACCCCGGCGAGCAACGCCGCTTCCTGGTTGCCACCGATGGCCATGGTGTTGCGCCCGTAGGTGGTGTAGTTCAGCAACCAGCCGAAAAACAGGAAGCAGACGATGGTGATCAGGATCGGCACCGGCACGCCGAACAACTGGCCGTTGCCGAAGACGAAGAACGATTCCTGCGACACCCCCACCGCTTTGCCGTTGGCAAAAATGTAGGCCAGACCACGGACGATCTGCATGGTCGCCAACGTGGTAATCAACGCATTGACCCGCAGCTTGGCAATCACGATGCCGTTGATCAGCCCGACAATCAGGCCCATCACCAGCGCTGCGCTGACGCCGAGGAACACGCTGTTGGTGTCGCGCATCACCACCGCTGCGACGACCCCGGCGCAGGCGATTACCGAACCCACCGACAGGTCGAAGTGCCCCGACGCCAGGCAGTAGAGCATGGTGCAGGCGGCAATGCCGGTAGTGGAAATCGCCAGGCCCAGCCCGCGCATGTTCAGCGGCGAGAGGAAGTTGTCGATCAGCAAGGTACAGGCGATGAAGATGCCGATGGCTGCCAGCAGCATGACCCAGTCATCGAGGAAGCGCCGCAGGTCCAGCGGTTTGCGGGGAGTCGGCAGCGCCTTGTTTTGGATGGTCATCATGTTCACCTCTCAGTTCGCCACGCCGTCAGCGCGATGGCGCGGCAAAGCCAGTTGCAGCAAGTTGGATTCATTGGCCTGGTCGCGGCTGACTTCACCGCGCAGCGCGCCTTCGCAGAGCACCAGAATGCGGTCGGAAATGCCCATCACCTCCATGAGGTCGCTGGACACCACGATCACCGAAATACCGTCGGCGGCCAGGTTATGGATGATCTGGTAGATCTCGGCCTTGGCCCCGATGTCGATGCCGCGAGTCGGCTCATCGAGCAGCAAGACCTTCATCGGCATCGACAGCCAGCGACCGAGAATGGCCTTCTGCTGATTGCCGCCGGAAAGGAATTTGATCTGCTGCCCGGCGTGCGGGGTTTTGACTTTCAGCGCCTTGATCTGCTTGTCGGCGTTGCCCTTTTCCCACAGCCCGCGCAGCAGGCAGCCGAGGCTGGCATTGGCGCCGCGCGCGCTGATGTTGATGTTCTCGGCAACGCTGGCCAGCGGGATGATCCCCTCTTTTTTCCGGTCCTCGGGGCACAGCAGGATCCCGGCGGCAATCGCATCGCGCGGTGAGCGCAGCTTCAGTTCATGGCCGCGCAATTCGAGGCGTCCGGCGCTGTTGCGCGCAAGCCCGCTGAGCAAGCGAAACAGTTCGGTGCGCCCGGCCCCGACCAGGCCGAACAGGCCGAGAATCTCGCCCTTGTGCGCTTCGAAACTCACCGGCTCACGCAGGCCCGGGCCGAGCAGACCATCGACCTTCAACGCCACCGCGCCACGTGGACGGCTGCGGTAATCGTAGATGTCCTGAATGTCGCGGCCGACCATGCAAGTCACCAGTTGATCGTGGGTCAACTGGCTCATGTCGTCGAAGGTGCGCACGTAACGGCCATCCTTGAACACCGTCACTGCATCGCAAATGCGGAACACTTCTTCCATGCGATGCGAGACGTAGAGCACCACTTTGCCCTCATCGCGCAGGCGGCTGATGATCGCCATCAAACGGTCGATTTCGCGCGCCGAGAGGCTGCTGGTCGGCTCATCGAAGGCGATCACATGCGCGCCACGGGACAGCGCCTTGGCGATTTCCACCAGTTGCCGCTGACCGAGCGACAGGCGCCCGACCTTGGTCTGCGGATCGATTTCATCGGCCAGGCCCTTGAGGCAGGCCAAGGCATTCTGGCGCAGCAGACCGCGATTGATCAGGCCGAAACTGGCGGGCAGATGACCGAGAAACAGGTTCTCCGCCACGCTCATTTCCGGCACCAGATGCAGCTCCTGGTGAATCACCGCGACGCCGCTGCCAATGCTGTCGGCGGTCGACTTGAACGCCATGGTCTGCTCGCCGATCTGCAACTCGCCGCTGCTGGGAATGTAGGCGCCACCGAGGATTTTCAGCAGGGTCGATTTGCCGGCACCGTTCTCGCCCATCAAGGCGTGAACCTGCCCCGGGTGGGCGACGAAGCTGATGGCGTCCAGCGCCTTGACCCCGGGGAAGGTCTTGCCGATCCCGTTGAAGCGCAGGCTGCCGCCGACGCTGCTTGCATGTGTCTGTACTTGCGCGTGCATCTGAGTCACCTCTTCACACCGATCGAGCAGCCATCAATTCCACAGGCCGATTTTTTCCAGCTCTTGCTTGAAGTTCTCGCGGGTGATCAGGGTGACGTCGTCCATCGCCGTGTACTTCGGCGGCTCTTTGCCGGTGGTGACCCACTCGTACATCATCTCGGCGGTCTTGTAGCCTTCGATGTGCGGGCTTGGCAACATCGAACCGAAGAAACCGCTGTTGGGCTTTTTCAGCTCGCCGATGGCGTCGGTGCCATTGATGCCGATACCGATCACGTTGGCCGCAGCGAACCCGGCGGCTTCGGTCGCGCGCACGCCGCCGAGCACAGTGTTGTCGTTCATGCCGCCGATGATCAGGTTCTTCGCTGCACTGGGCAGCTTGACCAGTGCCGAGTTGGTGGCGTCCATGCTGCCCGGCACGTCGAGGGTTTTCAGCGCGGCGGTCAGGATGTGGTCTTTCGGCAGGCCGGCGTCTTCGAGCGCCTTCATCGAACCGTCGGTGCGCTTCTTGCCGGTGTCGAGCTCGTTGTAGGTGTTGACCACCGCGTAGGTGTCTTTCCAGTCCCAGTTGCGTTTCTTCGCTTCGGCGACCATCGCGTTACCCTGCTTCTGGCCGACTTCGAAAGCGGCCATGCCGAGGTACGGCACGTCTTCCATGAACTTGCCGTTGGCGTCGACGAAGCGGTCATCGACGGCAATCACTTTGAGGTCATTGAGTTTGGCTTTGGCCATGATCGCCGGGCCGAGCGAGACGTCCGGAGGGCAGATCACGAAGCCCTTGGCGCCGTTGGCCGCAAGGCTGTCGATGGCCGAGAGGGTTTTCTCGCCGTCCGGCACGGCGATCTTGATCAGTTCGAAGCCTTTGTCCTTGGCGGCTTTCTCGGCGAAAGCCCACTCGGTCTGGAACCACGGCTCTTCAGCCTGCTTGACCAGAAAACCGATTTTCACGGTGTCGGCAGCCAGCAGCGAACTGCTGAGACTGAACGCGGTGACCGCCAGCGCGGCACTGCACAGGGTACGAATCCCGAAACGACGTTTCATAAGCTGACTCCTTGTTATTTTTTTTGAGCAAATTAAACAGTTTATGGCGAGGGAGCTTGCTCCCGCTGGGCTGCGAAGCGGCCCTGAAACCGGTTACCTCGGTCAATCAAACACACCGCGCAGCCCGAATTTACGACTGCTGCGCAGCCGAGCGGGAGCGAGCTCCCTCGCCACAGGTGTGGTGGCGTGACACGTACTGCTGCAAAGCCTGTTGAAAATAGTCATATCGTATGATGATTGGATTTCAGACGGAGTTCATCGCCTGAAACCTCATCAATTCAGTCGTGGTACATCACCGAGCGCCCACCATCGATGGTGATGCACGAGGCGTTGATAAACGGCGCTTCATCACTGGCCAGAAATACTGCGGTCATCGCCACTTCGAGCGGCTGGCCGATGCGTTTCGGCGGGTGCAGATCAAACGCACGCTGACGCTCGGCCTGCGGATCGGCAAAGCCGTTCCAGTAATCGACGTTCAGTTGCGTCTCAATGTAGCCCGGGGCGATGGCATTGACCCGAACACCCTTCGATGCGTACTCGATACCCAGCGCCCGGGTCAGTCCGAGCAAGCCGTGCTTGGCCACCGGGTACGGGAAGCAGCCGGGAATGATGTGGCTGGAATGGGTCGAGGCGATGTTGATGATGCTGCCGACGCCCTGCTCGATCATCTGCGGCAGCACGGCTTTGCAGCCGTACCAGGCGCCGTCGAGGTCGATGGCGAAGCAACGGCGCCAGTCTTCTTCGGTCATTTGCAGCGGGTCGCGGAATACATTGACCCCGGCGCAGTTGACCAGCACGTCGATGCGCCCGTGCAGCTCGACCGCCAGTCTGGCCATGGCGTGCAGGTCATGCTGGCGCGAAACGTCGGCCTTGATCGCCTGCACGTCGTAGCCCTTGTCGCGCCAGTGGGCGGCAACCTTCTCGACTTTCTCCGCCTGAATATCGCTGATCACCAGTCTGGCCTGCTGCGAGGCGAAGGTGGCGACGATGGCTTCGCCGATGCCTTGGGCTGCGCCGGTCAACAGTACGACCTTGTTTTTCAGACGCTCACCCTTCGGCGGCTCGGGCACCGGCGGCAAGGAAAGAGGTTCAGCCATGGATCAGGACTCCTGTTCGTCAGCACAAAAAAACCGGGCATCTGACGATGTCCGGTCTGGAAGGCTGTAAAAACGAAACAGGCAGGCGCGGTGAGCGACACCGGGCCGTTGCGAGACGCTGACTCCGCTGAGGAGTGCGATAGAGATTCGCTGCATCACTTCACCTGTTTTGTTCTTTTTAAGTGTGAGTGCGTGTTACTGCTGGAGCCGACTATAAACCCGACCGCCGAATAATCTCAATATATAATTTTGCATCCCATATTTTGGGATTCAACCTGCAAACCGAGTGCAGAGTTTGCCCGGCACATCGACCCGCATCGACAGGACCGCGCCATCCAATGGATGGTTGTGCGGACTCTGGGCACTGGTGATGTACAGGGTTTTCAAATCTTCGCCGCCGAATACGCAACTGGTCGGTCGGCTGACGGGCAGATCAATCTTGCGCTCGACCTTGCCTTCCGGGCTCAGGCGCAGCAGGCAGCTACCGTCCCAACGTGCGTTCCACACGTAACCATCGGCGTCGATTGCCGAACCGTCCGGGCCGCCGTTCCGGTCAGGGCCGTACCAGATTTCAGCATTGCCCAGATTGCCGTCGGTGTGAATGAAATAGCGATTGAGCGCCCCGTCGAGGCTGTCACCGAACAGCAGCGTGGTGCCGTCGTCGCTCCACAGCAGGGTGTTGGGAATGCCCAGGCCGCGCAGCAATGGCGTAACGCGCTGATCGGGATCGATACGGAACAGGCCACCGGAGCGGCGCACGATCGGCAGGTCTTCGCCGTTGTCGCCGATGTTGTTCTGCATGGTGCCGAGCCACAGTCGACCCAAGGCGTCACAGCGCGCTTCGTTGGGCCGATTGCCCGGTTGCGGGTCGGCGATGCAGAACAGCGTCAGGCGCGGCTCGAGGCCGGGAGAATCGAGATCGAGGCGATAGACGCCGCTGCTCAGGGTCACCAGCGCGTCGCCGCTGGCACACGGAATGAACGCCGAAACGTGCTCGGGCATCTGCCAGATCTGCACGTTGTTACCGATCAGCCGCAGCGCCTGCTGGCCGGCGATATCGACCCAGTACAGCGCCTGGGTGGGGGCGTCCCAGAACGGGCCTTCACCGAGTCTGGCGCGGTGTTGGGTTACGGCGGTCGACGTCATGGCAACTCCTTGGGTCTTGTGGCTTTTACTGTGGGAGCGGGCTTGCTCGCGAAAGCGGAGTGTCAGTCGAAGGCGGCGTGTCTGATACCCGCCTTCGCGAGCAAGCCCGCTCCCACAGGGGAATTTAGGCTTTGTCAGCTGGCTTTTTTGTCGGCCATCACCTGCGGGTAAAAACGCTTGATCGCGAGGTCGGCATTGTCGATCAGGGTCATGCAGGCCCACACCCCGCGCGCGGCATCGCGGGTGGCGATGGCGTCGGCCATGTCCTTGTGGATCGGTAATGTGCGGCGCAGTTCATCGGGGTCGGCGGCCGAGACTTCAAACGACACGGCGAGCAAGGCGCCGAGGGCCGGGACCATTTGCTCGATGAACTGGTTGTGGCTGGCCGCCAGAATACATTCGTGGAAAGCCTGGTCGGCGCGGTTGTAATCAATGCCGCTGTCGACCGCCCGCTCCAGCGCGTTGTAGGCCAGTTGCACCGCCTGGATCTGTTCCAGGCTGGCGCGCTCGCAGGCCCAGCGCACGGCCATCGGTTCAATGGTGCGACGCAGGTCGAGCAGGTCATCGACAAAATTTTCCGGCAAGCCATTGCGCGACAGCCAGCCGACGACTTGCGGATCGAACAGGTTCCAGCGCCGTACCGGCAACACGCGGGTGCCGACTTTCGGCCCGACTTCAAGCATGCCTTTGGCGACCAGGGTCTTGATCGCTTCGCGAATCACCGTGCGGCTGACACCGAGCTGTTCGCCCAGATCCGCCTCGACCTTGATCGCCTGCCCCGGTTTGACCTGGCCGGCAGCAATCCAGCTACCCAACCAATCGACCGTTGACGCATGAAAGCTGCTGGACATGGGCACCTCAAAGCCGATCGCGATGGGTGTCCACGCTAATCATCATATGATTGACAGTCAATCGGGATTTTCTACTGAAAAATAAAACCCTGTAGGAGTGAGCCTGCTCGCGATAGCGGTGTGTCAGTCACCAGCAACAGTGATTGATCCACCGCTATCGCGAGCAGGCTCACTCCTACAGGGGGTTGTGTTTAAGGTTCGAGGCCGATGCGGAAGAACTCGCCGCAGCTCCACACGCCCAACCAGCGCTGCCCGTCGATTTCACGACTGACCGCCAGTTCCACCAGTTGGTAGAACACATTGCGGTGAATCAGCGCTTCGAGGTTGCTGCGCACATGCACATAAGGCGCAGGTTCCTGGGTCGACGGATCGATCTCGACGCGGATCGGATGTTCCGGCCCGGCCTCGGCGGTCTCCTCGACGTTGGAGGTGAAGCGCAGGACCTGCGCTTCGCCCTCCCCTTCGACCTCCACGGCAATCGCCACGAACGGCGCGTCGTCGACCTTGATCCCGACCTTTTCGACCGGGGTAATCAGGAAGTAATCATCGCCGTCGCGGCGGATGATGGTAGAGAACAGCTTGACCATCGGCTTGCGCCCGATCGGCGTACCCAGGTAGTACCAGGTGCCGTCGCGGGCGATGCGCATGTCGATGTCGCCGCAGAAGTCCGGGTTCCACAAGTGCACCGGCGGCAGGCCTTTGGTTTTGGGGATCTGTCCCAACAGGTCATTGGCTTTTTGCGGGCCACTCATGGCGTACTCCTTGGTTTATTGGTCGCCGATCCCCAGCAGGCTGCGCGCGTATTGCGCCAGTGGCGGGCCGATCAGGTCTTCCGGTTTGTTGTCGTGGAACGTCAGTAAACCGCCACGACTCTTGATCCGTGCAGTATCAATCAAATACTGGGTGCTGGTCTCGATCAACATGATTTGAATCACCCCGCCGTCGATGCCGAGGCGATCCACGGCTTCCTGATCGAGCCACTCATCAGAGTTGCCGATACGGTCGTCAGCCTTGGCGAAACGGGTGTACAGCAGGTAGTGCGCGCCCGCATCGCGAGCTTCGCCCAACGCCTGATCGAGACCTTCCGGTGCACGCGCGCGGCGGACCATCGGGAAGTATTCGACAAAACCCTTGAAGGCTTCTTCAGCCACTACGTTCGGCCGCGGATAGGAACCACCCGGCGGCGCAAAGGCGCCCTGAGCGATGTAGATGAACGAGTCCGGCTGAATACGGAAGTTGTTCACCCGACGGCTGTCGCTGTGATCGAGCAGCCCCGCGTCGCTCATCTGATAGCGAGTGCCTTCGGCCATATCGCTGACAGTCATACAGCCGCCAAGCGCCAAAACGGCCAGCAGCAAAACCAGGCTACGCATCCTCATCCTCCAGAAGCCGGTGACGGAAAACCGGCGAATGGCCGTTGGATGCAGCTTTTGCGCCAGCTCAGGTTCTTTGGCGAATGATGGATTGCTTTCGCGAGCAAGCCCGCTCCCACAGGATTACCAAAAACCCTGTGGGAGCGAGCCTGCTCGCGAAAAAGAGGGTTCAGCCGCCGATGATCTTCATGACGGTCGCGCCACCGGAGAACGCCACTTCCTGCTTGTCGCCCAACGCCTTGACCAGCAAGCGCTGCAACGCCGGCAATGCCTGATGGCGCGGCTTGTCGAGCAGATCGCCGACATAGTGGCGGTTGCTCGACGACAGGCAGCCATGCAGCCAGCCGGTCGACGACAGACGCAAGCGCGAACAGGTTCTGCAGAACGGCACGCTTTCGTTGGCGATCACGCCGAAGTGGCCGAGCCCCGGAATCGCATAGCGCACGGCCGTGGCATCCACCGGCGCATCGGCCTGGGCGTACTCGTAGCGCTCGCCAATCAAGCTCAGCAGTTGCTGCAGGCTGACGAACTGTTGCAGGAAGGCATTGGAGTCGGTGGCGAGGTGGCCCATGCGCATCAGCTCGATGAAGCGCAATTCATAGCCACGTTCCAGGCAGTAATCGAGCAGCGGCATCACCTGATCCAGGTTCTGCCCGCGCAACGGCACCATGTTGACCTTGATCTTCAGCCCCGCCGCTTTCGCCTGGTCCATGCCATCGAGCACGGTCGCCAGATCGCCGCCACGGGCGATGCTGCGGAAGGCGCCGGCATCCAGGGTATCGAGGGACACGTTGATCCGGCGCAGACCGGCATCCACCAGCAGCGGCAGTTTTTTCGCCAGGAGTTGACCGTTGGTGGTCAGGCTGATGTCTTCCAGGCCCATCTTGCCGACGGCACTCATGAAAGATTCGAGTTTGGGGCTGACCAGCGGCTCGCCACCGGTGATGCGCAAACGCTCGATGCCGGCGGCTTCGATCAGATACGCCACGCCGCGCGCCATGGCCTCGGCCGACAGTTCATCCTGCGCAGCCACCAGCCGCTTGCCATTGGGCACGCAGTAGGTACAGGCGTAATTGCAGGCTGAGGTCAGGCTGATGCGCAAATTGCGAAAACGCCTGCCTTGACGGTCAACGATCATGATCACCCCGGCGATAGAATTTCGAGCCGCTAAAACTTGACTCACAAATCAAGTTTTAGCAAGCCCTATGCCTGAGTATATTCCTGCGGTACTGCGTCATGTAGCGAAATCATGGCGCAATAAGGCCGCTGAATGATTCAGCTGCTCGGGGTTTCCGGATCACGCTTGCGCTTGTTGCCCATGCGCACGCCGATGTCCATCAGGAACTGGAAGAAACCTTCCTGATCTTCCAGCACATTGCTCCAGAACGGCGAGTGATACAGCGCCACCGCGCCGTGCACCAGCGCCCAGGACGCGCAGTAGTGGAAGTACGGCGGCACGTCTTCGAGCTTGCCTTCGCTGATCCGGCCCTTGATGAGCAAGGTCAGGCGTTCGAAGTTCGAGGCACGGATCTTGTGCAGCTCCTCGACCATTTCCGGCACCTGATTGCCTTTTACCACCTTCTCTTCGAGACGGTCGAACAGACGGTAGCGCTGCGGGTCGCGCATGCGGAATTCGAAGTAGGCACGGGACAGCGCTTCCTTGTCCTTATCGACATCGGCCGAATGCAGCAGCTCATTCAAATCACGCTCGTAATCGAGCATCAGCCGCAGATAAATCTCGGCCTTGGATTTGAAATGCTTGTAGATCGTGCCTTTGCCGATACCCACGGCATCAGCAATCATCTCGACGGTGACACTGTCTTCACCTTGTTCGAGGAACAGCTTGAGCGCGGTATCGAGAATTTCTTGCTCGCGGCGACGAAACTCACGGACCTTACGAGGTTCTTTGTGCATAAGAAAAGGTCTGTAGGGGTCAAAATTCGAAGCCGCGTATTATGCCTAACTTGCGCAAAAATGCACGGATCATCCGACCATATCTGTGTTTCTTGTTCATTTTGCGAACGCCAGGGGTGCAATGAGAACTCAACCGAAGCGCACGTATTCCAAATTTGTTTAAAAACCCCGACCGGCTAACTGGACTGCACGCCAGACTGATCAATACTTGAACTGTCGGGCGGCATCTCCCCCAAGTGCCGTGCCGGTAAAGGTACCAAGGGACCGCGTGCCTTTGTTTTACTCCTAATGGTCTTAACCCGGATTCACCCCCCAGAACCCGGGTTTTTTTTGCCTGCGATTTGGCGCAAATCCCTGTCATTACGCACATCGCACCGGTAGGAGCTGCCGCAGGCTGCGATCTTTTGATGTTGATTCTTTAAAGATCGCAGCCTGCGGCAGCTCCTACACGGTCAGTCTTTTACATGTGCCAATGGAAACAGTCGCTTGAAGTTCTCGGTGGTCTGCTCGGCGAAACGTTCGTAGTTCTCACCGCGCAGCATCGCCAGAAACTCCGCGACTTCGCGCACGTATTGCGGCAGGTTCGGCTTGCCGCGATACGGGATCGGCGCCAGATACGGCGAATCGGTCTCCACCAGCAGGCGATCGGCCGGCACCTTGCTCGCCACATCGCGCAAAGCGTCGGCATTGCGGAAGGTGACGATGCCCGACAGGGAAATGTAATAGCCCATGTCCAGCGCCGCTTTGGCCATCTCCCAGTCTTCGGTGAAGCAATGCAGGACACCGGCCTGCGGCAACGCCGCTTCACGCAGCAGCTCGAGGGTATCGGCGCGGGCGCCACGGGTGTGGATGATCACCGGTTTGCCGGTCTGCTGCGCGGCTTGCAGGTGCAGACGGAAGGATTCCTGCTGCAGCTCGGCGGCTTCCGGTTCGTAGTGATAATCCAGACCGGTTTCGCCGATCGCCACCACTTTCGGGTGATTGAGCTCGTGCAGCAGCCAGTCCAGCGCCGGCGCCGCGCCCGGTTGCACATCCAGCGGATGCACACCGACCGAGCAATCGACGTCGTCATAGCGCTCGGCGAGGGCTTTGACGTCGGCGGCGTTATCGGCACTCACGCCGATGCACAGGAAGTGCCCTACCCCGCGCTGGCGCGCCGCATCGAGTGCAGCATCCAGCGAACCGTCATGGGCGGCGAGGTCGAGGCGATCAAGGTGACAATGGGAATCTACGAGCATAAAAGAGACTGCAACTTACATCGTATGAGTGGGACGGTCGGATTTCAGTGCTCCGGCCAGATGGGTTTCGATGCGACTGCGGGCGGTGTTGTCGCCATCGTTGAATTGCACGCCGACGCCGGCTGCGCGGTTGCCCTGGGCGCCTTTGGGAGTAATCCAGGCAACCTTGCCGGCCACCGGAATCTTCTCCGCCTCGTCCATCAGGTTCAGCAGCATGAACACCTCGTCGCCCAACTTGTAGCTCTTGTTGGTCGGGATGAACAGGCCACCGTTCTTGATGAACGGCATGTAGGCGGCGTAGAGCACCGATTTGTCCTTGATGGTCAGGGACAGGATGCCGTTACGCGGCCCCGGGCTGATGGCTTCATTCATGCTGACCTCCACTGCTGATGTTCAGAGTCTAGGTACACATTCTTATCTTTGGCCAGGCAATCCCGCCCATTGCACCAACAATGCTTCCAGCAGCAAGGCCGGATTGAGGTTGGCTTTGCTCAGGACTTTCTGCCGCTGAGCGAGAATCCAGTCCTGAATATCGAGGACTTTGCCTTGGGCGCTCTTCTGCGCCAGATATTGCACGACTTTGCGCATGTCGGTCAGACCGAGACCGGTTTCGTCCTGAGTCAGCTGATAGCGCAGGATCAGGCTCGACCAGTCGCAGAACCAGTCGAACAGGCGCAGCATCGGAATGTTTTTCCATTCTTCGGCCAGTTGCGTCGGCGACTGCTGCTGCTTGAGCAACTTCTTCACCCCTTCAACGACCTGCGCACGCTGTTCGCGAACACCCTGGGACTGCAGACTGACCGCCGCCAGTGGTGAACCGGCTGCCAGCGTCAGCAATTCGACGCGCTCCTCTTCAGAGCACTCCGGCAACGCCTGCGCCAGCCATTGCAGGCTCATGGCCTCACCCGGCAGCGGACACGCCTGCTGCACGCAGCGGCTCTTGATCGTCGGCAGCAAACGGCTCGGCTGGTGGCTGACCAGCAACAGCACGGTATCGCCGGACGGCTCTTCGAGGCTCTTGAGCAAGGCGTTGGCGGCGTTGATGTTCATCGACTCCACCGGTTCGATCAGCACCACTTTGCGCCCGCCCAGTTGCGCGGTCTGCACCACGAAACTGACCAGATCGCGCACCTGATCGACCTTGATCGCCTTGTCGGCTTCCTCCGGCTCGAGGATGTAATTGTCCGGATGGCTGCCGGCCTTGAGCAGCAGGCAGGATTTGCATTCGCCGCACGCCTCGGGCGCAGGACGCTGACACAGCAGGCTGGCCATCAGGCGCTCGGCCAGCGCGCGCTTGCCGATCCCGGCCGGGCCGTGCAGCAGGTACGCGTGGGCGTGCTGGCTACGTCCGGCCAGTTGCTGCCAGAGGCTGTCCTGCCATGGATAGGCCTCAGCCACGAGTCAGCTCCAGCAGGTTCGGAATCAAGGTATCCAGCGATTGCTGAACCTTGACCAGAGGCTGACCGGCATCGATGCGTACATAGCGCGCCGGATCGGCTTCGGCACGCTCAAGAAAGGCATTGCGCACCGCTTCGAAGAACGCCCGGCCTTCCAGCTCGAAACGATCCAGACGGCCACGGGCACTGGCGCGGGCCAGGCCGATTTCCACCGGCAGATCGAAAATCAGCGTCAGATCCGGACGCAGGTCGCCCTGAACGAACGTCTCCAGGGCAGCAATGCGTTCCAGCGACAAACCACGACCGCCGCCCTGATAGGCATAAGTCGAGTCGGTGAAACGATCACACAGCACCACCGCGCCGCGAGCCAGCGCCGGGCGGATCACTTCGGCCAGATGCTGAGCGCGCGCAGCGAATACCAGCAACAGCTCGGCATCCGGGTTCATGACTTCGTCGGCCGGGGCCAGCAACACATCGCGGATGCGCTCGGCGAGTGGCGTACCGCCGGGCTCACGGGTCAGCACCACCTCGATACCCGCAGCGCGCAGGCGCTCGGCGAGGTATTCGCGATTGGTGCTCTTGCCGGCGCCTTCCGGGCCTTCCAGGGTAATAAACAAGCCAGTCACAGGCAGTCCTTAATCAAAGTCATTGCGCGTTTTGCGGTGCGGTCGCCCCGGATTCGGCAGCCGGCGCCGGAGTCGGCGCAGGTTGCTGAGCGGGAACCTGCGGCAGCGCCTCAGGTGCGGTATCGGGGGACGCAGCAGGCGTCGCCTCCTCGGTGGCCGTGGCGGGAGCAGTCGGCGCGCTCGTCGGGGCCGGGCTGGAGCGGTAATCGGCACGACGCTTGAGCTGGAACTCGCGCACCGCACTGTTGTGCGCATCCAGATCATCGGAGAACACATGGCTCCCGTCACCCCGGGCGACAAAGTACAGACTGGTGCCTTCCACCGGATTCAGCGCGGCATGAATCGCCTCGCGACCGACCATGGCAATCGGCGTCGGCGGCAATCCGGGAATCACATAGGTGTTGTACGGCGTCGGCTCCTTGAGATGAGCACGGGTCAGCTTGCCGGTGTAGCGCTCGCCCAGGCCGTAGATCACCGTCGGATCAGTCTGCAATTGCATGCCCAGCGCCATGCGGCGCACGAACACGCCGGCGATTTGCCCACGCTCCTGCGGCACACCGGTTTCCTTCTCCACAAGCGAGGCCATGATCAGCGCCTGGTAAGGCTCGCTGTACGGCGCATCGGCCGAGCGGTTCTCCCACTCCTTGGCCAACACCTCGTCGAGACGGTCAAAGGCTTTCTTCAGCAACTCGACATCGGAAAAACCCCGTACGAAGCGGTAGGTGTCCGGGAAGAATCGCCCCTCGGGGAACAATCCGCGATGACCGATTTTCTCCATCACTTCGGCGTCGCTCAAACCCTTGAGGGTCTGCTCGATCTTTTCATCTTTTGCCAGCGCGGCACGGACCTGGTGGAAGTTCCAGCCTTCAACCAGCGTCAGGCTGTACTGCACCACTTCGCCACGCTTCCACAAGTCGATCAGACCGTTGACGGTCATGCCCGGCTGCATGCGGTATTCGCCACTGTGGATCGGCGTACCAGCCAGGTTGAAGCGCCAGTAGATGCGCAACCAGAAGGCGTCCTTGATCACACCATCGGTTTCGAGCTCAAGAAAGGTACGGGTCGGCGTCGAGCCTTTCGGCACATCCAGCAGTTCTTCCTGCGTGATGTTCAGGGGCTGTTCCAGCGCCGAATGAATTTTCCAGGCGCTGGCGCCCATCAGCAGCCCCGCCAGAACCAGTCCGGTTTCCAGCAGCAGCAAGAGTTTACGTCTCACGAATCAGGCATCCAGTAGCGCGCGGGCAATGGTTTGCAGTTTACGGGTGAGCGGGCCAACCGGCCAGCTCAGTGCAGCGTAGGCGCGTACCGGCCAGACGCCATAAACGCTGTTGCACACAAAGACTTCATCAGCCCATTGCAGCTGTTCGAGGCTGATGTCGGTGATTTGGGTGGGGATGGCCAACGACTCGGCCTGAAACAATATTTCAGCACGCATCACACCGGCCACGCCACAGCGCTTCAGATCCGGGGTAATCAGTACGCCGTCGCGCACCAGAAACAGGTTGCTGAACACACCTTCGATGACGCGCCCGGCCTGATCGAGCATCAAGCCTTCGGCGTGTTCGCTGTCGCGCCACTCGGCGCGGGCGAGCACTTGTTCAAGACGGTTGAGATGCTTGAGTCCGGCCAGCAACGGCTGATTCGCCAGCCGCGTGACGCAGGGAAACAGGCGTACGCCTTGCTCACCGTGCACAGCAGGATAAGCCGCAGGCGGATTGCCCTGCAGAATGCGTCGGCCCTGCGCCGCTGGATCGGGCGCGTAGCCACGCAAGCCGTCACCACGGGTGAGGATCAGCTTGAGAACGCCCTCGCCCATCGCCGCGGCATAAGCCAGCAGCTCGCGGCGAACCTGTTCGATATCGGCCGAGATGGCCAGACGCGAGCAACCTTCGGCCAGACGCGTCAGGTGACGATCCAGCAACAGCGGCTGGCCGCCGCGCACAGCAATGGTCTCGAACAGACCATCGCCGTAAGCCAGGCCGCGATCTTTCAGCGACAGAGCGTCAGCCGGCTGACCGTCGACCCAGCTGTCCATCAGCCGGCGAACCGACGGAACGCCAACGTGCCGTTGGTCCCGCCAAACCCGAAGGAGTTGGAGAGTACGACGTCGATATCCATGTTGCGCGCAGTGTGCGGCACGAAATCGAGATCGCAGCCTTCATCCGGCTCGTCGAGGTTGATGGTCGGCGGTGCAACTTGGCTGTTGATTGCCAGCACGCTGAAGATCGCCTCGACCGCGCCCGCCGCACCCAACAGGTGACCGGTCATCGACTTGGTGGAGCTGACCGCCAGGTTGTAGGCGTGATCACCGAACACGGTCTTGATCGCGTTGGCTTCGGCAAGGTCGCCGGCCGGGGTCGAAGTCCCGTGGGCGTTGATGTACTGCACCTGGTCGATATTGATCTTCGCATCGCGCAGCGCATTGGTGATGCAGCGGGCAGCACCGGCGCCGTCGGCGGGTGGCGACGTCATGTGGAACGCATCGCCACTGGTGCCAAAACCGATCAGCTCGGCGTAGATCGTGGCGCCACGGGCCTTGGCGTGCTCGAGTTCTTCGAGTACCAAAGCACCGGCACCGTCGGACAGTACGAAGCCATCACGGCCCTTGTCCCAGGGACGACTGGCGCGGGTCGGCTCGTCGTTACGGGTGGACAGCGCACGGGACGCGCCGAAGCCGCCCATGCCCAGACCGCACGCGGCCATTTCGGCACCGCCGGCGATCATCACGTCGGCTTCGTCGTACATGATGTTGCGCGCCGCCATGCCAATGCAGTGCGTACCGGTGGTACAGGCCGTGGCAATGGCGTAGTTCGGCCCCTGTGCACCCAGGTGGATGGACAGAAAACCGGAAATCATATTGATGATCGAGCCTGGCACGAAGAATGGCGAGATTCGACGCGGGCCCGTCTCATGCAGGGTACGGCTGGTTTCTTCGATGTTGGTCAGACCGCCGATGCCCGAACCCATGGCCACGCCAATGCGCTCACGGTTGGCGTCGGTAACTTCCAGACCGGCGTTGCGAACAGCCTGAAAACCCGCGGCCAGACCGTACTGAATGAACAGGTCGAGCTTGCGTGCTTCCTTGACCGACAGGTATTCCTCGACATTGAAGCCCTTTACCGAGCCGCCAAAACGGGTGGAATAGGCAGAAAGGTCGGTGTGGTCGTTCGGACGAATGCGACTGCGGCCAGCCCGCCTGGCCTGGGAACGGCTCGGCTCCTCCGTGCCCAGTGGCGACAACTTACCCATAGCGGTGAGTAGGGGGCGTCTAGGCGGCGCT
>NZ_JBIUVO010000053.1:0-35828 GCF_044742995.1 Pseudomonas sp. NPDC087803
GCGCTCGGAAGTTCGCGTCAGGAGCATTTCCTGAATGATGTCCGTCAGCGTCTCGGCTTCGGACTCCACCGCGCCCGTCAACGGGTAGCAGCCAAGGGTACGGTAACGCACTTTCTTTTTGACGATGCGTGCCTTGTCCTCGTCGGACAGGTGCTCGAGTATGCGCTCGTCGTCGATCATGATCAGCGTGCCGTTCTTCTCGATCACTTCACGCTCGGCGGCGAAGTACAGCGGCACGATCGGGATGCCTTCGAGATAGATGTACTGCCAGATGTCCAGCTCGGTCCAGTTCGACAACGGGAACACCCGAATGGATTCGCCCTTGTTGACCTTGCCGTTGTAGACGTTCCACAGCTCCGGACGCTGGTTCTTAGGGTCCCAGCGGTGCTTGCTGTCGCGGAACGAGTACACGCGCTCCTTGGCGCGGGATTTCTCTTCATCGCGACGGGCACCGCCGAACGCGGCGTCGAAACCATGCTTGTCGAGCGCCTGCTTGAGGCCCTCGGTCTTCATGATGTCGGTGTGCTTGGCGCTGCCGTGGGTGAACGGATTGATGTTCTGTGCCACGCCATCGGGGTTGATGTGGGTGATCAGGTCCAGGCCCAGCTCTTCGACCATCTTGTCGCGGAACTTGTACATCTCCTGGAATTTCCAGCGAGTGTCGACGTGCATCACCGGAAACGGCAGTTTGCCCGGGAAGAACGCCTTGCGTGCCAGGTGCAGCATCACGGCGGAGTCTTTACCGATGGAGTACAGCATCACCGGGTTGTCGAACTCGGCGGCCACCTCGCGGATGATGTGGATGCTTTCCGCCTCCAGCTGTTTCAGATGCGTCAGTTTGTCGACCATGGCTACTCACGAAAGCTTTCTTATGAACGGCCAGCGGGCCGTGTTCGAGCGGGGAATCCTAGCACAGCGGCCTTCTTCTAATCAGGACGCCAGCTAGAACGAAAGAGCATATGAATATGCCCACCGGTTTGCCCCACTAACCCTGTAGGAGCTGCCGAAGGCTGCGATCTTTTGCCTTTGCTTTTAAGATCAAAAGATCGCAGCCTTCGGCAGCTCCTACACAGGGAACGGTGTAGGTCAGATCGGGTTCGGGCAGTCGATGAAGATGTGTTCAAGGGCAAAGCGTTTGGCCAAGTAGTCGCCCAGCGCCTGCACGCCATAGCGCTCGGTGGCATGGTGGCCGGCGGCGATGAAGCTGATGTCGTTTTCCCGGGCGCTGTGGAAGGTCTGCTCGGAGGCTTCACCACTGAGGAACAGATCCACGCCCGCCGCCACGCCCTGATCGATATAGCCCTGACCGCCCCCAGTGCACCAGCCGACCCGGCGAATCATCGCACTGCCTTCAACCAGCAGCGGCTCGCGGCCCATGACGTCTTTCACCTTACGGGCGAAATCCCTTGGGGTCATTGGCTCGCTCAACGACCCGACCAGTCCGACAATTTTGAGGTTGTCCGGATCCAGCGGCCCTTCGACGGTAATGTCCAGTTGACGCGCCAGTTGCACGTTGTTACCGACCTCCGGGTGCAGATCCAGCGGCAAGTGATAGGCGAGCAGACTGATGTCGTGCTTGAGCAAGGTCTTCAGGCGGCGCTGCTTCATGCCGGTGATGCACGGGTTCTCGCCCTTCCAGAAATAGCCGTGATGGACCAGTACCAGATCGGCCTCGGCATCTACGGCGGCATCGAGCAACGCCTGGCTGGCGGTGACGCCACTGACAATACGCATCACCTGTGGGCGCCCCTCGACCTGCAGGCCGTTGGGGCAATAATCGGCGATTTTTGCACTGCCAAGGTAACGGTCGGCTTCTTCGACCAGGGTGCTGAGGGCGACGGCCATGAAAGACTCCTGAAAATCCCGTTCAGAGGCACGCGCGGCCTCGTATAATGCGCGACATTATGGGCGGTCTGACCCCGCCTGCAACTTTTCCAGGACGTGCTTAATGCTCAAGGCGCTGCGATTTTTCGGCTGGCCGCTGTTGGCCGGTGTGCTTATCGCTCTGTTGATTATTCAGCGTTACCCGCAGTGGGTCGGGCTTCCGAGCCTCGACGTCAACCTGCAACAGGCCCCGCAAACCACCAGCGTGCAGCAGGGGCCGGTGTCCTATGCCGACGCCGTGGTCATCGCCGCACCGTCGGTGGTCAACCTGTACACCACCAAGGTCATCGCCAAACCGGCGCATCCGCTGTTCGAAGATCCGCAGTTCCGGCGCTTCTTCGGTGACAACTCGCCGAAGCAGAAACGCATGGAATCGAGCCTCGGTTCCGGGGTAATCATGAGCCCGGAAGGCTACATCCTGACCAACAACCACGTGACCAGCGGCGCCGACCAGATCGTGGTGGCGCTCAAGGACGGTCGCGAAACCCTCGCCCGCGTCATCGGCAGCGATCCGGAAACCGACCTCGCGGTACTGAAGATCGACCTGAAGAACCTGCCGGCAATCACCGTCGGCCGCTCCGACAACATTCGCATCGGCGACGTCGCGCTGGCCATCGGCAACCCGTTCGGCGTCGGCCAGACCGTGACCATGGGCATCATCAGCGCCACCGGGCGTAACCAGTTGGGCCTGAACAATTACGAAGACTTCATCCAGACCGACGCAGCAATCAACCCGGGCAACTCCGGTGGTGCGCTGGTCGATGCCAACGGCAACCTCACCGGCATCAACACCGCGATCTTCTCCAAGTCCGGCGGCTCGCAGGGCATCGGTTTTGCGATCCCGGTGAAACTGGCGATGGAAGTGATGAAGTCGATCATCGAGCACGGTCAGGTGATTCGTGGCTGGCTCGGCATTGAAGTGCAGCCGCTGACCCAGGAACTGGCCGAATCGTTTGGCCTGTCCGGGCGTCCGGGGATTGTCGTGGCGGGGATCTTCCGCGATGGCCCGGCACAGAAGGCCGGCCTGCAACTGGGTGATGTGATTCTGAGTATCGACGGCGAACCCGCCGGTGATGGCCGCAAGTCAATGAATCAGGTGGCGCGGATCAAGCCGACCGACAAGGTCACCATTCAGGTCATGCGCAATGGCAAAGAACTCAAGCTGACCGCTGAAATCGGTCTGCGTCCGCCGCCGGCGCCGGTCAAAGAAGAAGAGTAAGCCGCCAGTACAAATCAATGTGGGAGCGAGCCTGCTCGCGAAGAGGTCGTCACAATCAACAATGATGTTGAATGACCAACCGTTTTCGCGAGCAGGCTCGCTCCCACAGGTTCAGCAATGCTTTCAGAGGTCGCCGAGGCCGTCGATCAGCGCCTGATTCTGCTCCGGCGTGCCGATCGAAATCCGCAGGAACTGGGCAATCCGCTCCTGCTTGAAGTGACGCACGATCACGCCCTGCTCGCGCAACTTGGCCGCCAGCCCCGCCGCATCGTGTTGCGGGTGACGGGCGAAGATGAAGTTCGCCGCCGACGGCAGCACCTCAAAGCCCTTGGCCTGCAACTGCGCGATGACCCATTCACGACTTTCGATGACCAGACGGCAGGTCTTGTCGAAATACTCGCGATCTTCAAACGCCGCCGCCGCGCCGACAATCGCCAGACGATCCAGCGGATAAGAGTTGAAGCTGTTCTTGATCCGCTCCAGCGCCTCGATCAGATCCGGATGCCCCACCGCCAGACCGACGCGCAGGCCGGCCAGCGAACGTGACTTGGACAGGGTCTGGGTCACCAGCAGGTTCGGATAACGATCCACCAGACTGATCGCGGTTTCGCCGCCGAAGTCGATGTACGCCTCATCCACGACCACCACCGAATTCGGGCTGGCCTGGAGAATCTGCTCGACCGCGTCCAGTGCCAGCAGGCAACCGGTCGGTGCGTTCGGATTGGGGAAAATGATCCCGCCGTTCGGTTTGGCGTAGTCCGCCGGGTTGATCTGGAACTGCGCGTCCAGCGGCACGGCATCGAACTGGATGCCATACAGACCGCAATACACCGGATAGAAGCTGTAGCTGATGTCCGGGAACAGCAGCGGCAGCTCGTGTTGCAGCAGACCGTGGAAGATGTGCGCGAGCACTTCGTCCGAACCGTTGCCGAGGAACACCTGATTGCTCTGCACGCCGTAGTAATGGGCGACGGCGGTTTTCAGCAGATCGCTGTTCGGGTCCGGGTACAGGCGCAGATTATCGTTGAGCTCGACCTGCATCGCCGCCAGCGCTTTGGGCGACGGGCCGTAGGGGTTTTCGTTGGTGTTGAGCTTGACCAGTTTGGTCAGCTTTGGCTGTTCGCCCGGCACATACGGCACCAGATCCTTGACGAACGGGCTCCAGAATTTACTCATGTTCACTTCCCCTGCCCTGGCAGAAAGTCTGCGTCTTTAATGCGGTATTCGGCGCTGCGGGCGTGCGCGCTGAGGGATTCGCCACGGGCCAGCACCGACGCGGTCTTGCCCAGCTCGGAGGCTCCGGCCTCGGAGCAGAAGATGATCGACGAACGCTTCTGGAAGTCGTACACACCCAGCGGCGAGGAGAACCGCGCGGTGCCGGAAGTCGGCAACACGTGGTTTGGACCGGCGCAGTAGTCGCCCAGCGCTTCAGAGGTGTGGCGGCCCATGAAGATCGCGCCGGCGTGACGGATCTGCGGCAACCACGCTTGCGGATCGGCAACCGACAGCTCCAGGTGTTCCGGGGCAATGCGGTTGGCGACTTCGATGGCTTGCGCCATGTCACGCACGTGGATCAGCGCACCACGACCATTGATCGAGGTTTCGATGATGGTTGCGCGGTCCATGGTCGGCAGCAGTTTGTCGATGCTGGCTGCAACCTTGTCGAGGAACTCGGCGTCGGGGCTGACCAGAATCGCCTGGGCGTCTTCGTCGTGCTCGGCCTGGGAGAACAGGTCCATGGCGATCCAGTCCGGATCGGTCTGGCCGTCGCAGACCACGAGGATTTCCGACGGGCCGGCGATCATGTCGATGCCGACCTGACCGAACACGTGGCGTTTGGCGGTGGCGACATAGATGTTGCCCGGGCCGACGACCTTGTCCACCTGCGGCACGCTTTCGGTGCCGTAAGCCAGTGCGGCAACCGCTTGCGCGCCGCCGATGGTGAACACCCGGTCAACGCCGGCAATGCACGCCGCCGCCAGCACCAGCTCGTTGATTTCGCCGCGCGGGGTCGGCACCACCATGACCACTTCGGTCACGCCGGCGACCTTGGCCGGAATCGCGTTCATCAGCACCGAAGACGGATACGACGCCTTGCCGCCCGGCACATACAGGCCGGCGCGATCCAGCGGTGTGACCTTCTGGCCGAGCACGGTGCCGTCGGCCTCGGTGTAGCTCCAGGAATCCTGTTTCTGTTTTTCGTGGTAGCTGCGCACTCGCGCCGCGGCTTTTTCCAGCGCTTCGCGCTGTGCCACGGTGATGCGGGTCAAGGCCAGCTCCAGACGCTCGCGCGGCAGGATCAGGTCAGCCATCGAGGCGACTTCGAGGCCGTCGAACTTCTGGGTGAACTCGACCAGAGCCGCGTCGCCGCGCTCGCGCACAGCCTTGATGATGTCCAGCACGCGCTGATTGACCGAGTCGTCAGACACACTTTCCCAGCTCAGCAGATGATGCGCGAAATCCCGGTCACCACCGATGAGTCGGCGAATTGCAGACGGTGCGGACATAGCGAGAGCCTCATAGGAATGGCAAAAACTCAGGCGCCCTAACTTAGCAGTCGTTTCCGCTTGGGCACCTGAGATTCTGGCTATGAGGCGGATAGACGGGCGCGACTCAAGGTCGCGCAGGTACATCAGCCGCGGTGTCGCGATTCCACTGCCTTGCGCAGGGTATCGATCAACGCCTGGATTCGGGCGTGTTGCATCTTCATCGAAGCCTTGTTGACCACCAGGCGCGAGCTGATCGTGGCGATCAGTTCCTGGGGTTCCAGGCCGTTGGCACGCAGGGTGTTGCCGGTGTCGACCACGTCGATGATCTTGTCGGCCAGACCGATCAGCGGCGCCAGTTCCATCGAGCCGTAGAGCTTGATGATGTCGACCTGACGGCCCTGCTCGGCGTAGTAACGCTTGGCGACGTTGACGAACTTGGTCGCCACACGCAGACGGCCCTTGGGCTCGGCCGCGCCGATCTTGCCGGCGGTCATCAGCTTGCACTGGGCAATCTGCAGATCCAGCGGCTCGTACAGGCCCTGGCCGGTGTATTCCATCAGCACGTCTTTACCGGCGACGCCGAGGTCGGCCGCGCCATGCTCGACGTAGGTCGGCACGTCCGTGGCACGCACGATCAACAGACGTACGTCATCCTGAGTGGTGGGGATGATCAGCTTGCGGCTCTTGTCCGGATTCTCGGTCGGCACGATGCCGGCTTCAGCGAGAAGCGGCAGGGTGTCGTCAAGGATGCGGCCCTTGGACAGTGCGATGGTCAACATGGGAAACGTCAGTCCTTATCAAGGTACTCATGTCCGGTCGCAATCGGCGCCGGACACACATCGAGCCGGATACCGGCTCGACTCGAAACGAATTCAGTGGACACGTCCCTGTGTCCAGTGCAGCTACTAGCCCGGAACGCGACGGATCTTGGCGCCCAGCATCTGCAGTTTTTCTTCGATGCACTCGTAACCACGGTCGATGTGGTAGATGCGGTCGATCAGGGTATCGCCTTCGGCCACCAGTGCCGAGATCACCAGACTGGCCGAAGCACGCAGGTCGGTGGCCATCACTGGCGCGCCCTTCAGGACTTCAGTACCGGTGACGATCGCAGTGTTGCCTTCGACCTGGATCCTGGCGCCCATGCGGTGCAGTTCGTACACGTGCATGAAACGGTTTTCGAAGATCGTCTCGATCACTGCACCGGTGCCTTCGGCAATGGCGTTGAGCGAGATGAACTGCGCCTGCATGTCGGTCGGGAACGCCGGGTACGGCGCGGTGCGCACGTTGACCGCTTTCGGGCGCTTGCCGTGCATGTTCAGCTCGATCCAGTCTTCACCGCTGGTGACTTCAGCGCCGGCTTCACGGAGCTTTTCCAGAACGGCTTCGAGGATGGTCGGATCGGTGTCCTTGACCTTCACGCGGCCACCGGTGACCGCAGCGGCCACCAGGTAGGTGCCGGTTTCGATACGGTCAGGCATGACTTTGTAGAAGCACGAACCCAGACGCTCGACGCCATCAATGGTGATGGTGTCGGTGCCGGCGCCGGAAACCTTGGCGCCCATGGCGTTGAGGAAGTTCGCCAAGTCAACTACTTCAGGCTCGCGCGCGGCGTTCTGCAGCACGCTGCGACCCTTGGCCAGGGCAGCCGCCATCATGATGTTTTCGGTACCGGTCACACTGACGGTATCGAAGAAGAAGCTGGCGCCGCGCAGGCCGCCTTCAGGCGCCTTGGCCTTGATGTAGCCGCCTTCGACGTCGATCACCGCGCCCATGGCTTCGAGGCCACGGATGTGCAGGTCAACCGGACGCGAACCGATGGCGCAACCGCCAGGCAGGGCGACTTCGGCTTCACCGAAACGCGCAACCATCGGACCCAGTACCAGGATCGAGGCACGCATGGTTTTCACCAGCTCGTACGGTGCGATCAGGGTCTTGATGGTGCGTGGGTCGATTTCGACGCTGAGCTTCTCGTCGATCACCGGCTCGATGCCCATGCGACCGAACAGCTCGATCATGGTGGTGATGTCGTGCAGGTGCGGCAGGTTGCCAACGGTCACCGGGCCATCGCACAGCAGGGTGGCAGCCAGAATCGGCAGGGCGGAGTTCTTCGCCCCGGAGATACGGATTTCGCCATCAAGACGAACGCCACCGGTAATAATCAATTTATCCATAAGAATCTCGACGCCCTTGGGCTCAGGTGCGCTCGGCCCAGGCCGCGCTGCTGAAAAATTTCATAGTGACCGCGTGGATGCTGCCATCGGCGATCCATGGGTTCAAATGGGCATAGATGCTCTGCTGACGCTTGACCGGGCTTAACGCCGCCAGTTCATCGCTAATCACGTTCAGCTGAAAGTTGCAGCCTTCGCCTTCAACTTCCACCTGCGTTCCTGGCAGCTTCCCTTCAAGGAAGCTCTTCACTTCTACGGCCTGCATGCTCAACCTCAATCGGCGCCCTGTGCGCACGGGTCGGACATCATACAAAAAAGCCCCGCGCCTGCGAACCCCGCATTGGCAGGACTCTGACGGGGGGCTTCTTTATCGATGTGGGTTCAGGGGTGCGCCAGCAACTCGGTCAGCTCACTGACCTGAGCGATTTCGCGCATGTCTTCCGGCATCGCCCGGATGCTGACGGCCTTGCCGGCCGCCTGGGCATCGCGCATGAAGCACAGCAGCAAGGACAAGCCGACGCTGCTGGACTTCTTCACGGCCGAGCAATCAATCACCAGCGACGCTGCCTTGCTGGACTTGATCAGCGCCTGGCCTTCCTTGCGCAGGTCAGGGCCGGTGCGGTAATCCAGCACTCCGCTGAGCAATAGCTCGTCGACGTCACTCATGCGAACGGCCGCCTCATTCATTGCGCTGGCTTCTCGGCAGCTTTTTCGGTGGATTCCTTGGCCTTGGCCACTTCGCCAGCCCAATTGTTGATGGTCTTGTCCAGGTCGTTGCCATTGCGCTGCATCGCATCGGCGAACTGATCACGGAACAGCTTGCCGATGTTGATGCCGTTGATGATCACATTGCGCAGTTTCCACTCGCCGTTGATCTTCTCCAGGGTGTATTGCACGGGATAGACCGCGCCGTTGTTGCCCTTGACGGTCATGCCGACGCTGGTGCGATCGCCGGACTCATCCTTGGCAGGATCAACGGTAATGCCCTGGTTGTTGTACTCGAGCAAGGCGTTGCCATAGAACTGGAACAGACCGCGCTTGAAGTTTTCCTGGAACGTCTGCATCTGCGCAGGCGTGGCCTTGCGCGAATACTTGACGGTCATGATGCTCTTGGAAATGCCTTCGGCATCCACCACAGGACCGACGATGGTGTTCAGCGCCGTGTAGAAGTCCTGAGGATCCTTCTTGTACTTTTCTTTATTGGCCGACAGATCGGCCAGCATCCGGTTCGTGGTGTCCTGAACCAAATCGTGCGCCGACTGTCCGGGCGCAGCGTTAGCCAGCAGTGGCAGTGCCGCGAGCAACACCAACAGGCCACGTCGCAAGGTAGAGATCATTCAAAAGCTCCTCATTTGGCGTCTTTGCTAACGGTATTGAGCAGGAATTTACCGATCAGGTCTTCCAGTACCAGAGACGACTGCGTGTCGTGGATGGTTCCACCATCCTTCAGACGGGCGTCTTCCCCGCCCACGCTGATACCGATGTACTTCTCGCCCAACAGGCCAGCGGTCAGGATAGACGCTGTGGAGTCGGTCGGCAGGTTGTCGACCTTTTTATCCACTTGCAGGGTTACCCGACCGGTGAAGCTGTCGCGATCCAGATCGATGGCCGTGACCTTGCCGATGGTTACACCGGCCATGGTCACTTTGGCTCTGACCGTCAAACCGGCGATATTGTCGAAGTAGGCATACAGTTTATAGGTGTCGGTGGTCGAAGTCGGAGACAGCCCACTGACCCGCAGAGCAAGCAGTAACAAAGCCAGGATCCCTGCCAGCAGGAACAGGCCGACACCGATTTCCAGGGTGCGGTTTTGCATCAGAAATCTCCAAACATCAAAGCGGTCAGAATAAAGTCCAGGCCCAGTACTGCCAGCGAGGCGAATACCACGGTCTTGGTGGTGGCGCGACTGATGCCCTCGGAAGTGGGCTCACAGTCATAGCCTTGGAAAACGGCAATCCAGGTCACGACGAAGGCGAAAACGATACTTTTGATGACGCCGTTGAGCACATCGCTGGTGAAGTTCACGCTGTTCTGCATGTTCGCCCAGTAGGAACCTTCATACACGCCAAGCCAGTCGACAGCCACCCACGAGCCGCCCCAGATCCCCACCACGCTGAAAATCATCGCCAGCACCGGCAGGGAAATGAAACCGGCCCACAGACGCGGGGCAATAATGTATTTGAGCGGATCGACACCGATCATTTCCAGGCTGGAAAGCTGCTCGGTGGACTTCATGTTGCCGATTTCGGCAGTCAGCGCCGAACCGGCACGCCCGGCAAACAGCAATGCCGTCACCACCGGCCCCAATTCACGCAGCAACGTCAGGGCGACCATCTGCCCCACCGCCTGCTCCGAACCGTAGCTCGACAGAATACTGAAGCCCTGCAGCGCCAGCACCATGCCGATGAAGATCCCGGACACGACGATGATCACCAGCGACATCACGCCAACCGAATGCAGTTGCTTGACCAGCAGGCCGAAACCGCCGCTGATGCCGCCACGACCGAGCAGGGCATGAAACAGGAACAGGGTCGCGCGGCCAAACACCGCGACGGCGTCGATCGCCGCCTCGCCAAACCGGCGTACGCGTTCTAT
The DNA here is from genome assembly GCF_044742995.1 of Pseudomonas sp. NPDC087803. Taxonomy (NCBI): domain Bacteria; kingdom Pseudomonadati; phylum Pseudomonadota; class Gammaproteobacteria; order Pseudomonadales; family Pseudomonadaceae; genus Pseudomonas; species Pseudomonas sp. NPDC087803. The sequence goes on from NZ_JBIUVO010000053.1 coordinate 10,356, forward strand.
TAATGAAATTCTGCGCATCAGCGCTTCCCCAGAAGATCTGCGCGGTAATCCGTCGCTGGAAAATGGTACGGCACCGGGCCATCGGGGTTGCCGGTCATGAACTGGCGAATACGCGGCTCATCCGAATTCATCAATTCGTCCGGCGTGCCCTGCCCCAGCACCTGACCATCACCTACTACATAGATGTAGTCAGCGATGCTCGCGGTTTCGGCCAGGTCGTGAGAGACCACAATACTGGTGATGCCCAGCGCATCGTTGAGCAGACGGATCAGGCGTACCAGCACGCCCATGGCGATCGGATCCTGACCGACGAACGGTTCGTCATACATGAGGATCTGCGGATCGAGCGCAATCGCCCGGGCCAGCGCCACGCGACGCTTCATGCCGCCAGACAGTTCGTCCGGCATCAGCTCGATGGCGCCGCGCAGGCCGACCGCCTGCAACTTGAGCAGGACGATGTCGCGGATCATTTCATCCGGCAGCTGGGTATGAACACGCAGGGGGAAAGCGACGTTCTCGAAGACATCGAGATCGGTGAACAGCGCACCACTCTGAAACAGCACGCCCATGTGCTTTCGCGCATCGAACAGATCACTGCGCGACAGTGTCGGCAGGTTCTGACCGTTGACCCAGACTTCCCCGCTGGAAGGACGCAGTTGTGCACCCATCAACCGCAGCAGGGTGGTCTTGCCACACCCGGAAGGTCCCATGATGCCGGTAACCTTGCCACGCGGGATGCGAATATCGACGTTATTGAAAATGCTGCGCGCACCGCGCTTGAAGGAGACTCCCTTCAGCTCGACCGCGTAGGCGTTATCGGCACTCATCTAAACTCCTTGCGATGCAGCCTCTCACTCGGACGCCTGGCTTTCCTTGGAAAGCACATACCTCCCGGGCAGGCCGAACTGGCGGCGAACTATATCACTGCAAAGGCCTGGCGCCCAAGGGCCATGCCCGCCTGTATTCAGCGATATGACAGGCCTGACGGCGGTTTTTAAGGGTTTTGGTAACGAGGAATGACAAAGCACGACGAACTTGCGTGAGGCTTTTCAACATAACCGCTATAATCGCCGCCTTTTCATCGGGCTATACGATTTCTGACATGAGCCAATCCAGCGACCTGATTCAATCGGCACAACGCACCATCCGCCTCGAAGTGGAAGCCGTACAAGGCTTGTTGCCCCATATCGACGCCGATTTCGTACGTGCTTGCGAGATGATTCTGGCCAGCAAGGGGCGCGTGGTCGTGGTCGGCATGGGCAAGTCGGGGCACGTCGGCAACAAGATTGCCGCAACCCTGGCCAGCACCGGTACTCCAGCGTTTTTCGTGCATCCGGCCGAAGCCAGTCATGGCGACATGGGCATGATCACCCGCGACGACGTGATCCTCGCCCTGTCCAACTCCGGCTCGACCAACGAAATCGTCACCCTGCTGCCCTTGATCAAGCGTCTGGGCATCCAGTTGATCAGCCTGACCGGCAATCCGCAGTCGCCACTGGCCAAGGCTGCCGAAGTCAATCTGAACGTGCATGTCGAACACGAAGCCTGCCCGCTGAACCTGGCACCGACCTCCTCGACCACCGCCGCACTGGTCATGGGCGATGCCCTGGCTGTGGCGCTGCTGGAGGCCCGCGGCTTCACCGCCGAAGATTTCGCCTTTTCCCATCCCGGTGGCGCCTTGGGCCGCCGTCTGCTGCTGAAAGTGGAAAACGTCATGCACGCCGGGCAGGAACTGCCGCAAGTGCAACGCGGCACCCTGCTCAAGGATGCGCTCATGGAAATGACCCGCAAGGGTCTGGGCATGACCGTGATCCTTGAAGCCGACGGCAAGCTGGCCGGGATCTTCACCGACGGCGACTTGCGCCGCACGCTGGATCGCAGCATCGACATCCGCAGTGCGACCATCGACCAGGTCATGACCGCGCACGGCAAGACCGCACGCCCGGAAATGCTCGCTGCCGAAGCGCTGAAAATCATGGAAGACCATCGAATCAACGCACTGGTGGTCGTGGACGAAGAAGATCGCCCGATCGGCGCCTTCAACCTCTCCGATCTGCTGCGTGCAGGAGTGATGTAATGACAACCGATCTGCTGCAGCGCGGCAAAGCGATCAAACTGGCGGTGTTCGACGTCGACGGCGTGCTCACCGACGGGCGCCTGTATTTCCTCGAGGACGGCAGCGAATTCAAGACGTTCAACACCCTCGACGGCCAGGGCATCAAGATGCTGATGAATGCCGGGGTCGAAACCGCCATCATCAGCGGCCGCAAGACGCCGGTGGTTGAGCGCCGGGCGAAAAACCTCGGTATCCCGCACCTGTTTCAAGGCCGGGAAGACAAATTGGTGGTTCTGGACGGCCTTCTGCAGCAACTGGGCCTAAGCTATGAACAGGTCGCCTACCTGGGTGACGATCTGCCTGACCTGCCGGTGATCCGCCGCGTAGGGCTGGGCATGGCCGTCGCCAATGCCGCCGACTTTGTCCGCGAGCACGCCCATGGCGTCACCCGGGCCCGTGGCGGCGAAGGTGCCGCCCGCGAATTCTGCGAATTGATCCTGCGCGCCCAGGGCCGCCTCGATGCGGCCAATGCCGCGTATTTGTGAGCCAAATAATGTTTAGCAAAAAATTTCGCAACTTCCTGTTGTTCGGCTGTATCGCCGCCATGTTCGCGGCGGTCGGCTACTGGAATATCAGCCCTGAACGTTTCCTCGACAAACCTGTGGTCAAGGTCGAAGACACCGCCATCGACTGGTACGCCACCAATACGCATACCCTGCAATACCTTCCGGACGGCAAGGTGCAGTACGAAATGACCTCGGACAAGGCCGAGCATTTGAAGGCGACGGACGTGACTCTTGTCACCAAGCCCGACCTGAACATGTACCGCGGCACCGAGTTTCCGTGGCACGTGACCAGCGAGCGCGGCGAAGTGAACCCGGACGGCACGCAGGTAGAACTGATCGACTCGGTGCGCATCAAGCGCACCGATGAAAAGAACCGCGACACCCTGATCACCAGCACACGCATGACAGTGTTCCCTCAGCAGCAATATGCGCAGACCGAGCAACCCGTTAGAATCGACGGCGCTGGCGGTGTATCGACTGGCGTGGGAATGAAGGCGTATTTGAAGGAAAGCAGGATACACCTGCAATCGAACGTAAGAGGACAGTATGAGGCTCGTTAAAACCCTCCCTATTTTGCTCAGTCTGGGCGCAGCACTGGGAAGCGTGAGCGCCTGGGCTCTGCCGAACGATCAGCAGCAACCTATCCGCATTCAGGCCGACGACGCCCAACTGGACGACAAGAACGGCATCGCCACCTATAAAGGTGATGTGATCATCACCCAGGGTTCGATGATCGTTAAGGGCAATACGGTGACCATTACCCGTACCCCGACCGGTGATATCGACGTGGTGACCTCGGTGGGCAACCTTGCCTACTTCGAGCAACTGCAAACCCAGGGTGACACCAAGCCTGTACAGGGCTGGGGCGTGACGATCCAGTACCACGCCGCGCAAAACCGCGTCGTGCTGATCGACAAGGCCAAGGTTGTCGACAAGGACAACAACACCACCCAGGGCGAGAAAATCGTCTACGACACGGTGAAAAAACTGGCCAGCGCCGGCCGCGCTACCGGCAGCAAAGTCACCGAGGCGCGTCCGCGCATCGACATGGTGATCCAGCCGAAGAAGAAAACCGACGAGAAAACCCAGTAATGGCAACTCTGAAAGCTCAGCACCTGGCCAAGGCCTATAAAAGCCGCCAGGTTGTGCGCGACGTCAGCCTGTCGATCGACAGCGGCCAGATCGTTGGCCTGCTCGGCCCGAACGGTGCCGGCAAGACCACCTGCTTCTACATGATCGTCGGCCTGGTACAGGCCGATCAGGGCCGCGTGCTGATCGATGATCTGGACGTCAGCCACCAGCCGATGCACGGTCGCGCCAAGGCCGGTATCGGCTATCTGCCGCAAGAAGCGTCGATCTTCCGCAAACTGTCGGTGGCCGACAACATCATGGCCATCCTCGAAACCCGCGCGGAACTCGACAAGGCCGGTCGTCGCAAGGAACTGGAAAGCCTGCTGCAGGAATTCCACATCAGCCACATCCGCGACAACCTCGGCATGAGCCTGTCCGGTGGTGAACGCCGCCGGGTGGAAATCGCCCGCGCGCTGGCGACCGCACCGAAATTCATCCTGCTCGACGAACCGTTCGCCGGTGTCGACCCGATCTCGGTCGGTGACATCAAGCAGATCATCCACCACCTCAAGGCCAAGGGGATCGGTGTGCTGATCACCGACCACAACGTGCGTGAGACCCTGGATATCTGCGAGACCGCCTACATCGTCAACGACGGTCAACTGATCGCCGAAGGTGACGCCGAGACCATCCTCGCCAACGATCTGGTGAAGGAAGTGTACCTGGGCCACGAATTCCGCCTCTAAGCGAATAGTGCCCGGTGAGCCGCCCGGGCGCTGTATCGATTCAAGCAGGATTCAATACGCTTTAATTGTTACAGCGCTCCAGGCAAACACGTCGCTTCAAAGGTGTTCACCGCTCGCCTGAGCAACGCGTCAATAAAGTTTTCTATCTTTTTATTGTTACAGCGCTCTAGGCAAACACTTCAGTTTCAGGCATATAATTTGCTTAAGTTTGGCGCTCCGGCGCCCTGTAGTGGATGGCGCATGCGCGCCGGCGAATAAGGTGTTAAGCCCCTGCCATGAAACCATCGCTAGTCTTGAGAATGGGCCAGCAGCTGACGATGACACCGCAGCTGCAACAGGCCATCCGTCTGCTCCAATTGTCGACCCTGGACCTGCAACAGGAAATCCAGGAGGCCCTGGAATCCAATCCGATGCTCGAACGCCAGGAAGAAGGCGACGACTTCGACAACTCCGATCCTTTGGCCGACAACGTCGAACAAAAACCCAACACCGATATTCAGGAACCCTCCTATCAGGAAACCGCCCCGACGGTGGACAACCTGGAGGAAGGCGAATGGAACGAGCGCATTCCCAACGAGCTGCCGGTCGATACCGCCTGGGAAGACGTCTACCAGACCAGCGCCAGCAGCCTGCCCAGCAGCGATGATGACGAGTGGGACTTCACCACCCGCACCTCCGCCGGAGAAAGCCTGCAAAGCCATTTGCTGTGGCAATTGAACCTGGCGCCGATGTCCGACACCGACCGCCTGATCGCCGTGACCCTGATCGACTGCATCAACAATCAGGGCTACCTCGACGAAACCCTCGAAGAAATTCTCGACGCCTTTGATCCGGAGCTCGACATCGAGCTGGACGAGATCGAAGCCGTCCTGCACCGCATCCAGCAGTTTGAACCGGCTGGCATCGGCGCCCGCAACCTCGGCGAATGCCTGCTGCTGCAACTGCGCCAGCTCCCGGCCAAGACCCCGTGGCTCAACGAAGCCAAGCGTCTGGTCAGCGATTACATCGACTTGCTCGGCAGCCGCGACTACAGCCAGTTGATGCGGCGCATGAAGCTCAAGGAAGACGAGCTGCGTCAGGTCATCGAGCTGGTGCAGAGCCTCAATCCGCGCCCGGGTTCACAGATCGAATCGACCGAAGCCGAGTACGTGGTGCCTGACGTCATTGTGCGCAAGGACAACGAACGCTGGCTGGTCGAGCTGAATCAGGAGTCGGTGCCACGTCTGCGGGTCAACGCGCAGTACGCCGGTTTCGTCCGTCGCGCCGACACCAGCGCCGATAACACCTTCATGCGCAATCAGTTGCAGGAAGCGCGCTGGTTCATCAAGAGCCTGCAAAGCCGCAACGAAACCCTGATGAAAGTCGCCACCCAGATCGTCGAGCATCAACGCGGCTTCCTGGAATACGGCGACGAAGCCATGAAGCCGTTGGTCCTGCACGACATCGCGGAAGCGGTCGGCATGCACGAATCGACGATTTCCCGGGTTACCACGCAGAAATTCATGCATACCCCGCGGGGCATTTATGAACTGAAATACTTTTTCTCCAGCCACGTCAGCACCTCGGAAGGCGGCGAATGCTCGTCCACGGCGATCCGCGCGATCATCAAGAAACTGGTTGCGGCGGAAAATCAGAAAAAGCCGTTGAGTGACAGCAAGATCGCTGGTTTACTGGAGGCACAAGGCATTCAGGTGGCTCGCCGCACCGTCGCCAAGTACCGTGAATCCCTCGGGATCGCGCCTTCGAGCGAACGCAAGCGGTTGATGTAAGCCACGTTACAGCGTTCCAGTGGCAGGCTCTTCGGCCTGCCGCTTTATGCACTGGCAACGAAGGAGAAGCTGTATGCAAGTCAACATCAGTGGACACCAACTGGAAGTGACCCAACCTCTGCGTTCCTATATCGAGGAAAAACTCCAACGACTGGAGCGCCATTTCGACAAGATCACCAACGTGCAGGTCACGATGTGCGTCGAAAAGCTGAAGCAGAAAATCGAAGCCACCTTGCATATACCCGGCAGCGAAGTGGTCGCCAACGCAGAAGATACCGACATGTACGCTGCGATCGACGCACTGACCGACAAGCTGGATCGCCAACTCAAAAAGCATAAGGAAAAGACCCAGAGCCTCCTCCAGGGCGCGACAGGTCGTTAACACCCCCAACCCATGATCCGACTTGAAAGTATCCTGACCCCCGGCCGTTCCTTGGTGAACGTGCCGGGCGGCAGTAAAAAGAAAGCCCTCGAACAGATTGCCAACCTGATCGCCCGCGAAGTGCCGGATCTGGAGATGCAAGATGTCTTCGAGGCGCTGATCGCCCGTGAGAAACTCGGTTCCACCGGTTTCGGCAACGGCATCGCCATTCCCCACTGTCGCCTCAAAGGTTGCACCGAGCCTGTCAGCGCCTTGCTGCACCTTGATGCCCCCATCGATTTCGATGCCATCGACGGCGCGCCGGTTGACCTGCTGTTTGTCCTGCTGGTCCCGGAAGCTGCCACCGATGCACACCTGGAATTACTGCGCCAGATCGCCAGCATGCTCGATCGCAAGGAAGTGCGCGAAAAACTGCGCAGCGCACCGAGCAATGAAGCCTTGTATCAGGTCGTCCTGAGCGAGCAGAACGGTCACTAATCATGCGCTTGATCATTGTCAGCGGCCGTTCCGGCTCGGGTAAAAGTACTGCCCTGGATGTCCTTGAGGACAACGGTTACTACTGCATCGACAACCTGCCCGCCGGCTTGCTGCCGGAACTGGCTGAGCGCGCTCTGGTTCATACCGAACTGGCCCAGCCGCTGGTCGCCGTATCGATCGACGCGCGTAATTTGCCGAGCCACCTGTCGCGTTTCCCCGAATTGCTGGAAGAAGTCCGCAGCCGGCACATCCAATGTGATGTGTTGTATCTGGATGCCGACGAAGAAACCCTGCTTAAACGCTTCTCGGAAACCCGTCGTCGCCACCCGCTGAGCACCGCCAATCGTTCGTTGGCCGAAGCGATCAACGACGAGACCGCCCTGCTCGGCCCGATTGCCGACCTGGCCGACCTCAAGGTCAACACCACCAATCTGAACCTGTACCAGTTGCGCGACACCATCAAGCTGCGCCTGCTGAATCAGCCGGAGCCGGGTACCGCGTTTCTGGTCGAGTCGTTCGGTTTCAAGCGCGGCATGCCGGTGGATGCGGACCTGGTGTTCGACGTGCGCTGCCTGCCGAACCCGTATTGGAAGCCAGAATTGCGCGCGCAATCCGGTCTCGATGCACCGGTGGCCGAGTACCTGGCGGCGCAGCCGGAGGTCGAGGAAATGTTCCAGGACATCTACGGCTACCTGAATAAATGGCTGCCGCGCTTTGCCGCGAGCAATCGCGCCTATGTCACCATCGCCATTGGCTGCACCGGCGGGCATCACCGCTCCGTTTACCTGACCGAACGCCTGGGTCAGGCCCTGCAGAAAACCCTGAAGAACGTCCAGGTTCGCCACCGCGACCTCACTTAAAGGATTCACACCGCGATGCCTGCTCGTGAAATCGAAATCATCAACAAATTGGGTCTGCATGCCCGGGCATCGGCCAAATTCGTCGGCGTGGCCGGCAAGTTTCCGGAGACCACGATAAGAGTCGGTCGCACGCCCGAGACAGCAGTGGACGGCAAAAGCATCATGGCGATGATGATGCTCGCGGCCGGCAAGGGCACCAAAATACATTTGAGCACCGAAGGCGAACAGGCTGAGGAGGCCATGGATGCTTTGGTGGAGTTGATCAACAACTACTTCGACGAAGGTGGTTGATCGTTAAAGATCAAAAGATCAAAAGATCGCAGCCTGCGGCAGCTCCTACATTGGAATGCATTTTCCTGTAGGAGCTGCCGCAGGCTGCGATCTTTTGATCTGCTTCAACCCAACGCGGTATCCATCACCATCATCAGACAGAACCCGATCAGCAAGCCAAGGCTGGCCATTTTGTCATGACCATTGCGGCGCGACTCGGGGATGACCTCATGAGTCACCACCAGCAACATCGCCCCCGCCGCCAGCGCCAACCCCAGTGGCAGTAGCAGCTCTGCCAGGCTGACCAGCCACGCACAGAGCAGCGCAAACACCGGCTCCACCAGACCTGACGCCGCACCGATCAGGAACGCCCTGACCCGCGACATCCCCGCCCCGGCCAACACCAGCGCGATGACCAATCCCTCCGGTACATCCTGCAAGGCGATGCCCATCGCCAGACTGTCGGCATCCGGCATGCCGCCACCCGCAGACACCCCCACCGCCATGCCTTCCGGAATGTTGTGGGCAATGATGGCGAAGACGAACAGCCAGATCCGCGGCGCAATCATCGGGTGCTCAGGGGTGCCGACGAGCGTTTGCGGTGAGGCACCGGACAGTTTCAGATCCACCAGATACAAACCGAACGCGCCGAGCATGATGCCGAAGCAGATCAGCCCACTGGCGGCCCACGGTGTCAGGCCCAGACTTTCGGCGGCGCCAATGCCCGGCATGATCAGCGAAAACGCGGTCGCCGCCAGCATCACGCCGGCGCCGAAACCCAGTAGCGTATCGCTGAGCATCTGCGGCATGCGCCGGATCACCAACACCGGTACCGCGCCGAGCGCCGTGCCGAGCGCGCAGATCGCACCACCCTGCAGAGCCCGTGACAGCTTCGGCTGCAAATCCAGCCATTCCAGGCCGTGCGCCGCCAACAGCGTCATGCCCGCCAGCAGCAACAGCGACCCGACCGCGTAGCGAAACATGCGCCCACCGCCAATCGCCAGTGTTTCAGTGCCCATAGTCAGCCTTGGATTGTTCTTATAGATGACTTAAACCAGTGCAGCCTGGTAGCGCGCCGCAACTTCAGGCCAATTGATTACGTTGTAGAACGCGTTGATGTATTCCGGACGACGGTTCTGATAGCGCAGGTAGTAGGCGTGCTCCCAGACGTCCAGACCGAGAATCGGCGTATTGCCATTCATCAGCGGACTGTCCTGATTGCCGCTGCTTTCCACGATCAGCTTCTGCTCGGGGGTGACACTGAGCCAAGCCCAGCCGCTGCCGAATCGGGTCAGCGCGGCCTTGGTGAACGCTTCCTTGAAACTGTCGAGACCGCCCAATTGATCATCAATGGCCTTGGCCAGCGCGCCGTCCGGCTTGCCACCGCCGTTGGGCACCATGACTTCCCAGAACAGCGAATGGTTGGCGTGGCCGCCGCCTTGGTTGATCACCGCCGCGCGGAGTTTTTCCGGCAACTGCTGAACGCTGGCGACCAGTTTTTCCACCGGCCATTCGGCGTACTCGGTGCCTTCGACGGCTGCGTTGAGGTTATTGATGTAGGTCTGGTGGTGCTTGGTGTAATGGATCTCCATGGTCTGCGCATCAATATGCGGTTCCAGGGCGTCGTAGGCGTAGGGCAAGGCAGGCAAGGTAAAAGCCATTTCAGTGGACTCCATGGTGATGTGAGGCAGACGCGCGGCGCGCATTGCCGGTATCCGGGTGTAGCAGGCGCTGGGTGCGCGGGTACTCGCCGTGTTCGCTGATGAAATTCAGCAGCTCGACGTAGGTCTTGCTGCTCTGGCGCAACGCCGCTTCCCGCAGGGCCGGGCGCAGGCGCTCGTCCTGCATGGTCTGCAACAGCCGCTGGTGGATCGCGCAAAGGTACTCGGCGCTTTCCTCCGGCTGGTTTAGGCGCAGGTGCAGATCCGCCAGGTTGTGGTGGGAAATGACGCAGGCCGCCACCGCTTCGTCGGCATCCGCCCAGCGCTCGAACAACACTTGTGCCAGCGCCAGGGCTTGCAGATAAGCCTCGCGGGCATCAATCAGCTCGCCCAGCATGAAGCAGCGATTGGCCCGTTCGATCGTGCGTTTCCAGTGCTCCATGGTGAGCCTCCAAAGCGGTTGCGGGGTTTACACGCCGCCGGCGGTGAGTTTCTCGGGGTTGAGCAACTCTTCCAGTTGGCTGCGCGACAGATCGGTGTGTTCCAGCGCGACATCAATCACCGGGCGGCCTTGCTTGTAGGCCTGCTTGGCGATTTCGGCGGCTTTCTGGTAACCGATGATCGGGTTGAGCGCGGTGACCAGAATCGGGTTGCGCGACAGCGCTTCTTTGAGCCGCGACTCGTTGACCTTGAAGCTGGCGATGGCCTTGTCACCGAGCAGACGACTGGCATTGGCCAGCAGTTCGATGCTGCTCAGCAGGTTCTGGGCGATGATCGGCAGCATCACGTTCAGTTCGAAATTGCCCGACTGGCCAGCGATGGTGATCACCGAATCGTTGCCGATGACTTGCGCAGCAACCATCGCAGTAGCTTCCGGGATCACCGGGTTGACCTTGCCCGGCATGATCGAGGAGCCCGGTTGCAGGCCTTCGAGTTCGATCTCGCCGAGGCCGGCGAGCGGGCCGGAGTTCATCCAGCGCAGGTCGTTGGCGATTTTCATCAGCGACACGGCGGTGGCCTTGAGCTGGCCGGAGACGGCGACGGCGGTGTCCTGTGAACCGATCAGCGCGAACAGATCCTTGCCCGGGGTGAATTGCACGTTCGTCAGTTGGCTCAGCTGGCGGCTGAAACGCGCGGCGAACTCCGGATGCGCATTGATTCCGGTGCCGACCGCTGTACCGCCTTGTGCCAGCGATTGCAGGCTCGGCAGCAAGTCTTGCAGATGACCGATGTTGGCCTTGAGCTGTTGTGCCCAGCCATTGAGCACCTGGCTCATGCGCACCGGCATCGCGTCCATCAAATGGGTGCGACCGGTTTTGACGTGGTGATGCACCTGTCCAGCTTTGTTTTCGATGACCTGCACCAGGTGCAGCAGCGCCGGCAGCAATTGTTCATGCAAGGCCAGCGCGGCGCTGACGTGGATGGTGGTCGGGATGATGTCGTTGCTGCTCTGGCCGCAGTTGACGTGATCGTTGGCATTGACCGGTTCGTCGAGCAGGCGGCTGGCCAGGGTCGCGATCACTTCGTTGGCGTTCATGTTGGAGCTGGTGCCGGAACCGGTCTGGAAGATATCCACCGGAAAATGCTGCATGAAGTCACCTTCGAGCAGGCCTTGCGCGGCATCGTTGATGGCCTTGCCCTGCGCGGCGCTGATCTGGTTGAGCTCGACGTTGGCCCGGGCGGCAGCGGCTTTGGCGAGGATCAGCGCACGAATGAATTGCGTCGGCATCGGTTGGCCGCTGATCGGGAAGTTATCCACTGCGCGCTGGGTTTGCGCGCCGTAGAGAGCGTCCACCGGCACCTGCAATTCGCCCATGCTGTCGCGCTCAATACGTGTCTTGGTCATCTGAAAATCCTTGCACCAGTTCAATGAGAGGAATCGAGGGAAGCAACTCGCAGGTCGCCAGTTGCCAGGTGTAGCGCTGCCAGCGCTGGAGCCGGCAGTTGCACAGCGACAGGCGCTCCATTTCACGCAGCGGGCGCCAGGCTTGATCGAGACAGAGGCTGCGCCAGTGCCACGGCAACGCGATGTCGGTGGCTGTGTCGAGCAGCAAACGGAAGGAGGTTTCAGCGATGGTCCACGGGGAAGTTGCCGTACAGCAGGCCAGATAACGGCCTTCGGCCAGGTAATGTTCGATCAGGCGCGGTTCGTCGGGATCCATCGCGCAACGGATCTGGCGACTCATCCAGCGCCAGCTTTCGAGGTACGGCTGCTCGTGCAAGGCAGAACTCATGATCCGGGACTCGTTCGGAGATGAGATTCATTATTAGATGATAATGAGAACCAAAACAAGAGCGCCTTTGTAGGAGCTGCCGCAGGCTGCGATCTTTTGATTTTGCTTTCACACACAAGATCAAGAGATCGCAGCCTGCGGCAGCTCCTACAGGGCGGACATAAAAAAGGCGCGCTATCCGGGTGGATGGCGCGCCTTGCTTGTCTGACCGCTGGGGCTTAGCTGCCCGCGACAGTCATCCGCTCGATCAGCACCGAGCCCGTGCGAATATTGCTGCGCAGCTCCAGATCATTACCGACCGCGACGATCTGCTTGAACATGTCGCGCATGTTGCCGGCGATAGTCACTTCCTGCACCGCGAACTGGATTTCGCCATTCTCGACCCAGAAACCCGCCGCGCCGCGCGAGTAATCGCCGGTCACCATGTTCAAGCCATGTCCCATCAGCTCCGTGACCAACAGTCCACGGCCCATGCGCCGCAGGAGCGCCGCCTGATCTTCGTCACCGTGAGTGACGAACAGGTTGTGCACGCCGCCGGCGTTGGCGGTGCTCGGCATGCCCAGTTTGCGTCCGGAGTAGGTCCCGAGGATGTACGACACCAGTTCGCCCTTCTCGACGAACGGCTTGGCGTAAGTGGCCAGACCATCGCCGTCGTAGGACGCACTGCCCATGGCGCGCATCAAGTGTGGACGCTCGTCGATGGTCAGCCACTCGGGGAACAGCTTCTGCCCCAAGGTGCCTTCGAGGAACGACGACTTGCGATACAGGCTGCCGCCGGATACCGCCGACAGGAAGCTGCCGAACAAGCCACCCGCCAGCTCGGCGGAAAACAGCACAGGCACTTCGCAGGTCGGCACCGGACGCGCACCCAGACGGCTCGCGGCCCGTTGCGCGGCACGCTGGCCGATGCTCACCGGATCGGCCAGCAAACTGCCCTGCCGATTGACGTCATACCAGTAATCGCGCTGCATCTGGCCATCGGCTTCGGCGATCATCACGCAGCTCAGGCTGTGCCGGGTCGACGCATAACCGCCGATGAACCCGTGGCTGTTGCCATACACGCGGCAGCCCTGATGGGTACTGAGTGTGGTGCCGTCGGCGTTTTTGATTCGCGCATCAGCGTCGAATGCGGCCGCTTCACACAGCAAAGCTTTTTCGATGGCCTGCTCCGGAGTGATGTCCCATTCGTGGAACAGATCAAAATCCTGCAGGTCCCTGGCCATCAGCGCCGCATCAGCGAGGCCCGAAGCTTCGTCTTCAGAGGTGTGTTTGGCGATGGCCAGTGCAGCGGCAACGGTTTCACGAATCGCATCCGGGCCGGTGGCGGAGGTGCTGGCCGAGCCTTTGCGCTGGCCGACGTACAGGGTGATGCCGAAGCCCTGGTCGCGGTTGAACTCGACCGTTTCGACCTCACGCTGGCGCACCGACGTTGACAAACCCTGCTCCAGCGACACCGCGACTTCGCAGGCACTGGCGCCCTGACGCTTGGCTTCGGCGATGATCTGCTCGACCTGTTCCTGCAGTGCCGGCAATGCCTGCGGGCCGACGCTTTGAACTGCACTCATGCTCATCTCCACTCAAATTCTGCTTTCGGCTGGGGTCATCGAGCGACCGGGCCGGACAAGCGGCCCCCGACTGGTTATCATGGCGGCGTTTCTTTGCGGACTGCCACCATGGTTGATTCTTACGACGACTCCCTCGATACGGGAGAAAAAAGCAAATCTCAGGTCAAACGCGAGCTGCATGCTCTGGTTGACCTTGGCGAGCGCCTTACGACACTCAAGCCCGACTTGCAGGCAAAACTGCCATTGACCGACGCTTTGCGCCGGGCCCTGGCCGATGCGCCGAAGCACACCGCGAACATCGCGCGTAAACGGCACCTGCAGTTCATCGGCAAACTGATGCGCGATCAGGACACTGACGCGATTCTTGTCTTGCTCGATCAACTCGATGCCTCCACCCGTCAGTACAACGAGCGTTTCCACAACCTCGAACGCTGGCGTGACCGCCTGATCGCCGGTGACGATGCCGTGCTGGAGAAATTCGTCGTCGAATACCCCGACGCTGATCGCCAGCAACTGCGTTCCCTGATCCGTCAGGCTCAGCACGAGGTTGCGCAAAACAAACCTCCTGCTTCCAGCCGCAAGATCTTCAAGTACATCCGTGAGCTGGACGATACGCAACGCGGCCTGCGTTGATACTCGCCCCTGTAGGAGCTGCCGCAGGCTGCGATCTTTTGACTTTGATCGGTAAAAGCAAGATCAAAAGATCGCAGCCTGCGGCAGCTCCTACAGAGGATGTTTCCATCCTTATGCGCCCGTGCCACCCACGGTGATCGCATCGATTTTCAGCGTCGGCTGACCAACACCCACCGGCACTGATTGCCCGTCCTTGCCGCACGTACCCACACCGCTGTCCAGCGCCAGATCGTTACCGACCATCGACACCCGGCTCATCGCCTCGGGACCGTTGCCGATCAACGTCGCGCCCTTGACCGGCGCAGTGATCTTGCCGTCCTCGATCAGGTACGCCTCGCTGGTGGAGAACACGAACTTGCCGCTGGTGATGTCGACCTGACCGCCGCCAAGGTTGGCGCAGTAGATGCCCTTCTTCACCGAAGCGATGATTTCCGCCGGATCGCTCTCGCCACCGAGCATGTAAGTGTTGGTCATGCGCGGCATCGGCAGATGCGCGTAAGACTCACGACGACCGTTGCCGGTACGGGCCACGCCCATCAGGCGCGCGTTGAGCTTGTCCTGCATGTAGCCCTTGAGCACGCCGTTTTCGATCAGCGTGGTGCACTCGGTCGGGGTGCCTTCGTCGTCGACGCTCAGCGAGCCGCGACGACCACTCAACGTACCGTCATCGACGATGGTGCAGAGCTTGGAAGCGACCATTTCGCCCATCCGCCCGCTGTAGGCCGAACTGCCCTTGCGGTTGAAGTCGCCTTCCAGACCGTGGCCGACCGCTTCATGCAGGAGTACGCCGGACCAGCCCGACCCGAGGACCACAGGCAAGGTACCGGCCGGCGCCGGAATCGCTTCGAGGTTCACCAGCGCCTGACGCAGTGCTTCCCGGGCATAGCCCATGGCGCGGTCTTCGGCGAGAAAATAACGGTAGTCGGTACGCCCGCCACCGCCATGCCCGCCACGCTCGCGACGGCCATTCTGCTCGACGATCACGCTGACGTTGAAACGCACCAGCGGGCGCACATCAGCGGCCAGGCCACCGTCGGTGGAGGCCACCAGAATCCGCTCCCAGACCCCGGCCATGCTCACGCTGACCTGCTGAATCCGTGGATCGAGGGCGCGAGTAGCGACGTCGATGCGCTTGAGCAGCTCGACTTTCTCGGCGCGGCTCAGCACTTCCAAAGGGTTATCCGGCGCATACAACTGCGCGACGTCCTGAGTGCTGAACGCCTGCACCGTGCCGTTCTGCCCGGCGCGGGAGATCGAGCGCGCGGCACGGGCCGCAGCGCCGAGGGCTTCGAGGGTGATCGCGTTGCTGTAGGCAAAACCGGTTTTCTCACCGGACTGCGCACGCACGCCGACACCCTGGTCGAGGTTGAAGCTGCCTTCCTTGACGATACCGTCTTCCAGTGCCCACGACTCGGAGATCTGGCCCTGGAAATACAGGTCGGCAGCGTCGATGCCCGGGCCGGCCAGATCGCCGAGCACGCCTTGCAGGCTCTCGATCGTCACGCCGCCGGGCGCCAACAGGTGATCACTGACTGAGGACAACAACTCGCTCATAGGTTTACGCCTTAAATTCATGTTCTGAAGCAGGCCGCTGGGCGCCCTGCGAGAAAAACCGCCGATGACTCATCACCGGCATTCGCGCCCTGATGGACGCTTGTTCAGCACTGTCGCGTTCGGCCAACAACACCGCTTCGCCTTGATCCTGATGCGCCAGCACACGGCCCCATGGGTCGACAATCGCCGCATGACCGAAGGTCTCACGCGGTCCCGGGTGAGTCCCGCCCTGCGCTGCCGCCAACACATAACACTGGGTCTCGATGGCCCGGGCGCGAATCAGCACGTCCCAATGCGCCGCACCGGTCACCGCAGTAAAGGCCGACGGGGCGGTGATCAATTCGGCACCGGCGGCGCGCAACTCGCTGTACAGCTCCGGGAAACGCAGGTCGTAACACACGGTCAGGCCAACCCGGCCGACCGGCGTGTCCGCTACCACCACGCCACTGCCATAAGCATAGTCATCGGATTCACGATACTGCCCGCGATTGTCCGCCACATCGACATCGAACAGGTGCAGCTTGTCATACCGCGCCACGGTTTCACCCTGATCGTTGACCAGCAGCGAACAGGCGTGGGACTTGGCCTGCGGTTGCCCGAGCGGCGGCAACGGCAACGTGCCGGCCACTATCCATAACTTGAGGTCGCGGGCGGTCTGTTTCAACCATGGCAGGATCGGCCCTTCGCCGAGCGCTTCGGCGCGGCCGATATCGGCGATGTCACGACGGCCCATGGCGGCGAAGTTTTCCGGCAGTACCGCCAGCTTCGCGCCGCCGGCCGCTGCCTGTTCGAGCAGACGCCGGGCCTGGGCCAGATTGGCCAGCACATCACTCTGGCTGACCATTTGAATCACCGCTAAAGACATGGCCGCTCCTCGGAATCTGCACATAACCATGTAGGAGCTGCCGCAGGCTGCGATCTTTTTGATTTTGCTTTTAAAAACCAGATCAAAAGATCGCAGCCTGCGGCAGCTCCTACAAAGGGGATAGCGTCATGCTACTCAAAAAGGCTTGTCGAAGGTGATTTTCGGCTCTTTCCACGGGCCTTTGACCGTGTACTTGACGCTGGCGAAGCGGGCCACGCGGTCGCCGATCAGCTTGTCGATCAGGAACAACGCCCCGCCCACCGCCGGCGCGCCGACGATCAGCGCGGCAATCGGCAGGTTGTTGGTCACCGGCAAGGTCACCAGCAATTTGGCGTCAACCTGCTCACGCACCAGATCCAGCGTCCCGTTGAGCTCCAGATTGCTCGACGGCCCGGTCAGGCGAATCGGCTCGCGAGTGTCATAGACCCCGGCGTTGGCCACCAGCAAGCCCTTGACCCGATCGTAGCTCAGGCCCTTGCCGAACAAGTCGGAGAAGTCCAGACGCAATCTACGGCCGATGGAGTTGAAGTTAAGCAGACCAAACACCCGCAACGCCTGCGCGCCGCCCTCCACTTCAACGAACTGACCTTTATTGAGCGAAGCATCCAGCGTGCCGGAGAAACGCTTGGTCGCCAGCCACGCCGGCGAACCTGGCCAGCGGCCATCGACGTCCATGTGAAACTCTTCACTGGTCACGCTCGGTGCAAAGCCCCAGCCCTTGAGCACATCGGCGAGATTCTTGCCGCTGATCCGGCCCTTGAACCAACTGTTGGTCGCCCCCGGCGCACCTTCCCAGCCGCCATTGCCCTGCAACAGGATGCCCTTGAGCCCCATGTCCAGATTGTTCAACGCGATGCCTTTGCCCGTCGGCCGCACCTTGAGCGACCAGCCACCCACCAGATCCGCGCCGAGGAACAACTGATTGATGGTGATATCCAGCGCGGGGATTTTCGTCGGATCGACCGAGGCCAGCGGGTCGGGCGCATTCTCGTCAGCCTGCACCTTCGGATCCGGTGCCGGCAGGCGCACGTATTGCAGATTGACCGCGATCGGCGCCCCCTTGGCATCGGGCAGGCTGGCCGAACCCTTGGCCTGCTGACTGTCCAGCGCCAGGTTCCACGCCCACGGCTTGCGATTGACCTGCACGGCGGCCTGATCCAGCGTGGTGCCGAACGCGGTGAGTTTGCCGACCTTGAAATCGGCACTGTTGAGCAGTTGCTTGGCGCTGCCACCCGGGTCGTTGCCAGCGTATTTGCTGACCAGATCCTGCCACGGCGCGACGTCCAGCTCCGACAGCACGCCACGAATGCGCAACCCCTTGGTCTCCGGCAGAACCGCGTCGCCGGTACCGAGGAACAGCTCGCCCCGGCCATCGGCGAAATTGCTCGGTGGCGCAGCGAAGGTGAAACTGGCCAGTTGATCGTAGCTGACCCAGTAACGCCGCTCGGCGCCTTGCAGGGTCATGCGGAACACTGTGTCACGGCCCTGCTGGGCCGACATGCCGAACGGTGCCGGCAAATCCACCGCCACCCCTTTCATGTTGGAGCTGACCGTCAACTGGCTGTCGCTGCCGTCGAGGTTGACCTGCAATTGATAGGGAATGGTCCCGGACACCGGCAACGGTTGAGTCACGCCCAGCCAGTCAGTGAGTTTCTTCACCTCGACCTGCCCGGAGGCGGCGACCCGGGTCTTGATCTTGTTCGCGCTGCCATCGGCAAAAATCTGCGCGGTCACTGGCTTGTCGAACGCCTGCGCTGCAATGTTCTGGCCGCTCAGACCCTTGGCGCTGTCAAAACGGAAATCGCCTTTGAGTTGGCTCAGTTCAAGCTTCGGCTCCGCCAGTTTCAGGCGCGCATTGGCGGTCTTGAAGTCGACCAGGATCTTCGGCAGATCACCCTTTTCCAGCGGAATATCGAGTTTGACCTTGCCTTGCAGATCGCCCTCGCCTTCCCAGCCGGCAAAGGTTTCGCCGGTGCCGATCGGCGCGGTCTGCAATATTTTCAGGCCGTCGCCCAGCCCACCGGAAAAACCGCCGTCGAGAAACAGATGGGTATGTTGTCCGGCTTGCACGTGGGGAATGTTGACGAAGACGTCACTGACCTGAGTGTCGAGCAACTGGCCCTTGTCGGCCACGATGCGCACGCCGCTGTCCTCGATGAACACGTCGCCGCTGACCTTGCTCACGTGTGGCCAGCCCGGCTGGAACGCCAGTTCGGCGTCATGCACCTTGAAGAACAGACTGATACTGCGATCCACGTCCTTGGCGTTTTTACTCAGCGAACCCTGGTACTGGAAGAAGCCCTGATCCACAGCGCCCTTGAGGATCGCCGTGCGCAGCCACTCGTCGAGGGCCGGGCTCAAGACTTCGGGCAGGTATTTGGCGGTGTAGCGACCATCGCCATCGACCAGGCCGACGCGCAGGTCCATGTAGTCTTCCTGGCTATGGTCAAAGTGCAGGCGGATCAGGAAGTCGCCGGCAATCTTGCCTTCTTCGCCCAGCACTTTCAGGTAAGGCGCGATCAGGGTGAAACCGTCTTCGTCGAGCTTCCAGGTCAAGCGGGCGTTGGCCTGAATGTATTGCCATGGCTTGGCGAAGATCGGGTCGAGGTGCAGGACGAAATCCTTGCTGTCCATGCGCAGCTCACCACCGTCGAGGTTGCCGCTGAGGCTGCCACTGACGTTGCGCGCCGCCGGAGCACCGTGATAAGCATCGAAACCGACCTTATCGAGGTTGGCAGCGAAACCGAATTTCGAGCCATCGGTGGCGTTGGGACGAAAATCCAGCAGCACGTTGCGCAGTCCGCCCGTCACCTTCAAGTGGTCGACGACCGTGGCAAAGCTTTCGGGCAACGGCCCCAGCGCATTGAGCAGCGGCGTGATCGGCGTCAGATCGAGGCGGTCGGCCTGCAAGTGCCACAGCTCATCGGTTTTATCGGTGGCCACCGTCTGCTTGAGCTGCACATGGGATTCCCAGCGGGTCTCGCCAAAGTTCATCGCCAGCGAATCGAGGGTAACGATCGCCCCCTCGTCATCGCGCTGGTAATAGCCGTTGAGCGCCAGATTGCTGATCTTGATCGGCTTGCGCTCGGCATAAGCGCCAGTCACCTGCGGTGCGTTCAAACGAACGGCAGCGCTTTGCAGGGCGCCGTCGTTCCAGTTCACCCACAGCTCGCCGCCGGCCTTGATCTCGGAAAAATTCCACTGCTGGGTCAAACGCTCGGGCAACCACTTTGACCAGTCGCTTTGCGGCAGGCTGACATAACCCTCCAGCGAACTGTCCGGCAGTTGAGAGGGGCGGATCCGTGTACGCAGGCTCATCGCCACTGGCTGGCCGTCGGGCAAGGTCAGACGGGCGTCGAGACGCTGACGGCTGCTGCCGGTTTTCAGATTGAGGCCGACGTAGGTAAAGGTCATCGGCGCCTGATCCAGCGGCTGCACGGTCACCTGACTGTCGAGCACCGACAGTTGCTGAACCATCTGCGAGCGCTTGAACAATTGCTCGGGATCGAGTGGCTGATCGTTCTGCACCGGCAGGCCTTCCAGGGCCCAGGTGCCGTCCTGCGCTTCCTTGACGCTGATCTTCAGGCCGTTCAGTTCCAGGTGGGCGATGCGTACTTCGCGCGCCAGCACACTGGCCCAGAGATCAGGCACTACACGCACCCGATCCAGACGCAGGGCATTCGCGCCGTCACCGACCATCACATCATGAGCCAGCAGGATCGGCGCAAATCCGCTCCAATTGCCTTCCAGTTCGCCGATCTGTAACGGCATGCCGAGCGCGGCGGTGGCCTTGTCTTCGATATCAGTGCGGTATTCCGCCACCAACGGCGTCAGTTCCCGACCGAGGCTGACGTACAACGCCATCAACACCAGAACCAACGCGCACAGGCCCAGCCCCCAGCGGGTCAGTGTGGCCAAAATGCGTGTCAGACGCTCCATGTCAGTTGGCTCCCATGGCAAAAAAACTACTAAAAGCTGAGGCCAGCCGTTGTGGATTAGTGGTGCTGCAGGGGTTCAGAGCAGCACCACGTCATATTGTTCCTGGGAATACATGGTTTCGACCTGAAAGCGTATGGTCCGGCCGATAAACCCTTCAAGCTCGGCGACGTTACCGGATTCTTCGTCGAGCAGCCGATCCACCACTTTCTGGTTCGCCAACACTCGATAACCCTCGGCCTGATAGGCCCGGGCCTCACGCAGAATCTCGCGGAAAATCTCGTAACAGATGGTTTCCGGGGTCTTCAACTTGCCACGCCCCTGGCAACTGCTGCACGGCTCGCACAGTACTTGTTCAAGACTTTCGCGGGTGCGCTTGCGGGTCATCTGCACCAGGCCCAACTCGGTGATGCCGATGATGTTGGTCTTGGCGTGGTCGCGTTCGAGCTGTTTTTCCAGAGTGCGCAGCACCTGACGCTGATGTTCTTCATCTTCCATGTCGATGAAGTCGATGATGATGATCCCGCCCAGATTGCGCAGGCGCAGTTGCCGGGCAATCGCGGTGGCCGCTTCGAGGTTGGTCTTGAAGATGGTTTCTTCGAGATTGCGATGGCCAACGAACGCGCCGGTGTTGACGTCGATGGTGGTCATGGCTTCCGCCGGATCGACCACCAGATAACCGCCGGACTTGAGCGGCACCTTGCGTTCGAGGGCTTTCTGGATTTCGTCTTCGACGCCATACAGGTCGAAAATCGGCCGCTCGCCCGGATAGTGTTCGAGACGATCGGCAATTTCCGGCATCAGTTCGGCGACGAACTGCGTGGTTTTCTGGAAGGTTTCCCGGGAGTCGATGCGGATCTTCTCGATCTTCGGGCTGACCAGATCGCGCAAGGTGCGCAGGGCCAGACCGAGATCTTCGTAGATCACGCTCGGCGCGCCAATGGTCTTGATCTGCTCGCTGATCTGATCCCACAGGCGGCGCAGATAACGGATGTCCATGAGGATTTCATCGGCCCCGGCACCTTCGGCGGCAGTCCGCAGGATGAAGCCACCGGCCTCCTTGATCCCTTCTTTTGCCACACAATCGCTGACCACCTGCTTGAGGCGTTCGCGCTCGGCTTCGTCTTCGATCTTCAGGGAAATGCCGACGTGGGCGGTGCGCGGCATGTACACCAGATAACGCGACGGAATCGACAGCTGAGTCGTCAGTCGGGCACCTTTCGAGCCGATCGGGTCCTTGGTGACCTGCACCACCAGGCTCTGGCCTTCGTGCACCAGCGCGCTGATGCTTTCCACCGCCGGGCCTTCGCGCAGGGAGATTTCCGAAGCGTGAATGAAGGCCGCACGATCCAGACCGATGTCGACGAATGCCGCCTGCATACCCGGCAGCACCCGGACAATCTTGCCTTTATAGATGTTGCCGACGATCCCGCGCTTTTGCGTGCGCTCAACGTGGACTTCTTGCAGCACACCGTTTTCGACCACCGCCACGCGCGATTCCATCGGCGTGATGTTGATCAGAATCTCTTCACTCATGGCAGGGTCTCGTTCAGGCATGTTCACGATAATGGCCGCATCTTGATCCATACGACGCTCATTGCGCGTTCAGGTTTTGCCAACAGGGTATGCCGAAATGGCCCAACAGTTCTGCGGTTTCGCACACAGGCAGCCCGACCACGGCCGAATAGCTGCCATTGAGCCCCGCGACAAACACCGCGCCGAGGCCCTGAATGCCATAACCGCCGGCCTTGTCCCGGGGTTCGCCACTGGCCCAGTAAGCCGCAGCCTCTTCGCGGCTGATCGGGCGAAACCGCACCAGACTGCGCACCACTCGCGACTCGCAACGCTGGCCTTCCAGCACGGCGACGGCGGTCAGCACTTCATGCTCCTTGCCGGACAACATCATCAGCATGGCGCATGCATCGGCTTCGTCCACCGGTTTGCCAAGAATTTTGCCGTCGAGCACTACGGCGGTGTCCGCGCCCAGCACACAAAACGCCGCGTCGGACAGCAGCGTGCGCCGACCGGCCTCGGCCTTGCCGCGCGCGAGGCGTTCGACATAGGCCGACGGCGATTCTTCAGGGAGCGGGGTTTCATCGATGTCCGCACTGATGGTGGCGAACGGCACGCCGATCTGCGTGAGCAACTCACGCCGACGCGGCGAACCAGAGGCGAGGTAAAGCGGCTTCATCAAGACATCTCCCTTGTCGAGGTGCGGGCACATGCCTGACCGAATCAGTTGATTTTGTAGCGGCGGCGCAATCCACGCAAAGCGAAGCTGACCCAAGGCCAGAGCAAGGCACTGACCAGTGCCGGCAACACCAGCGCCAGGGTCGGCTGACGGTTGCCGGTCAAGGCGCTGAGCCACAGCTGTACCAACTGGGCGAGGCCGAAGATCACCAGGATCACCAGACATTGCTGCCACATCGGGAACATCCGCAAACGCTGCTGCAATGACAGCACCAGGAAGGTGATCAACGTCAGGATCAAGGCGTTCTGACCGAGCAGATCCCCCTGCAGCACATCTTCGGCCAGTCCCAGGCAGAACGCAGTGACCATGCCGACCGTATGCGGCATATACAACGCCCAGAAGGTCAGCAGCAACGCCAGCCATAGGGGCCGCAAGATTTCCATGAACATCGGCAGCGGTGAAACGCTGAGCAGGATGCCGACGACAAACGTCAGCCAGACAATCCAGCCGTTACGCGAAGCAGTAGCCCCGACCATTATTCTTGTCTCCCGGTGTTGGCCGGCGCAGTGACGGGCGGTTTCGCCGCCGGTCGCACAGCCGGCTGGGCTGCTGGCGGTTTGGCCGCCGCCGCAGGCTTGGTCACGGGCGGTTTGCTCGCTGCAGGTTTGGCCGGCGTGGTGCTGGCCGCCGCGGCGGGTGCTGCCGGGGTGACTGGCGCGGCAGCGGCAGCCGGGGTGTTGACGATTTTCGGCACAGTGGCCGGAAGCATCGGGCCACCGCCCTGCGCATCAAGATTTTCCTGGGCCTGCGCCGCATCGTTGGCGCGCTCTTCGGCGGTACGGTTGTCGCTGAACACCAGCAGCAGATAACGGCTACGGTTCAACGCGGCGGTCGGCACCGCGCGGACAATCGCGAAAGGCTGGCCGGAATCGTGGATGACTTCCTTGACCGTCGCCACCGGATAACCGGCCGGGAAGCGCTGACCGAGACCGGAGCTGACCAGCAGATCGCCTTCCTTGATGTCGGCGGTATCGGCGACGTGGCGCAGTTCCAGGCGTTCCGGATTACCGGTACCGCTGGCAATCGCCCGCAGACCGTTTCGGTTCACCTGCACAGGAATGCTGTGAGTGGTGTCGGTCAGCAGCAGCACCCGGGAGGTGTACGGCATCAACTCGACCACCTGGCCCATCAGACCGCGTGCATCGAGCACCGGCTGACCGAGCACCACGCCGTCGCGCTCGCCTTTATTGATGATGATGCGATGGGTGAAGGGATTGGGGTCCATGCCGATCAACTCGGCCACTTCGACCTTTTCGTTGACCAGCGCGGAGGAATTGAGCAACTCGCGCAGCCGCACGTTCTGCTCGGTGAGGGCGGCAAGCTTCTGCATGCGGCCCTGCAGCAGCAGGTTCTCGGTCTTGAGTTTTTCGTTTTCGGCGACAAGCTCGGTGCGGCTGCCGAACTGGCTGGCGATGCCTTCCCACAAGCGACCGGGCAGGTCGGTAATCCAGTAGGCGTCCATCAACACCAGCGACGCTTGTTTGCGCGCAGGCTTGAGCAGGTCGAAGCGGGCATCGACCACCATCAGCGCGACCGACAGCACGGCCAGCACCAACAGGCGCACACCCAACGAAGGGCCTTTGGCGAAAAGCGGTTTAATAAGCCGCTCCTCCCAGGCAAATGTTCTGTTTATTCATACGGCATCAAACCGGCCTGGATGAAGACTGACAGAAGATAAACGCCAACAGGCAGCACTGCAAAGTGCTGCCTGTGCGCTCACCCACGTATTGCAAACCGGCGAATTATTCGCTGGAGAGCAGATCCATGGTGTGTTTATCCATCATTTCCAATGCACGGCCACCGCCGCGAGCAACGCAGGTCAGCGGATCTTCGGCAACGATCACCGGCAGACCGGTTTCCTGGGCCAGCAACTTGTCGAGGTCACGCAGCAGCGCGCCACCACCGGTCAGCACCAGGCCACGCTCGGCGATGTCGGAAGCCAGTTCCGGCGGCGATTGCTCCAGTGCGCTTTTCACCGCCTGAACGATGGTCGCCAGGGACTCTTGCAGAGCTTCCAGCACTTCGTTGGAGTTCAGGGTGAATGCGCGTGGAACGCCTTCGGCCAGGTTGCGACCGCGAACGTCGACTTCGCGAACTTCGCCGCCCGGGTAGGCCGTACCGATTTCCTGCTTGATGCGCTCGGCAGTCGATTCACCGATCAGGCTGCCGTAGTTGCGGCGCACGTAGGTGATGATCGCTTCGTCGAAGCGGTCGCCGCCAACGCGGACGGATTCGGCGTAGACCACACCGTTCAGGGAGATCAGCGCGATTTCAGTGGTACCACCACCGATATCGACGACCATCGAACCGCGTGCTTCTTCAACCGGCAGGCCGGCACCGATCGCAGCGGCCATCGGCTCTTCGATCAGGAACACTTCACGGGCACCGGCGCCAAGGGCCGATTCACGGATGGCACGACGCTCCACCTGGGTGGATTTGCATGGAACGCAGATCAGCACACGAGGGCTGGGCTGCAGAAAACTGTTTTCGTGAAACATGGTGATAAAGTATTTCAGCATATTTTAGCAGAAGCTGAAGTATATAGGAAGAGCACACGTATTAACTCCAGTAACCGAA
>NZ_JBIUVO010000054.1:0-35688 GCF_044742995.1 Pseudomonas sp. NPDC087803
CACGCAATCGAACATGTCCACACCGCGGCGCACACCCTCAACCAGATCTTCCGGTTTGCCAACGCCCATAAGGTAACGAGGTTTGTCAGCCGGCATCATGCCCGGCAGATAATCCAGCACCTTAATCATCTCGTGCTTCGGCTCACCCACCGACAGACCGCCAATGGCCAGGCCATCGAAGCCGATCTTGTCGAGGCCTTCCAGCGAGCGCATGCGCAGATCCTGGTGCATGCCGCCCTGGACGATACCGAACAGCGCCGCGGTGTTGTCGCCATGCGCGTTTTTCGAGCGCTGGGCCCAACGCAGCGACAGCTCCATGGATACGCGAGCGACGTCTTCGTCAGCCGGGTACGGCGTGCATTCGTCGAAGATCATCACGATGTCGGAACCAAGATCGCGCTGCACTTGCATCGATTCTTCCGGGCCCATGAATACTTTCGAGCCGTCGACCGGAGAGGCGAAGGTCACGCCCTCCTCCTTGATCTTGCGCATCGCGCCGAGGCTGAACACCTGGAAACCACCGGAGTCGGTGAGGATCGGGCCTTTCCACTGCATGAAATCGTGCAGGTCGCCGTGCTCCTTGATCACTTCGGTGCCCGGACGCAGCCACAGGTGGAAGGTGTTGCCCAGAATGATTTCCGCGCCAGTGGCGACGATGTCACGCGGCAACATGCCCTTGACCGTGCCATAGGTGCCCACCGGCATGAAGGCCGGGGTCTCGACGGTGCCACGCGGGAAGGTCAGACGACCACGACGAGCCTTGCCATCGGTGGCAAGCAGTTCAAAGGACATGCGACATTCGCGACTCATTCTGTTTCCTCTGGGCCTGTTTGTTCAGGGGCAGTCGGGGCGGGATTACGGGTGATGAACATCGCATCACCGTAGCTGAAAAAGCGGTAGCCGTTGTCGACGGCAGCCTTGTAGGCCGCCATGGTTTCGGGATAACCGGCGAACGCCGAAACCAGCATCAACAGCGTGGATTCGGGCAAATGGAAGTTGGTGACCAGGGCGTCGACCACATGGAACGGCCGGCCCGGGTAGATAAAGATGTCCGTGTCACCACTGAACGGCTTGAGCACGCCATCGCGCGCGGCGCTTTCCAGCGAACGCACGCTGGTGGTGCCCACGGCAATCACCCGCCCGCCACGCTCACGGCACGCGGCAACGGCGTCGACCACATCCTGGCCGACTTCCAGCCACTCGCTGTGCATGTGGTGATCTTCGATCTTGTCGACGCGCACCGGCTGGAACGTCCCCGCACCGACGTGCAGCGTGACGAACGCGGTCTCGACGCCCTTGGCGGCAATCGCCTCCATCAGCGGCTGATCGAAATGCAACCCCGCCGTCGGCGCCGCCACCGCACCCAGGCGCTGGGCGTACACGGTCTGATAGCGCTCGCGATCCGAACCTTCGTCCGGGCGGTCTATATAAGGAGGCAACGGCATGTGCCCGACGCGATCGAGCAGCGGCAGCACTTCTTCAGAGAAGCCCAGCTCGAACAGTGCATCGTGACGCGCAAGCATTTCGGCTTCGCCGCCGCCGTCGATGAGGATCTTCGAACCCGGCTTCGGCGACTTGCTGGAACGCACATGGGCCAGCACGCGATGCGTATCGAGCACGCGCTCGATGAGTATTTCCAGCTTGCCGCCCGAGGCTTTCTGCCCGAACAACCGCGCCGGAATCACCCGGGTATTGTTGAATACCATCAAATCGCCCGGGCGCAAATGCTCAAGCAAATCAGTGAATTGACGGTGTGCAAGGGCGCCGCTCGGCCCATCAAGGGTCAGCAGGCGACTACCGCGACGCTCGGCCAAAGGGTGGCGGGCGATCAGCGAATCAGGAAGCTCGAAGGTAAAGTCAGCAACGCGCATGATGGGGTTCGTCTAGCAGGGCCGGAAAGTCTAGCGGAATTATCAAAAATTGACCATGAAACGTGATTGACCAACGGTAATCACCTCTCTATACTTCGCCGCCATTGAGCCCTGATGGCGGAATTGGTAGACGCGGCGGATTCAAAATCCGTTTTCGAAAGGAGTGGGAGTTCGAGTCTCCCTCGGGGCACCACATAGCAGTATCTGAGAGTCTCTACCAGCCTCTCAGACCCAAAGAAACCGGCCACTTGGCCGGTTTTTTTGTGCCTGCTTGACTACCCCTGTCTCCCCTTATCCGTTGTATCCCTGTATCCCTGCTTGTATCCTGAGAAAAATAACTAACTTTGGGATACAAGGATGAAGCGCGCAGACATCAAGCGCCGCCCTCTTGCTGACACGACACTTGCGGGATTGGAGCCGGAATCAAAGGAATACCGGGAGCTGGACGGAAACGGCCTCTACTTCAGGGTTAAACCTGATGGTGGTAAATCCTGGCAGCTCCGCTACAAACGTCCGGCGGGCAATTGGGCTTGGATGGGGCTAGGGGGTTACCCGGAAGTGAGTGGTGCGTTGGCGCGGGACAAAGCTGCCGAATTACGCAAGGTAGTTAGCAGCGGGGCCGATCCTCTCGAACAGAAACGCTCTGCCAAAGCTGCCATTGACGCTGCCAGGACTAGGACCTTCAGAGCTGCTGCGGAAGCTTGGCTTAAGGCCAAAGAAGAAAAGGGCCTCGCTCCCTCCACTCTTAACAAAATCCGCACTTACCTCGATAAGGACATCCTCCCGGCATTGGGAAATAAGCCCCTCGACGAAATCACCCGTACCGACTGCGCAGACCTCCAGGCATCCCTCGAAGCGCGAAACGCACACAACGTGGCGGAAAAGTGTCGCACCTGGATCAATCAGATCTTCGGCCGAGCCATCGGCTTAGGGCTCACCGAAAACGATCCGGGTAGTCGCCTCCGTGACATTGCAGCCCAAGCCCCCAAGACTCAGCAGCATCCACACCTGCTGGAACCTGAGCTGGCTGAATTCCTCCACGCACTCAAAAACACACCAAGCAGACTGACAGCCCGCACCGCCGCTTGGCTTTGTGTCTGGACAGCATCGCGCCCTGGCATGGTCCGCTTGGCTGAGTGGAAAGAGTTCGACCTTGAGAAAGCTATTTGGACGACACCTGCTGCCAAGATGAAGATGCGTCGGGATTTTGTATGCCCCCTTCCCCATCAAGCTGTTACCGCTCTGAAGGATCTGCACTGCTTAACAGGACGGAGTCGCTGGCTTTTCCCCGGCGTAGGAGCCAAGAACCCAACTATTAGTGAAAACACAATCAACAAAGTCTTTGCAACCATCGGCTACAAGGGTCGCCTTGTTGGACACGGTACTCGGCACACCGCAAGCACGTTGCTTCGAGAACATGGCTGGCCGAAGGAGCATGTTGAAGCGCAGCTGGCTCACAAAGAGGAAGGCATCTCAGGGGTATACAACAAGGCCCAATACCTTGAGCAACGCGTAACGATGATGCAGTGGTATGCCGATCATCTTGATGGACTCGCAGCTGGCAATGTAGTGCAAGCCCAGTTTGGAAAGGCCGTATGAGATCACTTACCCAGACTATCTCTAAAACCGGTGTAACGGGTGTTACTCGTGTAACAACCCAACCCAACCTATTGAAAATATTAGACTTTCTTAAAGTTACACCGGATCCTAGCTCGACAAACTCCGCGTGTAACGCTGCTGACGTGTGTAACCGTCATCGAACCACATGCCCCCTGCTGGCAGCTGTTTTGCCAGATACACCTCGCTGGGGCAGTACGCACGGTACGGGGCGAGGGGTATCTTAATGAACAGGAATCTTGGCACCGAAGCTTTAGAGCTTGAGATTGCCGGGGTAGACGTTGGCTGTCTGCTTTGGGATCTTGATGAGGTCGAACTCGCTGTCCGTGAGTTGGCGCTATACAGCCAATTCTCCGAGCACTTCCGTGATGCGTTTACCTGCATCCACAATGCAACATCTTTCTGGCTCAAGGACGGCCAATACGCTGACTGTGCTGAATCAGCGACGAAGACAATGTTTCGACTTCGCGACCCTATTGAAGAGCATTTCTACTTTTCCGAACCGACCTCACTGCCCAGAGTCATTCGCCGCTTCCTTGGCAATGATCATCCCGCAAGCGACACGCAACTCGTAGCGACTTATGCGCTTATTCAAGCTCTGCAGGCGGTTGAAGTCCTTGCGAACTGGCTATTCGACCTAGAACGCTCCCTCTACGATCTGGATCTAGATCTGGTGGAGCAGATCAGACAGACCGACCCCAAACAATACCTCCTCCTCATTCAGAGAGAACGAAAGCGAAAGAGCGACTTCGAAATCGAGGCACGAGAGGAGTTTGCTGATTTCAATGGCGAGGCCTCCAAGACTTTGATGCTTGCTTCACTTTATCAACAAGCGGACTGGGCGGACATTTCGCGCAATGACTTTAGCGCATCAGGTTTTCTGCGAAGAGCACTGGAAAAGGCTTTTGCCGCAAAAGCGTCGGAAAAGGGCAAAGCGGCCGGAAAGGCTAACGCCAAGCCAGGCACAATCAAACAAGAGAACACCAAGAAGCTTTTTGAGGACATAAGCAAAGCGGCAAAAAGCCAAATCTCTTCCAACCCCAACATAACGGAAACTGAATTAGTAAAAGCGCTAGTCGACTTGGGCAAGGCATCAGCCCCAACCGTTAGAAAATACCTGAGAAAAGGTAAATTTCTCCCTAGATAAAATTTCGCTGTACCGACGAAAAGCAAACCATGTTTGCTTTTTTTTCGTCTTTTAGTCTGCGCCTGTCTCTCACCTTACAGGCACGACTATGTCTAACTCCCGCGCGTCAACAATCAACCAAATTCCTTATCGCGACCCCGCGACAACCTTGATCAGAATATCCGAAGTCATGGCTATCGTTGGCCTGGCACGCCCAACTATTTACAAGCTAATGCAGTGCCCAAAGAGCGGCTTTCCACGCCCGGTAAAACTGAGCACAAGCACCGCACGCGGAGCGCCAGTGGCGTGGGTTCTTTCCGAAATCCAAGCATGGGCACGCAGCCGCATTGAGGCGCGTGATCAGGTGGCCGCATGAATCGCAAAATCGCAGAGAAAGCTTTGATGCATCCGTTTTCAGTGCTGCGTCAAATCGGGTTTTCACCTCGCCTTATGCAGCGCCTCGAGCGCTATCGCAGCAAGCAGGACAAATTAGGTCGCGTGGTCAGCGTGCTCAGCTGGGCCGACGGCACTTGGTGCGCCCTATCCCTCCATTGCGAAAAGACCGGGGCTGTTGTCGTCGACGAAGGCCAGCAGGTCGACGCTTACGAAGACGCCCGCTCCATGCTCAGCGGCGGCTTCCTGCCTCTTCTATCCCTGCGCTGGGAAGCCCTTGCCTGAAACGAAAACGCCTCCGGGGGCGATCCGGAGGCGTTGAGGTCAATCTACATGCCCGAACAATTTATGCCGCACATGAAAAAACCGCAAGCCATCAGCGCAGTTGCACTTTCGAAACACGGACGTTACTCTCTGGCCGTCGCTGCAAATTCAGCGACCGGGTTTGGCGACCCGAGCTCATACAGGCGCACAGGCGCCCCCATACCGATTGCAGGCGCTTTTTTTGTGCCCGCATTCCTGCTTTATGGCGGCTGTGCGTGGGAGACCTTCGGGTCTGCCGGGGTCCTGTATGCCCGGTTCGCCAACCCGCGCACAGCTGCCACCCTTACATCGTTTGGCGACGATCAGTGGCAGCTCCTCACATACAGGAGCTTCACCAATGCACGCCCTCAATCCGTCCAAAATTCGCGCCGCTGCACATCGTGCAATGGCTCTCGCCGCTTTACACGCCAACTCCAGCCTCGCAACACGTCTCTCCCGCTACAACGCTCACATGGCCAAAGCCCGCGCACTCGAAACCGCAGGCGGTGCCCAATGAACAACGCCCTGAGTTTCTCCCTGCCCGAAGACCTGCTGTGCGTGAATCCAAAAGCAGAAGCCGGTGTGCCCATCGACGCCATCACCTGCGCCATCGACCGTGCCGACTCGGTGCTGACGCTGCTTGAGGATCACTTCGAAAACGAATCCTCGCGCCTTGCCAATCACGTCATCGCCGCCGTCCTCTGGGACGTGCGCGGCACCCTTGGCCTGATCAAAACGCTGGCTATGCACGGTGACAACACTTCGGCGCCTACGGTACAGAAAGGTGGTGCGCTATGAACATCTCCACCACACCGGGCCACGCTACCTTTTCTCGCGTAAACGCCACCGACCTGAAGCTGTTTCGGGTGAATGCCGGAGTACCCGTCGAAGACGCGCTGGAGATGGTGTCGTTACTGCAGCATCACGCGAACCAGCTCAGTTTCGACGCGGCCATGAGCGACCACGGCGAGCGTTTCAGTTGGCCCGCCCTGTACCTGGGCGAGATGGCCAAAGCCCTGATCGACGACATCAACGATGCGCTGTTTCTGCCGAGGGCTGACACATGAGCCAACGACCGAACAACGCAAAACGCCCGAGCTTTGCCGACGTGAAAGCCGCCGCGCTGAAAGACATTGATCGTGTCTTGTCGCACTGGCTGCCCAACGGCAAGCGCGTAGACGGCGGCAAGGAATACACCGCTCCGAATCCGACTCGCAGCGACAAGCGTCCGGGTTCGCTCAAGGTCAATTTGAGCAAGGGCACCTGGGCCGACTTCGCCACCGGCGACAAAGGCGGAGACCTGATAGATCTAGTGCGCTATCTGGACGGCGGCACCGACGTCATAGCGTGCAACAAGCTGGCTGATTGGCTAAACGTTGCGCCCGGCGCCTCAAAGATCACGGTCGCCCCGACTAAGCCCAAGGCGCCGACATGGAACGCCATCCAGCCGATCCCCACCGAGGCCATGAACAAGTGCCCGGCCAAGCACCGTGATCACGGTGTGCCGTCCAAGGTGTGGATCTATCGTGATACACAGGGTCAGCCGCTCATGGCGCTGTATCGCTTCGACCTCGGCCCGGATGAGGACGGCAAGCCAAAGAAGGTCTTTGCACCGCTGACGTGGTGTCAGCGCTCCGATGGTCAAACCACGCAATGGCGCTGGCAGGGTCTGCCGGATCCGCGTCCGCTGCTGCGCCTTGATGAACTGGCGCAGCGCGCTGACGCACCGGTAGCTCTGTGCGAAGGCGAGAAAGCGGCTGATGCCGCCGCCGAACTGCTGCCTAACTACGTGGCCACCTGCTGGCCGAACGGCTCCAACTCCTGGCACAAAGCTGACCTGACGCCGCTCAAGGGACGCGACGTTTTGTTGTGGCCGGACAACGACGACAGCGGTAAAGCCTGCATGGCCACCGTTGCCGAAAAGCTGCGTGAAATCGGCGTCGCCTCGGTCCGGGTGATCGCGCTGGAGGTGTTCAAACGCAAGCCGACGCTGAAGAACGATCACGTCGCGTTCGCCAAAGGTGGTCAATGGAACGAGGGCGACGATGCGGCCGATGCACTCGAAAAAGGCTGGACCGCCGGCCACTTCACCACGCTGGAAAGCAGCAGTGAGCTGTTCGGTGTGATCCAAGAAAAGCCGATAGTTGCCCAGGTGGAACCCAAGCCGGAACCAGAGCCGGAAGCGAAACCCAAAGCAGCGGCCAAGCGACCGGCAAAATCAAAAAACGACCTGATGCCGGGAGGCTTTCGCCTGACGCCCGAAGGTGTGTTTTATGCCGGCGACGACGGGGAAGCGCGCCCGGTGTGTTCACCGCTGGCAATCCTTGCGCGAACCCGTGACGAGAAGGGCCACAACTGGGGCTTGCTGGTCGAGTTCGACGACCCCGACGGCACCAAAAAACGCTGGAACATCCCGGCGCGCACCATGACCGGCGACTTTGGCAAGGACGTGCTCGGCCCGTTGGTGGACATGGGTCTGCGTCTGGCCGGCAGTCGCTCGGGGCGCAACGCTCGCAACGATTTGCAGAGTTACCTGGGCGGCTTCGACAGTGCTCAACGTGCGCGACTGGTCACCCGTTTGGGCTGGCATGACAACGCCTTTCTGTTGCCCGAGCAGCAGGTCGGCATGCACGCGGAACACCTGCACTTCTATGAGGCTGGCGCGCAGCTGCCGCCGATCAGCGAAGCGGGTACTCTCGAACAATGGCAACAGCAGATCGGCGCGCTGTGCATCGGCAATCATCGTTTGGCATTTGTCGTCGGCGTGGCCTTCGCCGGTCCCCTGCTGCACATGCTCGGCCACGAATCCGGCGGCTTTCATCTGTACGGCGACAGCTCCGGCGGCAAGACCACGCACCTGCAGGTTGCCGCCTCGATCTACGGCGGGCCGCGTCTGGTGCGCTCGTGGCGCTCGACCGACAACGCTCTGGAATCGATCGCTGCCGCGCATTCCGACGGGCTTCTGGTGCTCGATGAAATCGGCATGTGTGATGCCCGCATCATCGGCGAGACTGTTTACATGCTCGGTAACGGCACCGGCAAGGCTCGCGCCAATGATCGAGGCCAAGCGGGCCGACAGGTGCAAGAGTGGCGCTTGCTGTTCCTATCCACCGGCGAGAAGACCTTGGCGCAGCACATGGCCGAAGCCAACAAGGAGCTGAAAGCCGGCATGGAGGTGCGCATGCTCGCCATTCCGGCCGATGCCAGCAAAGGCCTTGGCATGTTCGACACACTCAATGGTTTCGAAGACGCCGCCGCTCTTTCCGACGCGCTCAAGGCGCGCGTGGCGAACTACTACGGCACCCCGCTTACCGCGTTCCTGACCACGCTGTGCGAACCCGGCAAGCGCCACGGCTGGGCAGCGATCCTGCGGCGCACGCTGGAAGGCTTTATTGCCCAAGCGCTCCCCGCCTCTGCCAGTGGACAAGCACACCGTGCTGCGGCGCGCTTCGGCCTTGCAGCGGCCGCTGGTGAGCTTGCCACAGCTATGGGCATCACTGGATGGCCGGACGGCACGGCTACCACCGCCGCTCGGGTGTGCTTGAACGCGTGGCTCCACGAGCGCGGTGGCGCCGGTAACTTCGAGGGCGATGCGATCTTGGCGCGGCTGCGCCAGGTCATCGAGCGTTTTGGAGAAAGCCGCTTCACCCGCTGGGAATCGGCGGCAGCCAAGATCGACGAACACGGCCCGCGCACCATCGACCGTCTCGGCTTTCGCAAGACACTGGAGCACGGCATGGGCGACACCATGCACACCACTAACACCTACTACGTGCTGCCCGAGGCTTGGCGCTCCGAGATTTTCCGGGGCATGAACATCAACGCCGTGAACAAAGAGCTGTTGCAACGCGGCGTGCTGGAACCGAGCAGCGACGGCAAGGCGTCGAGTTTAGTGCGGTTACCCGGTCTCGGTCAGCAACGCTGCTACATCGTGAAGGCGATTCCGGGAACGGATGAGAGCGAGGCTCGGGCTGCCTGAGGGCATCTCAGCTCATAGAGGTAGCGCCGGCTTATTCCCGGCCTCGCCAGCCGCTCATTCAACCCAAACCCATTTTCAAGGAACAAGACAGATGAACGAATTCCAAACTTCCACCGAACAACACGAACTGCTGGCCAGTGATCCAGATGGCCATGAAATAGGGCTCTCATTGCCCGTAGCAGCCACCGGCGAAGTAATCGGCTTATGTGAAAAGAAGCGAGTGTTGATGGGCGAAATCGAAGAATGGACCAGCCACCGCGATAGCCTGCTGAGGGAGGCAGCGGAGCACTACGTGCAAATAGCTCCATTGGAAGCGCTCTTGGAAAACGAGGACGAACTCGATGCAGATCGACTGTATGAAATTCGAAAACAGTACAACACCCTCAAAATTCCTTACGACTCCTGCAAGACACGCGCTAGCTACGCAGACGCTCGAATTCGACGACGCGAGCAGCTGTTCAATCATGAAACCCTGATGGCGGGCTACGTCGAATCGATGACGAACTGGAAAGCCGACGAACAAGAGCTCGACGAGAAACGCGACAGCCTCAGTACCCGCTTGGCGCAGATCCAGCAGCAGGCAGAAGAGGACATAGCCAAGGCTCGGCAAGCCGAAACCGATGCAGCGACCGCTTATGCACAAGCCGTGGCCTGGGGCGACACCGAGGGCGAGAAAACCGCCAACGCCGACGCCCAGAAGGCTGCAAAGAATCTGGCGACTGCGAGCGAGCACCATCGCCGTCAGCTTCTGATCATTGCCGCGCTGGAGCAGGAACTCGTCATCGTGGATCAACACATCGACGAGGCGCGGAAAGAGCACAAAACCATCGAGCGAAGGGCGTTGCTCTTGGCGCGAACTGTTCTCGAGGAACAGTGGAACGAGAAAGCTCAAGAGTTGCTGGAGATGGGCGGCAAGCTCTGGTCTGCCATTGATCTGGTTGGAGGCGAGCAAATCAGGCTCAGGAAACTAATCATTCCTGAAGAAGGCGAAAACTTCCGGAACTGGACCAGTAGCGATTTGTGGGAACGCGCCTCCAAGTACTCGTTGGAAGACGTTCTCGCGTTGTAATGCGCTGAGCCACCGAAACAGCCTACGCAGGTAGGCTGTTTAACCTCCACAGGCTACAAAATGATCATTCAATTTGACCTTAGAAACACCCCCAACTGGAAAGACCTACTGAATGCACGAATAGTCTCCTTAAAGGAAATGCTGGAATTCGTGGACAAACCTCGCATAAAAACGAAAGTCGAGATTCTCACCGTGAAATTGATAAAAGCAGAGATCATTAGCATCCGAGAGTATCTTAAACTGTCAGAATAGCGCTGAACTTGTGAGCCGCACGAACATTCGAACTGTCATCAAACAAATGTAGGAATCAAACATGTCCAAACTTGCCGAATACCGCCAGCTCGAAAAGCACCTCGCCGAACAGCTTCAGGCTTTGGAAGCACTGAAGAGCGATGGCGCGCTGAAAAAAGAGATCGAGTTCGAAACCAAGCTGCGCGAGTTGCTCAACCAATACGGCTTCAGCCTCAAGCACATCATCAACCTGCTGGATCCGCAAAGCACGAAGCGCGCTTCAACACCAGCGGCGGCACCTGGCACGCGTAAGCCTCGCGCTCTGAAGGTCTACAAGAACCCGCACACCGGCGAAGTGGTCGAAACCAAAGGCGGCAATCACAAGACGCTGAAGGAGTGGAAAACCAAGCACGGTGCCGACGAAGTTGAAAGCTGGGTGAAGAAATAACGCAGCTTGAATAAAAGGCCTCTCAGAGGCCTTTTCTTTTGTTGATCACATCCTTCGCGCCTGCGACCTCACCATCTAAGAATCGCTACCATCAGCAAAAGGAGTCAACTTTGTGGACACAATGAGCAGACGTGAAATTGGCGACCTGTTGTCTCGGCGCCTCCCGCAATGCGCTATCACCTGCTCGATAAATGCCGACCATAGTTTGTCTGTCGAGGTGATCGGTCCCGACCAGCGACAATTCACCATCGCGAACATTGATCGCTCCAGCGCAGCTCTTCCCATCTGGGCTAATGCTAGGTGCCTTGCCCTACGCCCTCGACTGCTTTCCTGTAGTTCGCTGCAGCCTTCTCGATCATCACTCTGCGCTCCTCACGGGTGATGAAGCCTTCCGCGAAGTCTGACTCTGCCCTCCCAACCGCTAGAAACGAGCTGCTCCTGGCTGCCCTCCACGATTTTTTCTTAACGACCGCGTCTGCCCACTAGCCGCCGCTCACGGACGTCTGCTTTCGGCCCAAAAGCAGCCAGTCGCTTCGAGCAGAACCAACCATGAGTTTTATCAGGCGTAGCCTGTCGTACGACCACGTGCCTGCAAAACTTGCACGTTCAACAGATGCTTACACCCCTGAGTCTCTGTACGGGTAGGAAGGTTGGGTCTATTGTTTCTTTGCAAGCTGAAAATCTCGAAAGCTAATACCGTCAGATGATGTGAAAAATTAAGAGAGGGAATGAAATGAAAACTCGGCATCATCCGGTAGAAGAAAAAATAAGCCCTGAAAGCACCCAAGTGAATTCGACCGCCTTAGTAGTGCGTACTAATCCGTTGGGCGACACCACTGCTGAAAACGACGAAAAAATGTTGTCGAGCGCCTTCATTGAAACTCCAGACTTTCGGACTTTAGTGGAGTCTGATGATAGAACTGTCGTCGTTGGTAGGAGAGGTACTGGAAAAAGCGCGATGTTTATTAATTTAAAAAAACATTGGACCAAAGATAAAAAGGTAATCACACTAACTTTCTCTCCGGAAGATACCGAGATCATTGGATTTAGATCTTTATTAAAGCCGTTCTCGAACTCATTTATACTTTCCAGAGCTGCTACAAAGCTGCTTTGGCGCTATGCAATGCTGATGGAGGTTGCAACATATATATCTAGGCATTACAAGCATGCTGAACTTGTTGCCAAGGATGAGGTGCTTAGGGAGCATGTTGCAAGATGGAGTGATTCACAAGCTCCATTTCTAACCAAATGCAGAAGGATTGCAAAAGCTTTTTTATCAGTCGACTCACCCGAGGAGGCAATAGGAGACCTACCATTTAATTTAAATCTAAGTGCAGTAGAAGAACATGTATTAAAGATTTTGCAAAAAACCGACCGACACGTTGTAATATTGATGGATAGACTAGATGAAGGCTATGAGTCAGA
The DNA here is from genome assembly GCF_044742995.1 of Pseudomonas sp. NPDC087803. NCBI lineage: Bacteria > Pseudomonadati > Pseudomonadota > Gammaproteobacteria > Pseudomonadales > Pseudomonadaceae > Pseudomonas > Pseudomonas sp. NPDC087803. The sequence continues at coordinate 12,463 of NZ_JBIUVO010000054.1, forward strand.
CGCAATAGGTATCGGAATCATTGCTGGACTAGCCTACGCCGCGGTAGAACTGAACCAAAAATCCAAACTAATCAGGCCTATAATATTTCTGCGCGACAACGTATTTAGAGCTTTAGCGAAGGAAGATCCAGACTATTCTAGAAATTTAGAAGGACAGGTAATACGATTGCACTGGGACTGGCCGCTTCTTTTGCAATTGGCAGCTACTAGAATGAAGCTGAGTTTTCACGTCGAAGTGGAAAAAGATCAACGGGTTTGGGATCGGTGTACAGCAGGTGAGTTACAGGGGCGGGAAGGTTTCAAACGATGTCTACAATTCACGCTATATCGCCCCAGGGATTTACTTTCACTACTTAATGAGTCTTTTTTCTGCTCATTTAGACACGGACGCGACACCGCTATAATCGACGATCTCGAATATGCTGCTAAATCAATCTCAGTGGCGAGACTCGAGGATTTGTGGAAAGAGTATCAAAAGATATTTCCTCCTATACAGTCAGTTACAAGCGCATTTAAAAATGCGGAGCCAGAGTTGTCCGTGATGGCAGCTTTGGCAAAAATTGAGGTGGCCACTGAGTCATTAGAGAATAGTGATGATCAAGCTTCATTAGTAGAGGCTCGCTTGCTAGGGGCGACGGGACTGCTGCAATCCTTATATAGTATCGGCTTTATTGGTTTGCACGATCAAAACCTTTCCTCATATTCTTTTTGCCATGATGGTCGAACGCCAGACAAGGGTTTCGAGAGCGCGGACAGAATTCTTGTTCACCCCTGTTATTGGCTTGGCTTAAACTTGAGCCGGAACGCGCTATCCCCAGAGGAAGCAGAAGAGATAAATGATGAATATGACATCAAAGTTGACTCGCTTAATCCTAAGATTAGAAATGCAAAGATCGGTCAACTTATTTCACATCTTGATAAAATCCCACCGGGGCGTGAAGGAGATCGTGATTTTGAATTATGGTGCCTAGAGGCATTGAAAATCATCTTCGCTGCTCATCTCTTAGGGTTGCAGCTACATCCAAATGGCGCCGCGGTTCAGCGGAGAGACATTGTAGGCACTAATCGTGGAAAATCGGATTTTTGGAACCGCGTACTACTTGACTACAAATCTAGGAACGTAGTTTTCGATGCAAAAAACTATCAAGAGCTTGGTCCGGAAGAGTACCGACAATTACAATCCTATCTAACCGGCTCGTATGGAAAGCTTGGATTTATCATTAACAGAGACGATAGTGAAAATCTTACTGCTGGAAGAGATCTAGATTGGACAAAGGAAATGCACACTTCTCATCAGTGTTTGATAATTAAACTTCCCGCCAAATTTATCAACAAGCTGCTTCAGAAATTAAGAAGCCCTGAAAAACACGATGCGGTTGATCGACAAATGTGGAATCTACTCACAACGTACGAGACCAATTATCTTGGCCTAAAGAGCACGAGAGCTCGTAAAAAACCCGCTAGTGTGAAGCGGGCGTGAGCACATATGAGAACTTTGAAAACTAAGTCCGTCGATTGACAGTCTAATTTGTGCTCTTGTCAAGAGCAGATCCCTAGGTACTATCTCGCTCCTAGATTTCGACTAGCTAAAAAATCTACAACTGATCTAAGCGCAGATTTTAGACTAGATGAATGATGCAAGACGGAGGAAAGAAGCGCCCTCATATCTTCAACATTATTGTACTTACCCTTTGCTCCTGGCTTGATTTGAATGACTTGTTGTCGAATATAACGCTGGAGTGATGTCTTCAGCATTTTTCCGGGAAATGCATTAATCAAAGCTCCAGAACACTCAAAGTGTCTAGCATAGTATGCCTCAGCTTCAGCGACGTCTCGGGCTGTAGGAGCAAGCTTGGTAATCAGAGCGTTAATTTGCTCACTACTCAACTCCCATGTATTGTTGCCACAAAGAAACTCATCACTCCATGACTGTTTTGAAGCACTATCAACTAAATGGACAGCATGACGTTGGTAGTAGAAAAGTACTTTAATGAGCGTTTCAATAGCGCGAGTGGTTTTTTCCGTAAATTCTGTCAAGTCAAAAGCTTCGATCGCATCCCGAAACTTACAGCTAATTGCAAACTTAACGGAGTGTGAAATTACCTCTTCGCATATGAAATAATTTTCGATTGAATAACGGTCGAGCGCTGCAACCCTACTATCAGTAACGGTGAAATCGTCAAAATCCTTATCGACGATAAACATAGCATTGGTGCTCTTATTGGAGGCAAGAAACTCGCGAATTGGTTTCTTTCCGCCAGAATAAATAACGTCGAAGTCTATTGCTTTGGCTTCCATCATTAAGCAGGATTCGTACAAAGGCACATCGTCGATCCCCTCTACAACAATGAAGGTTAGACTTTTCTGCATTTTAAGACGCCGCATATTTTCTTCGGCAGAGAAAGCCCTAATGGTGGTCATACCATGCACTCCTCTAGATCAATATCTTTCGCACCTCTCATGCGGATTGCCGGTGAGTGTGTTGCAATAATAACTTGAGACTTAGGAGAAAGCTTAGCGATGGAGGGCAATATCATCCGTTGCCAATCAAGGTGGAGCGACAGCTCGGGCTCATCCGCGACGAAGATTGCCCCCTCTTTACGGCTCAACGCAGCTCTCCCTAAGATACTAATAATGTGCTTTTCCCCTGAGGACAAATCGGAAAGTCTTATGTGCGAAGTCCGAGTCATAACGCTCAGCTCTCCATCCTCTGAGACATGAAACATTTTTTTTGGCTTTAGATATAGGTTGACTTCCTTTTCATACTCACTGAAAACTCTCGTCACCTCAAAGCGGGCGGCTTGCATTAACTCAACATCTTCAACAATAGATAAAAATCTGTCGTTAAAGTTGCTCATTGCAATAAGATTGTAATATGAGGAGTTAAATTTTGCAGCCGCCTCGTTATGCTTTTTTGTCCCTTTTTCAGATGTGCCAATAGAGCGCATTATTTTAAATGCATCTCGGACGTTGTCATTGAGCTGCTTCCAGATCGAAAAGTGCTCTTTGATCTTTACCTCAGGAACATTGATCTGGGCCTCGCTTAGCTTGCGAACATAAGCGGAAACGTCCACGTCTTCTAAAAAGTCAGAGTTCATGGCTTTATGGGCTCGTGATAGAGCTCTATTACTTAGCCTAACGAGGCTTTCATCTATCATGACTTTTTCGATTATTTTTGATCGTAAGTCATCTAATTTTTCGGTTATCTTCTTTCTCGCCGAGTTTGCTTCACTAACAAATTGCCGCTCTAATGAGTTCAGAACTTTTACACTAGGATCTAGTATTTCCGTTATTTGCGATTGAGAAATGTGCTTTTGACGAAGCATAGTCTGCAGGAATTCGTCTCCACTATCTCTTGACATATTGATTTCAGAGTCATGCATGCGCAATAACGGCACGTGCGTGAGATTTAATCTCTCTCGAATTTTGTCTCTCAATTCCTCAGGTGGGTTTTCATCTAGTCGCTCCGAAATTTTTGCTACTCCGCCTCGTATCTTCATTTCAAAAGCATAAGTTACAGCGCTCTCGAACTCATAATAAAGATTTACGACTCCTTGTAGTTTTCTTCTACGACTGAGATGCAGATATCTGAAGGCTCGGACCTGACCGGTCTTTGCTAGAAATACTGTTATGGAGCCAAAAGAAATTCGAGACAGTGGCTCCAAATCTACAGATAATGAATTCACGATCAAATTGATAATTGTGGTTTTACCAGTGCCATTAGGGCCAAATATACAATTGCACCCTTCAGAAAAGTCTATTCTATAGTTATTTCCCGATTCAAAAAGATCTGAAATAACCACTCGCCTTATATAATAATCCAAAGGTCACATCCTTGATTTTAGAAATCTTCAATGGCGGCAAAAAGCCATATGCTCTAGGCCATTTATATCCTACCGCAAGAGTTTCTGCACTATATCTCTCGATCATTCGCTTGTGGTTATGTCGATGGTGTGATGCCGTAGCAGCGTGCTGGCATGGGCGGCGAATAAAGGGAGCATGCCTCTTGGAAGGCTATTTTCGGACGGTCGATTCCAATATCGACGCTCCTGGGAGCAAAATTCACGCACATGCAATGAAATTCACATTGCAACGCTGGTCTTACAAATTCATGAGCCGTTGAATTGGCACAGGTGTAGGCCAACAGTTGAAAGCTGCGGGCCACGCGACCGTTACCCTAGGGTGAAAGGTCCGCTTTTTTTGATCCTACGTATCATCCGACAAGCGATCAGACCGTGGCTGCTGATAGCTGTTACAAAAGGCGGCTATTGCTCAATAGCAGACGCTTGCTCATGGCCGAACTCAACCGCTCACGTACGTCCGCTTCTGGCCGAAAGCTGACGGCCAGGGCTGACCGCTTATGGCCGAAAGCGGCCCGTTACGACTGCTGACTGATCGCTGGCAGAGCGGCCAAACTGATGATTACAGCCCGTTAATCGCATCAATTGGGCGGACTGGGAGTGGGGAATTACCTGGTCTCCTGCGCATGGACATTACCTCCTCCGCCCCTCTTTCGAGCATCGGAGCGTTACACCAGATGGCAGAGTTACACGCCTAAATGTTTGTGTACGCAGCCGATGTAACATCATAAATAATCAGTAAATACAGTTACTTAACAACCATCGTTACACCAGTTACACGAGTTACACCGCATTTTTGAGGGGGTACATACCCCCACACCCCGTAAGCATCAATCCCACCAGCGAACATCAGGTGTATCTCCCGCAGTGTGCCGGGGCCCCTGAGGTTTTCTTCGAGACACGGGGTCGGAAACCCGCGGAACCTTGTTAGCGGGAGAACTCCCAGCTTAGTGAACAGGTGAACTCGGTGAACTGCCTATTCACCTGTGCATTTGCCCTATGTGTTCACCGATCAGAGATCACCGTTACCGTTCCGGTAACGATGCCCCTTTTTCTTCAAGATCCTTTCAATTTCAACGATTGAATTTCAGTAAGCTGGAGCACGCTCCGCTACCAAAGTCCCGCGGGTTTCCGACCCCGTGCGCGAGGAAAATACCCAGGGGCCCCCTCCCTTTTTAGGCTAGGTTTTGGCAGCATCGGCTACCAGTCACTCCCCCCACGGAACTCAATGAATTAGGAGATAGTATGGAGCAGGTTGAATCAACAGGAACACTTAATGTAATTGAGATCAACACGGGAGCTGACACCAAAAAAATCGAGATCAAACCAGGCTGTCCGGTTTTTATTCTAGGTCGAAACGGGACTGGAAAATCCGCTTTAGTGGGGATGCTCTCTACAAAACTAGGTAAAAATCTAGTGTTTATGCCAGGTTCCCGGCCCGGGCACTTTGAGCATGAAGGTCTCAGTTTGACACATGCGGCAAGAAGAGACCTCGCAGTCAACTTTCCACATTGGGATGCAAATCCAGACACTCGTTGGAAAGTCATATCAGGAACAGCTAGAAATGAAAAAGCTATACATGACCTGCAAAATGCTGAATTGCAGTACAAGGTCGATGCCGCGAACGAAATCAAAGCGGAAGGTGCCCAGTCAAGTGCTATTGCCCGACTCCAGTCAAATAACGCCCCTTTAGATCGCATCAATGCCCTGCTATCCCAGTCAAATCTGCAGGTTCGGGTTTTGATTTCTGAAGGTGAACTAAAAGCCCAGCGAGGTGATGCTGTTTACAGTTTTGCTCGGATGTCTGATGGGGAGCGGGCCGCGCTTATTTTCGCAGCTGAGGTGGTGGCAGCTCCTGATGGAGCCATTTTTCTAATTGATGAGCCGGAACTCCACCTTCACCCTGCAATCGTCGTTCCGCTCCTAAAAGCGCTCATTGCTGAACGCCCTGAATGCGGTTTCGTCATTTGCACGCATGAGCTAGGGCTTCCGAGCACTTCCGTTGAGTCGAAAATCATCCTCGTTCGAGGTTGTGAGTGGTCCGGCAACGTAGTTGAATCGTGGCAAGTGGACGTTTTGGATGCCCCTGAGGAAATACCAGAATGGTTACGCGTCGATCTAATCGGTTCGCGCCAGAAAATCTTGTTCATAGAAGGAACAATAAACAGCCTAGATCATCCGCTCTATTCACTGCTATTCCCTAAGGTCTCTGTGAGATCGCGTGAAAGCTGCCGAGAGGTTATGAGGGCGGTAGAAGGTTTGCGAGCAGTGGAAAAAATGCATCGGGCGCAAGCCTTCGGTCTCATCGATCACGATGGGATGGATGAAAAACAGGTACTCGACTTCGAGTCCCATGGCATATATCCGTTACCGATTTTCGCAGTTGAAAGCCTCTACTATTCCGCTGATGTATTAGCAGGACTGGCCGCCCAGCAAGCCAGAACGTTCGGTCTACCAGTGGAACAGTTACAGCATGAAGCAAAAATGGCAGCGCTACAGGCAGTGACTGCCAAAGGAATTCCTGAACATTTGGCGAGCCGCATATCTGAGCGGCACATTCGAGACCAGCTCCTGCTTGCTTTGCCTGATAGAAAAATGATGGTTGAGGGAACGCAAAAGCATATCGAGTTCAAACTTGAGTCACCATATCCTGGTGAGCTAGAGCGCATCAAACAGATGGTCAGCGCTGAGGACATTGACGCAATCGTATGTCGATATCCTGTTAGAGAATCAGGGATGCTAAACGGTATTGCGAAGGCGCTACATTTCAATGGTCGAACCGACTACGAGCGGGCGGCTCTGATCCTTGTTGGAATCAATGATGAGCTTCAGCAGTCGCTGAGGCTAAAGCTGGGGAAATTGTCTGAAATGCTCGTATAGTTCGTGATTGCGAATTCAGCGGGCGACATCCTGTATCCCTACTTGTATCCCCAAACGTATAATCACGCTGCAAGCCACGTTTTATATGGAACCCGACGGTCTCCCTCGGGCACCAAAATTAAGAAAGGTCTTGCTTAGCAAGGCCTTTTTTTTCGTCTACTGGAAAGTGGCCGCTGTTGCGGGAGCTGCAGAAGGCTGCGATCTTTTGATCTTCCTCTGTTCCACCGACAGGACACCTCAAAGGATTCACCACATGGAAACGTCACTGGAAACCGTCGCCCTGTTCTCCCTCAAACTCGCTTACGAGGAGGAAGGCCTGAGCCCGATTCTGCGGGACGATATGGTCATGGGTGATTACCAGAAAGACGTGTTCGAATTGCTGGTGCGCCGCGGGGATGTCGAGACCATTCAGTTCAAGATGAACGAGTGTCTGGGATTGGCAATGGACGCCTTGGGCGGTGTCGAGAAACCGCTGGGGCGTGAGCTGCACAAGCTGTCAGCAGATTTCCGGCAGGCGCAGTCGCTGGAGCAGCTTGATCAACCGCTCCTAGCGCTCAAGGGATATTTGAAGGACATTCTGTAATCAGATGCGTAATCTGTAGAAACAGCCCTTCGGATTACTGCCGCACTTTTACTACTCGAATGTCGACGGGAAACCCACCTGGCCCTTCCAGCTTCTTCCATCCCACGTATTGAAAAATCGCGTCCTGATCGATGGTCTCGCCCCTCTCCACCATCTCTCCGCCAAGCACCGCGACCTCTTTATAGACGGCGCAGTTGCCCTCATCGGGATGGGCGGTGTAGATCACATAGGGTTTGACGTATCTCACGGCGCGGAAATGTCGGCCGCAGCCCCAATCGACCGTGATCATCAACGTCTTCAGATACGCTTCGCCATCCGTTTCCGAATCCTCGGCGAGTTCCTTGAGCTTGCCAAGTCCGCCAACGTCGCTAAAGCCTAGATCGAGGGCGCGCTTGTATTCCGGGGACTTCTCGTGCTCGGCCCGAGCCTTGAAGTATTGCTGTTGAAGCTCCGCGACCAGGACCTCCTCTTCCTTGTTCCGGATCACGAACGCTTGAGCAATGACGTTTTCGCAACGGGCATATTCGGGAGAGGTGAGGCGTTCCTGGGAGAGGTGATCGCGATGGACATGAACAGTGCGATTCAAGCTGTCGACGCGGTTCATCGCTTGCCTGGTAGCCATGACCCCGTTTTGAACGTTGTTCACCACCTGCTGAAAACGCCCACAATCGGCGAGGTACTCCTTCCAGGCGACTTCCGGGGTTTCATCCCAGTCGGCAAGCGCCGGGGTCGTTACGATGGCGAGAAGGAACGCTCCGAGCAGGCGCGGTGTAAAAGAAACATTCGGCATGTGTAGTCCGTTACGTGTTTGAAGAAAGTGGCGCGAAGCTACTATTTTGATATCTTGCCGTCCACTTTCGCTGGAGGCCTGTCACCGCCTCTGTTATCGCGCACTGGGGAATAAACCAATGGATGCTTTGTTGTGCTTGCTAGTGATGGCCGGAACCTGGTTTTGGGTAGTGAAACAACGGGGTGAGTGGAGTTTGCTGCTGGGCAACCTTGCTGGTGCCGGTAGTAGCGTGGTAACCGGCATTGTGTTCACGCTGATTTACGACGCGGTCATTGGTACATCGATGGCGGCACCCAACTTGAATCGCAGTCTGGTGGTGTTCACCACAAGCGCGGGCGTTCTGGCGGGGGTATGGTTGTGGATTGCCAATCGCCATCAACCCGAACACCCGGTTGCACGTCAATTGCTGGGCGCGGTGTGTGGCTTTGCCGCCGGCATGGTGGCACTGCTGGTGCTTGCTGTGAATTTTTTCCCCAACACATGATCGAGCGGCGTCACTGTTTTGTTATCTTGGCGCCCTTCGTCAGCGCTCACTTCGGTGTGCGTTGATTTCAGCTTTCGAAATTAAGGAAAGGATCGAATGGCGTTTCTGAGTTTTCTGGCATTTATCGCCGCCTGGGGTTGCATGTGGCGCTGGGTGGTGAAAAACCGCGGTAGCTGGAATCTGTTTTACGGCAACATCGTTGGCGCGGCGGGCGGTTTTATCGTCGGCATGGTGGTGCTGTCGATCTTGCTGTCGATATTCCCGTCGGCGCATAAATCCGCAAAAGCGCCAATCGAAGACGTGATCACACAGAGCGATGTGACCACCAGTCTGTTGCCCGAAGCCGAGTCGGATTCGACATCCGCCGTGCTGGAGAACGCGCCGGGCTTTGCCGCGATCGAGCCGGATGACCAACCTTCTCCGCCGGACTCCGCACTGCTGCCGAATTACGCCAGCCGGGCACCGAAGTCGATATCGGAAAAAACCGTCCTCGATCAAAGCGACGCGCAGGGCCGTAAAGCGCTCACCGCGCTGCGCGACAAGCTGGGGCAAAATGCCGACAGCGATAAATCGATGCTCGCGTATGTCATGTGCGGCACGCTGGTCACCAGCACGCTGCGCTTTCCGGCGTCGGAGCGCTTCGCCGACAGCTCTGCCATTGTCACCAAGCGCTTCAAGGATCAGGTCTACACCCTCAGCAACAAGGTTACCGCGCGCAACATGAATGGCGATGACGTCACTTATAGCTTCGAATGCTCGGTGCAGGAGCAACCCGCGTCCGCCGAATGGCGACTGCTGGCGCTGAAGCTGCGGAAGGCTGACTCTTAAGCCTCGTTTAAGGGTTCAAGGTGCCGGCTGCGCTATCATCGCCAGCCTGTGCGACTTGAGCTTTGCCCCTGAATGTCCCCGATACCTGCTGACCTGAATCCGCTGCCCCCCGTTTTAGCCGGTCCGCTGTTGCGCCGGCTGGAATCAACGCGAGTGGTGCTGTGGCTGATCGGTACGCGCGAACTGGCGCTGACCTTGCGCCTGCAAGGCGTAGGAGACATCCCTCTCGATGCTGAGAAATGCACGGTCATCCCTGTAGGCCGTCATGCGTTCGTCCATTTGATTGACGTTGCGCTCGACAGCGCCCTGCCCTGCGACACGCGCATCGACTATGACCTGTTGATTGACGGCCAGACGCCCATCGCCGAGTGGGCGCCGCATCTGCTGTACGGCAATGCCCGCTGTCCGAACCTCGTAGTGCGCTCGCGGATCGACCAATTGCTGCACGGTTCCTGCCGCAAGCCGCATCATCCGGCGGCAGACGGTTTGCTGTGCGTCGATCAACTGCTGTCAGGCGAAACCGATCCGCAACAACGTCCGGCCCTGCTGATGATGAGCGGCGATCAGATCTACGCCGACGATGTCGCCGGCCCGATGTTGCGGGCGATTCATGCCTTGATTGCGCGCCTCGGCCTGTTCGACGAACACCTCGAAGGTGCCGTGGTCAGCGACAGCGCCAAACTCTACGAACACCCGGCCAGCTACTACCACCGTGCGGATTTGTTACCGGCGCTGGAGAGCAACGAGACCTTGCGCGAGCGATTTTTCGGCGGTGCGCGTAAGCCGATTTTCACCAGCAGCAGCGCCGACAATCATCTGGTGACGTTCGCCGAAGTGATGGCGATGTATCTGCTGGTGTGGTCGCCGGTTGCCTGGGCACTGATCAATCCTGCTGTTCCATCGCTGACGCCTGAACGCTTGAAGCGCTACACCCTGGAGCAAACCCGCATCGTTGGCTTCAAGGCCGGTCTGGGCAATGTTGCCCGGGCGCTGGCACACCTGCCGAGCCTGATGATTTTCGACGACCACGACATCACCGATGACTGGAATCTTTCCGCGCAATGGGAGGAAACCGCCTACGGCCATGCGTTCTCCAAACGCATTATCGGCAACGCCTTGATTGCCTACATGCTGTGCCAGGGCTGGGGCAACAATCCGGATGCGTTCAAGGAGATGCTGGAACAAACCCGCAGCCTGAGCGCCAGTGGTGACGATCAGTATCTCGACAGTCCGGTGCAGGACGCGCTGATCGACGCCCTGCTGCGCTTTCAGCACTGGCATTTCGTGCTGCCGAGCAGTCCGGCACTGGTGGTGCTCGACACCCGCACCCGGCGCTGGCGCAGCGAGATGGCACTCAAGCAACCCTCCGGTTTGCTGGACTGGGAAGCCCTGAGCGAACTGCAGCAGGAACTGCTCGATCATCCGTCAGCGATCATTGTTTCCCCCGCGCCGATCTTCGGCGTGAAGCTGATCGAAACCGTGCAGAAGGTGTTCAGCTGGTGTGGTTATCCACTGCTGGTCGACGCCGAAAACTGGATGGCTCATCGCGGCGCCGCGCAGGTGATCCTGAACATTTTCCGACATACGCGCACACCCGGGAACTACGTGGTGCTGTCCGGCGACGTGCATTATTCCTTCGTCTACGAAGTGCTGATCCGACACCGCAAGGCCGGGCCACGGATCTGGCAGATCACCAGCAGCGGGATCAAGAACGAGTTTCCGAAAACCCTGCTGGAATGGTTCGACCGCCTCAACCGCTGGCTCTATTCGCCGCGCTCGCCGTTGAACTGGTTTACCAAACGCCGACGCATGCGCATCGTGCCGTATACCCCGGAGCATGCCGAAGCGGGTGAGCGACTGTGGAATTCGGCGGGGATCGGGCAGGTGTTTTTCAATGCGCAGGGTCAGCCGAGCGAGATCATTCAGCACAATTCGAACGGCGCGGTGAAGACACGGATGCTGGCGCCGGAGTTGGGGGATTATCCGGACTGACGTGCACCTTTTCCAATGTAGGAGTGAGCCTGCTCGCGATTGCGGTAGGCCATTCAAAATGTATATCGCCTGATACACCGCTATCGCGAGCAGGCTCACTCCTACAGGGGGTTCGGTTGCGCGTCAGTGCGCTGTTAAGGCAAGTCCCACACCTCTGACAATCATCCCCACCTCCCGCTCATCAATCGTCAGCGGCGGCAGCAGCCGTATCGTCTTGCCACGCGTTACGTTGATCAGCAATCCATGATCCCGCGCAGCAATCAGCGTCAGATCGCGGATCGGCTGTTTCAACTCGATACCAATCATCAAGCCCTGCCCGCGAATCGCCAACACATTGGGGTTGTCTGCCAGTTCGGCCCGCAAGCGGGTCAACAGGCGTTCACCCTGCACCCGGACATTTTCCAGCAAGCCCTGTTCTTCGATGATGTCCAGCACCGTGCAGCCGACCCGGCAGGCCAGCGGATTACCGCCGAACGTACTGCCATGGCTGCCGGGGGTGAACAGGTCCGCCGCTCTGCCTCGCGCCAGACAGGCGCCGATCGGCACGCCGTTGCCGAGGCCTTTGGCCAGGGTCATGACGTCCGGCACGATGCCTTCATGCTGGAACGCAAACCACTGACCAGTGCGGCCGATACCGGTCTGGATTTCGTCGAGCATCAGCAGCCAGGCGTGCCGATTGCACAGGTCGCGCAGGGCTTTGAGGTAGCCGGGCGGCGCCAGTTGCACACCGCTTTCGCCCTGAATCGGCTCGACCAGAATCGCCACGATGCGCTCGCCATGCTTTTGCTGGAGCTGATCCAGCGCCGCCAGATCACCGAAAGGCACTTTGACGAAGTCCCCCGGCAGATCATTGAAGCCCAGACGCACCGCCGGGCCATCGCTGGCCGACAAAGTGCCCAGCGTGCGGCCATGAAACGCGTTGGCCATGACCACCACCAGCGGCTGTTCGATGCCTTTGCGCCAGCCATATAACCGAGCCAGCTTCAGCGCAGTTTCATTGGCCTCGGCGCCGGAGTTGTTGAAGAACGCCCGGTCCATCCCCGACAGCTGCGTGAGTTTCCGCGCCAGCTGTTGCTGCCAGTCGATGCTGTACAGGTTGGAGGTGTGCAGCAGCAGTCCGGCCTGTTCGCTGATAGCGGCAACGATCCGTGGGTGCGAGTGCCCGACATTGGTCACCGCAACCCCGGCAACAGCATCCAGGTACTCACGACCGGCCTGATCCCACAGGCGCGTGCCCAGGCCTCTGGTGAAACTCAGGGCCAGCGGTTGGTAGGTGTTCATCAGGGTGGCGGTCATGACTTCAAACTCCAGTGAAGGTCGGTGTGTTTGCAGTATGGTTAGCCACCAGAACTGGATAAACTCGGCAAAACTTCAATCATTTAAAAGCAGGACTTGATAATGGACCTGTTGCAGGCGATGAGCGTGTACGTGAAGGTCGTGGAAGCCGGGAGCATGACGGCGGCCGCGTTGCAGTGCGAAATGTCCACAACCATGGTCGGAAATCACCTGCGCGCCCTGGAGCAAAGGCTCGGCGTGCAGTTGCTGCAGCGCACCACCCGCCGTCAGCGACTGACCGAATTCGGTAGCGTTTACTACCAGCGTTGCCTGGATGTATTGGGCCTGGTGGCCGACTCCGAACGCCTCGCCGAACAGGCCCTCGACGAGCCGCGCGGCTTGCTGCGTATCACCGCGCCACTGACTTTTGGCGTCGAACGTCTGGCCCCGGCGCTCAGCGAGTTTTCCCTGCAATATCCGCAATTGAAAATGGATGTGGTGCTGACCAACCGTCGTCCGGACTTGCTGGAAAGTGGCCTCGACGTTGCCTTTCGGCTGGGGCATTTCGAGCAATCGAACCTGATCGCCCGGCCGCTGATCGACTACACCCTGACCGTGTGCGCCTCGCCGGCCTACGTCGCGCGACGCGGCATGCCGATCACCCCGCAAGACCTGCAACAACACGACTGCCTGTCGTTCGCCTACCCTGCCGGCGATGACTGGCAATCAGTGGAAAAACGCTGGCGCCTCAGTGGCCCGGACGGCGAGATTCTGGTTGATGTCAGCGGCCCGATGCTGATGAACACCTCAGCCGGTCTGCATCAGGCCGCACGCACCGGCATGGGCATCGTCATGCTCCCGGATGCACTGGTAGAACAGGATCTGCGCGACGGCAAACTGGTGACGGTGATCCCCGACTTCCAGCCGCCAAGCCGCCCGTTACATCTGCTGTACGCTCCGGATCGTTATCGTTTGCCCAAGCTGCGGCGCTTCGTCGAGTTCGCGATGAAAACCTGGGGCAGATCCTGATGTTGGCTGCGGTTGACTATGCTCCGGTGATTGCCGACAAGGATGCTGCCATCTGATGAAAAACCCCCTCACCGTACGCGATCTGTTGCCCGACGACGCAGAGCCTGTGCGACTGTTTCTCGGCCAACATGGCTGGGGACACCGAACCGGCTCCAGCGACTACTTCGCCCAACTGCTGGAAAACTCGCAACGCACTGCCGTCGCACTGAGCGGCGAGCACATCATCGGTTTCGCCCGAGGCATCACCGATGGTTTGTCCAATGGCTATCTGTCGATGGTCGTGGTCGATGACCAGCATCGCCGTGCAGGCGTCGGCCGCGCGCTGGTCGAGCATGTCATGGGCGAAAACCCCGACATTACCTGGATGCTGCGCGCAGGGCGTGTTGGGGCTGAGGCATTTTTTTCCAGTCTGGGGTTTGAAACGTCGGTGATTGCGATGGAGCGGAGGCGCTTGAAATAACCGGTGCCGATCATGGCATCCGCTATGATCCAGCATCTCCTCTCTGCACGGACGCTACGCGATGTTCATCACTCTGCAAAACACCCCACTGTGGGTTTATGCGGTTTTCCTGGTACTGGTTTATCTCGGGATCAAGGCACGCGCACCCAATCACAAAAGCCGTTTGGCGATGCTACTTACACCGCCAGTGCTGATTGCCTGGTCACTCTATTCAATGAATCTGACACTCCATCCAGCCCTGTCCCTCAGTTGCTGGATCGGCGCCCTGTTGCTGGGAGGCGCTGCGGCACGGCTGATGTTTTCAGCTCAGGGCGTCACGCTTGATGAATCACTAACCGGACTGACCCTGCCGGGCACTTGGAAAGTGCTGATGCTATACCTGCTGTTTTTCGCCGTGAATTACTACTTCGGTTATCAGGATGACGTGCATCCGGAGCAAGCCTCTGCTCCGGATGCACTGCTGTTGAAAGCCGCGATTTCAGGTTTCGTCTGCGGGTTGATCGGCACTCGTTCGCTGAAGTACTACCGTTTGCTGCGCACGCTTCAGTCACAGCGCCGGCAAATAACCTCGCAGTAATTCAGGAACCGCTTTTCACCAACACCGGCTTCTCCTGATAACGCTGCGCAAACAACTGCTTCAACTGCGCCACCTTGGGCATGTCGTTGATCACGATGTACGGATAGCTCGGGTGCTCGGTCAGGAAGTCCTGGTGATAGTCCTCCGCCGGGTAGAAGCCGTTGTAGGTTTCCAGTTTGGTGACGATCGGTTTGCTGTAGGCATGCGCTGCGTCGAGCTGGGCGATGTAGGCCTGGGCTACCCGTTGTTGATCGGCATTGACCGGGAACAGCGCCGAGCGATATTGCGTGCCGCTGTCCGGCCCCTGCCGGTTGAGTTCGGTCGGGTTGTGGGCTACCGAGAAGTAGATTTGCAGCAGGCTGCCGTAGCTGACTTGCGTCGGGTCAAAGGTGACTTGCACGGACTCGGCATGACCGGTATCACCTTCGCTGACCCGCTCATATTCCGCCGTGTTCGCCGCACCGCCGGCATAACCGGAAACAGCTTTCTGCACACCTTTGACGTGCTGGAAATCCCCTTGCACGCCCCAGAAACAACCACCAGCGAACACCGCGGTTTCGCTGTGCGCCTGAGTGGTTTCGTCGAGGGCTGGCGGCGGGATGGCCACCGCGTCATCGGCGCCGAAAGAGAACGCCGAACACTGACCGACCACGCCGGCCATGGCGACACCGAGCAACACACGTCGCCAGTTGTTTTGAGTTTTCATGTTGCGCACTCCCGATCAGCCGAAGGTGAAGGCGTAAGCCGATACGCCCGGGTCAAGAAATTCGATGGTGAAGGTGCGATCCTTCACCTCGTCGGTTTGCCGCACCAGTTGATACAGGCGCTGTTCGGTCACGCGGCCGCTGCCGTCCGGGGCGACATCCACACCGTGGGCATCGCCCGGTGCCTGACCGTCAATCGACACTTTGAAGCGCACCGGTTTGCCATCCGCGTTCGGGCCCAGGACCAGATGCAAGTCGCGGGCGTGGAAGCGGTAGACGATGCGACTGGCCGGTGCGTTGGCGGTGGCGCGTTCGGCACCGACGGCCCATTGGCCGCCGAGGCTCCAGTCATTCAGGGTCAGGTTGGCGGGCGGGTTGTAGGTCGCGACCTTGTCAGGCACCAGGGCGGTTTCCGCTACGAAATGTTCCGCACGCTGGTAGCCGACATAGGTTTCCGGTGACAGCACC
Organism: Pseudomonas sp. NPDC087803; assembly: GCF_044742995.1. Taxonomy (NCBI): domain Bacteria; kingdom Pseudomonadati; phylum Pseudomonadota; class Gammaproteobacteria; order Pseudomonadales; family Pseudomonadaceae; genus Pseudomonas; species Pseudomonas sp. NPDC087803. Next base: position 28,393 of record NZ_JBIUVO010000054.1, read on the forward strand.
TGATTCATGTCCGGCGCCTGTTGCACGCCTCGGGCATCGGCATTGATCAGGCCATCGGCGACGGTTTCCGCCCCGGCCTCACGCAGCAACTGCTGAATGACCCGCTCCGACTCGGCGTAGTCCCCTTCGCCAAAATGGTGGTAACGAATCCGCCCCTGGGCGTCGGCGAAATAATGCGCCGGCCAGTATTCGTTGTTGAAGGCGCGCCAGATCTTGTAGTCGTTGTCGATGGCCACCGGATAGTTGATACCCAACTCCTTCATGGCTTTGCTGACGTTGCCGACATCGCGCTCGAAGGCGAACTCCGGGGCGTGCACACCGATCACCACCAGGCCTTGATCGCGGTACTTTTCCGCCCAGGCTTTGACGTATGGCAACGTGCGCAGGCAGTTGATGCAGGAGTAGGTCCAGAAATCCACCAACACCACTTTACCCTTGAGTGCCTGGGCATCGAGTGGTGGCGAGTTGAGCCATTGCACGGCGCCATTGAGCGGCGGCAACTGGCCTTCGACCGGTAATGTTCCGGGTGCCTTGTCAGCAATTTTCATCGCCGCGCCTGTGGCTTTCATGCTGCCGTTCGCTGCGTCATCCGCAGCAGGAATCTGCGCCATCATCGCCCCGTTGCCAGCGGGAGATTTACCGGAGAATTGGCCCACCAGTGCCTGTTCAATCCCACCCGTGGACGCCGTCGACAACCGCGCCAGCAGTCCGGTGTCGAGGCCCAGCGCAATCGCTGCGACACCGGCGAGCATCGCCGCCCCCAACCCGCGCCGGATCCATTCACCGGTGCCGATCGAGCGCTTCATCAACGTAAAGACCTTACCGCCCAGCAGCAACGCCGCCGCCAGTGAAGTCGCGGCGCCCGCCGCGTAGGCGAGCAACAACAGCGTGGTGGCGATGCTTGCCCCTTGCAACGCGGCTCCGGTCAGAATCAAGCCGAGGATGGGGCCGGCGCATGGCGCCCAAAGCAGCCCCGTGGCGACGCCGATCAGAAACGAGGCGCCGGGACGCGGACGATTGTCCTGGCCGGCGGCTTCGGACAGCCGACTGCCGGCCGACACCAGCGGCCGCGTCAGGCGCTCGGCGAGGCGCGGCAGCAGCAGCGTCATCCCGAACAGTGCAACGAACAGCAACGCGAGCCAGCGCCCGTACTGATTGACTTGCACCACCCAACCGCCGCCCACCGCTGCCAGCGTGGCGACGAGGGCGAAAGTCAGCGCCATCCCGGCCAATAGCGGCAAGCCACTCTTGATAAACGGCTGCCCGGTGCGAGCGAAGACAAAAGGCAGAACAGGCAGGATGCACGGACTGACGATTGTCAGCACACCGCCCAGATAAGCGAGAACCAAGAGCCACATGGTGTCGTCCTGTAGAAAGTGAAGATCGAAAAATGGCCATGGCTCATGCCGCCACGGGTTTGAAGGTCATCGCCAGGCCATTCATGCAATAACGCAGGCCGGTGGGTTTCGGACCGTCATCGAAGACATGCCCCAGGTGCCCGCCGCAGCGCCGACAGTGCACTTCATTGCGCGACATGCCGAAGGAGCGGTCCTGACGCGTGGCCACCGCGTGTTCCAGCGGTGCCCAGAAACTCGGCCAGCCAGTGCGGCTGTCGAACTTGGTCGCCGATGAAAACAGCGCCAGCTCACAGCCCGCGCAGGCGAATGTGCCGTTGCGATGTTCGTTGTTGAGCGGGCTGGTGTAGGCCCGCTCGGTGCCTTCTTCGCGCAGGATGGCGTACTGCTCATCCGAGAGCAGCGAGTGCCATTCACTGTCGCTGTGGCTGACCTCGAAAACCTCATCGGCATGGGCTTGCTCGATCAGTGCGGTGCCCGAGGAAAATTTTGGCAATACACCCGCCACCAGGGCTGCAAGCCCCAGCCCGCCGCTCGCTACGAGAATCTGTCGCCGTGAAAACATGGCCGTCTCCAAAAATTCCAGGTGCCTGTCATGGAACACAGCCTAGGCTTGGGTTGATCGCCAAATCCTCACGGGAAGTTAACGAATTCGTGATAACTCGCCCTGAGGAAAACCCGCACAATGCGCTCACTGCGCCGAAGGATTGAGCTTGATGGAACCGACCAGACGCATCCTCGTGGTCGAGGATGACCAACACATCGCCGATTTGATTTGCCTGCATTTACGCGATGAACATTACGACGTCGTGCACTGCGCCGACGGCGACGAAGGCATGCGCCTGTTGCAACAGGGACAATGGGATGCGCTGATCCTCGACCTGATGTTGCCGGGGGTCGACGGCCTGGAAATCTGCCGCCGCGCCCGGGCGATGGCGCGCTATACGCCGATCATCATCACCAGCGCACGTTCCAGCGAATTGCACCGGATCCTCGGTCTGGAACTGGGTGCCGACGATTACCTCGCCAAACCGTTTTCGATGCTGGAACTGGTGGCGCGGGTCAAAGCCTTGTTGCGCCGGGTCGACGCCATGGCACGCAACCTGAAGATGGACGCCGGCAGCCTCAGTCTCGACGGCTTGAACATCGACCCGATCACCCGCGACGTCACCCTCAACGGCGCGCGCCTGGACCTCACACCGCGTGAGTTCGACTTGCTGTATTTCTTCGCCCGACAACCGGGCAAGGTGTTCTCGCGCATGGACCTGCTCAACGCCGTATGGGGCTACAGCCACGAAGGTTACGAGCACACGGTCAACACCCACATCAACCGCCTGCGGGCGAAAATCGAAAGCGATCCGGCGCAACCGGCACGCATCCTTACCGTGTGGGGCCGTGGCTATAAATTCGGCACGGAACAACCATGAAACTGACCCTGTCGCAGCGCCTGTCCGTCGTATTCGCCGTGTTGCTGTTGGTGTGTTGCGGCACCTCGGCATGGCTGCAGGTGCGCTCCAGCCAGATGCATGAGCTGGAAGTGGTGCAAGGCTTGTCTCGGGATCTGGCGCAGCACATCGCCCATGACACGGTGCTGATGGACAGCAATGGCCTGATGCCCGGTGCCGTGCGCGAACTGTTCAGCAAGCTGATGCTGGTCAACCCGAGTGTCGAGGTGTACCTGCTCGACCCCGAGGGGCGGATTGTCGGCAATGCGGCGCCGGAAGGACATCTGCGCCGGGAGACGGTCGATCTGGCGCCGATCCGCCGGCTGCTCAATGATCAGCCGCTGCCGATCCTCGGCGATGACCCGCGCAGCGTCGACGGGCGCAAGGTCTTCAGTGCCGCGCCGTTACGGGTCAATGGCAAGCCTGCCGGTTATCTCTATGTGGTGTTGCTCAGCGAAGAACACGATCGCTTCGCCGAACGTGGCGCGACCAGTGCCGCGCTCAATACTGCATTGCTGTCGATCGGGCTGGTGGCGCTGTTGTGCCTGATCGCTGGTCTCACGGCGTTCAACCTGATTACTCGACCGTTGCGCCGGTTGACCGAAACCGTCAGCCGCTTCGACATTGATGGCGCGCCACAACCGCTGCCGGCCCCGTCGACCGCTGTGGATAAAAGCGCTGACCCGGATGAAATCGCCGTACTCGATACCGCGTTCCGACAAATGCAGAACCGACTTGGTGAACAGTGGCGCTCGTTGACCCGCCAGGATCAGGAGCGCCGTGAGCTGGTGGCGAACATCTCCCACGACCTGCGTACGCCGCTGGCTTCGCTGCACGGCTATCTGGAAACCCTGTCACTCAAGGACGCCACGCTCTCTGTCGAAGAACGCCGGCGCTATCTGGGCATCGCGCTGGATCAAAGCCGCAAGGTCGGCGGGTTGGCGCAATCGCTGCTGGAACTGGTGCGTCTGGAACACGGATTCGTGCAACCGGTACTGGAGCGCTTCTCGCTGATCGACCTGCTGCAGGACATCTTCCAGAAATTCGAACTGGCCGCCGAAGCCCGCCACGTTGAACTCAAGGCCAGCTTCGGGCCGAACCTGCCGACGGTGTGCGCCGACCTCGGGTTGATCGAACGAGTGCTGACCAACCTGGTGGACAACGCCTTGCGCCACACGCCGCCGGGCGGGGAGATCGAGCTGGATTTGAAGCCCCAGGGCGCGCTGGTGGAAGTGACGGTCAGCGACACCGGCCCCGGCATCGCACCCGAGTTGCGCGAAGGTCTGTTCCTGCGTCCGTTCAACATTGGCGGAGCGCGGCGTGACGGTGGACTGGGGCTGCGCATCGTCCACCGCATCCTGCAACTGCACGGGCGTGACATTCGGTTGATCGACGTTGCGGGGCGCGGGGCGACTTTTCGCTTCTCGCTGCCGACCGATCAGCAAACCGCTGAACAATGGATGGTGCGCTCGATGAACCTGAACACGCCGGACAAATAATCCGCACCGCCGGACTGTTGTTCCGTGACAACGCCGGCCCGCTCCCCTAAATTAACCGGCCTGAAAAAGACCCCGTGCTTTCTCGTCTCAACCCAAGTTAAAAAAGTAGTGAAATTTCAATGTCCGATTTCAACACCGCTGAATCCGTAGTCACCGAATCGTCCAAAGCGGAATACGAAAACTCCATCAATCTTTCACAACACCTTCCACAAGCCAAAATCATCAGCGAAATGGTCCTGGATGCTTTCCAGTCGACCCGCGAAAGCGACCAGATCCGCGAGCTGCGCGCCGCGATCCGTCAGGCGCACGACAGCTTCGATGACGACAAGGCCTATGAGCTGATGGGCCAGCTCAAGGCTCTGAAAGACGCCGAAGCCGCCGACATCGCCGCCCTCGAAGACCTGAGCAGCAAGTTCTCGATCGGCCGCATCCTGTCCTGTTTCAAGGACGATCCGGCGTTCCAGGAAATCGTCTATGGTCTCGCGCTCAAAGTGCTGAACCAGACCCATCAGGCGATCAGCAACCCGAGCGGCGGCAAGAGCAAGGCAGCCAAGAAGAAAGAAGTCGAAATCTTCACCATCAGTAAAGACGGGAGCAGCGTGACCCTGCCAATGCGCACGCCGCGTTCGCGTCTGAACATTGACCGTGCAGCGCTCGAGTTCCTCGGTTTCACCTTCGTCGGTGAAGGCGAAGAAGCCGAGCTGGAGGGCGAGACCTTCGTCGACAACGCTGGCACCGAGCACGCAATCAATCGCAAGAACATCATCACCGCACTGCAACAGCAGACCGCGTTCGATGGCTACAGCATCGCCGCGCAGTAATCCCGGCGCTAACAAAAAAGCCCCGCTCTGAGATTCAGGCGGGGCTTTTTGTTGGGCGCGCGGGATCAGACTTCCGGGTGCAGCGCCACGATCATGTCGACTTCAATCGCTGCGTTTTTCGGCAACTGATACACGCCGACGGTAGTGCGCGTATGTCGCCCGGCATCGCCGAGCACGTGACTGAAAACGTCCGATGCACCGTTGGCCACTTCGCTCAGGTCCACGAAGTCCGGGGTCGACTTCACGTACACCGTGACCCGCAACAACGCCCGGATCTTGTCCAGTGAACCGACCGCATCGACGATCAGCGCCAGGCAGCGCATGGCACTGATGCTCGCGGCGGCCTGCGCATCCTTGAGGGTCAACTCCAACCCCACGCGACCGGGATACTGAATCTTGCCGTGGGTACGCGGGACCATGCCACTGATGTACAGCTCATCGCGATGGCGGATCAGCGGCGCGTAATTGCCGCCGGCGGTGTTCTCGCCATAGATGTCGTAGTTCAGCTCGTGTGCCAGGGCAATGAAGCGTTCGTCGCAGGTCATCCTCTCAGTCATTTTCGCCCAGCCTCTCGATTGATGCATGAATAACAGTGTCCCTGCGAAGTGGCATGGCGCTATCACCGTTATGGTTGGATCCAAATCTAGGGGGTTTACGCCGATATCGCAACTAAACCCTGTCGGAGCTGCGGCACGCTGCGATCTTTTGATTTTGATTGTATTTTTAAAGATCAGGATCAAAGGATCGCAGCGTGCCGCAGCTCCTACAAAGGTATCGCGTCGAAGTGGCCTCTGCTCGCGATTGCCGACGCCTCACCGAAAGCCAGCCAACAAAAAACCCCGCACATCTCTCAATGTGCGGGGTTTTTCTTGAAACCATCCAGCCTTACGGCGCGTACGTCAGCAGCAACTCGGCCGGCACCTTGAAGTCCAGGGACATCATGACGCTCAGGGCGGTGATGGTGAAGATCGAGAACACGAACAGCTTGCGTGCCCAGACCGTGTCATCCACCGCCTTGTAGCCGGTCCAGGCCATGTACAACCAGTACATGCCCATGGCCGCGGCGACGGCGAGGTAGCTCATGCCGGCGTAGCCGCTGAAGGTCAGCATCAAGGTCGCCACGAGGAACGCCAGGATGTAGAGCAGGATGTGCTTCTTGGCCACTTCGATTCCGCGCTTGACGGGCAGCACCGGAATCGATGCGGCCAGGTAGTCGTTGAAACGGAAGATCGCGATGGCGTAGGAATGCGGCATCTGCCACAGGCTGAACATCACCAGCAGGGTCAGTGCGGCCATGTCGAAGCTGTTGGTTACGGCAACGTAACCGATCACTGGCGGCATGGCGCCCGACAGACTGCCCACCAGCGTGCCGTGAACCGACTTGCGCTTGAGGTACAGGCTGTAGAAGCCGACGTAGATGATGAAGCCGATTACCGCGAACAGGGCGGCCAACGGGTTGGCCACCTTGTACAACAAGGCAACGCCGAGAACACCCAGGATGGTCGCGTAGACCAGAGCCAGTTTCAGGGAGATCAAGCCCTGCACCAGCACCCGGTTCTTGGTGCGTTCCATCTTCAGGTCGATGTCGCGGTCGATGCAGTTGTTGAACACGCAACCGGAGGCCACAACCAGGGAAGTGACGATCATGGCGGCCAGGAACACCGCCAGATCTACATGCCCTTTCGAGGCCAGGAAGAACCCGCCTGCCACAGAAAGCACGTTACCGAAAATGATCCCCGGTTTGGTGATTTGGATAAAGTGCTTGAGCGACATCGGGTCTACCTCACTTCGCCATCATGTACGTGTGGATGCTGAACATGATCCACAGCGACAGGCCAACCAGCAGCAGGATCACGATGGCCGTAAAGACAAACGCGATCACGTTGTTACGTTGTGCAATCGAACGGTCCAGGTGCAGGAAGTAGTACAGGTGAACGATCACCTGGATTACCGCGAACAGCAGGACGATTGCCAGCGTCGTGGACTTCGGCAAGGTCGGAAACATCACCAGGCCGAACGGGATGGCGGTCAGGATCACCGACAGGATGAAGCCAATGGCGTACGACTTTACGCTGCCGTGGCCAGCATCATGGCTGTCATGGGAGTGTGCATTAGCCATTACAGAGTCCCCATCAGGTAAACAACGGTGAATACGCAGATCCACACCACGTCCAGG
>NZ_JBIUVO010000055.1:0-35477 GCF_044742995.1 Pseudomonas sp. NPDC087803
GCTCCAGGGCGGAAAGGCTTCCAGCATCGGTTGCCTGAGTTTGCGACTGGCCTTGTGGGCAGACGATTTAAAATTCTTGGATTGCCGACAGGTTGTTCCGGCGGCGTGTAGTTTTACTACAAATCTTTGAGCATTTCAGCCTTTCGCCTGTATAGACGAGTAGTAAAACTACAGAGGAAAGGCTTGTGGCCTCCGACTGCGTTGTGAGAATAATCGTTAAGGTTGGTCGATTACCATCCGAAAAAGGTGAAAGTTTGATGCTGGATGCCAAAGAAGAAGAAATTTCAGCTATTTCTAACTTTTGTTCGACAGTCCTTCGCGTAGCGGGTTTTCATCAAACACTACAAGCGGCCATTTACACGCCGATCAAGGATAGACCATGACCCTGCCCGTGCTTGCCGAACTCCCCGCCATTCTCCTGCCGTTGGTCACTCGATCCGAGCAGTCGTTCCGTACGGCCGTCGCCGCGCTGGAAGACGATCATGGCTTCTCGAACTGGACCCCGGAGCGCTGGGCGCAATTCGCTCGCGTCAGTGCCGCCAGTGATTTCGTCATTGAACAGAGCGTTCGTGACCCTTTGATGTTGCTGTCGCTGGTGCAGTCCGGCGAACTTGATCGGCCGTTCGCGCCGGGTGAGCTGTGCGCGCAGATTGCCGCCGCCGTGAACACCGCGCAGAGCGAAGACGAACTCGGGCGCGTCCTGCGCCGCCAGCGCGCCCGCCATCAAGTGCGGATCATCTGGCGTGACCTGAACCGCCAGGCCGATCTGGTGCAGACCTGCCGCGATCTTTCCGACATGGCCGACGCCACCATCGATCAGGCTTATCAGTGGCTGTACAGCCGCCATTGCCAACAATTCGGCACGCCGACCGGCCGGCGCAGTGGTTTGCCGCAGCAAATGGTCATCCTCGGCATGGGCAAGCTTGGCGCGGTCGAGCTGAACCTGTCGTCGGACATCGACCTGATCTTCGCCTACCCCGAGGGCGGCGAAACCGTCGGCGTGAAACGCGCGCTGGATAATCAGGAATTCTTCATTCGTCTCGGTCAGCGCCTGATCAAGGCCCTCGACCCGATGACCGTCGACGGCTTCGTGTTCCGCGTCGACATGCGCCTGCGCCCGTACGGTTCGTCCGGCGCGCTGGTGCTGAGCTTCAATGCGCTGGAGCAGTATTACCAGGATCAGGGCCGCGACTGGGAACGCTACGCGATGATCAAGGCGCGGGTGGTGGCCGGCGATCAGGCGGCCGGCGCGCAGTTGCTCGACATGCTGCGCCCGTTCGTCTACCGGCGTTATCTGGACTTTTCGGCGATCGAAGCGCTGCGCACCATGAAGCAGCTGATCCAGCAGGAAGTGCGGCGCAAGGGCATGGCCGACAACATCAAGCTCGGCTCCGGCGGTATTCGTGAAGTCGAGTTCATCGCTCAGGCCTTTCAGTTGATCCACGGCGGGCGCGATTTGAGCCTGCAACAGCGTCCTCTATTAAAGGTGCTGAGCACGCTGGAAGGGCAGGGTTACTTGCCGCCGGCGGTGATCAATGAGCTGCGCGAAGGTTACGAATTCCTGCGCTACACCGAGCACGCGATCCAGGCGATTGCCGACCGCCAGACTCAGATGTTGCCGGACGGCGCTCAGGATCAGGCGCGGATCGCGTTCATGCTCGGTTTCGCCGATTGGGAGGCCTTCCACGAAAAACTGATGTTCTGGCGCGGTCGTGTGGCCTGGCACTTCGCGCAGGTGATCGCCGATCCCGATGAAGAAGAGGGCGCCGACTGCGAAGTGGTGGTCGGCGGTGAATGGTTGCCGCTGTGGGAAGAGGCGCAGGACGAAGAGGCCGCTTGCCGGCAGTTGGAAGAGGGCGGCTTCGCCGATGCGACCAAGGCCCTGAAAGCGCTGGCGAGCCTGCGTGGCAGCCCGCAATTGCGCGCGATGCAGCGGCTCGGTCGCGAGCGTCTTGATGCGTTTATCCCGCGCCTGCTGGCCCAGGCGGTGGAGCATGACAACCCGGATCTGGTGCTGGAACGGGTGCTGCCGCTGGTCGAAGCGGTTGCCCGGCGTTCGGCTTATCTGGTGTTGCTCACGGAAAACCCCGGCGCCCTGCGACGCTTGCTGACGCTGTGCGCGGCCAGCCCGTGGATCGCCGAACAGATCACCCGTTTCCCGCTGCTGCTCGACGAATTGCTCAACGAGGGCCGGTTGTTCAAGCCGCCCCTGGCGCCGGAGCTGGCCGCCGAGTTGCGCGAGCGGCTGACGCGGATTCCCGAAGACGACCTCGAACAGCAGATGGAAGCCCTGCGTCACTTCAAACTGGCGCACCGCTTGCGCGTCGCCGCCTCGGAAATCGCCGGCAGCCTGCCGTTGATGAAAGTCAGCGATTACCTGACCTGGCTCGCCGAAGCGATTCTCGAGCAAGTACTAGCGCTGGCCTGGCGTCAGACGGTGGCCAAATACGGCACGCCGCTGCGCACCGATGGCAGTTTGTGCGATCCCGGCTTCATCATTGTCGGTTATGGCAAAGTCGGCGGGCTGGAACTGGGGCATGGTTCGGATCTGGATCTGGTGTTCATCCATGACGGCGATCCGCAGGCGGAAACCGACGGGCCGAAGCCGATTGATGGCGCGCAGTTCTTCACCCGGCTGGGGCAGCGGATCATTCACTTGCTGACGGCGCAGACCAACTCCGGTCAGCTGTATGAAGTGGACATGCGTTTGCGCCCGTCCGGTGCGTCGGGGCTGTTGGTCAGTTCGCTCGGCGCCTTCGAGCGCTATCAGGAAAATGAAGCCTGGACCTGGGAGCATCAGGCGCTGGTACGGGCGCGGGTGCTGGTCGGCAGTCAGGATGTCGGTCAGGCCTTCGAGAAAGTTCGCGCGCAGGTTTTGGGCAAGCCGCGGGATCTGGCGAAATTGCAACAGGAAGTCAGCGAGATGCGCGCCAAGATGCGCGACAACCTCGGCAGCAAGGGCACCGCAGCCGGGACCGGGGCAAATGCCTTCGAGGCCACGGCGCCGTTCGACCTCAAGCAGGACGCCGGAGGTATCGTCGATATTGAATTTATGGTGCAATACGCGGCCCTGGCGTGGTCGCACAGCCACCCGCCATTGCTGCGCTGGACCGATAACATCCGCATTCTGGAAGAGCTGGAACACGAAGGGCTGATGCCTGCCGAAGATGCCAGCCTGCTGCGCGAGGCCTATAAAGCCTACCGCTCCGCCGCCCACCGGCAGGCCTTGCAGAAGGATGCCGGGGTGATTGCAGGCGACCAGTTTGTCGAGGAACGCCGGCAGGTATTGCGGATCTGGAAAGAGTTGGGGCTTAGCTGAAACCGGATATTTGAAACACCTGATGGCCCCTGTGGGAGCGGGCTTGCTCGCGAAAGCGCAGTGTCAGTCACCACCGATGCAGGATGTGACGGCCCCTTCGCGAGCAAGCCCGCTCCCACAGTGGATCTGCGTTGAATGGCAGATGCAGGGCCGAATGCGAAACCCTGTGGGAGCGAGCCTGCTCGCGATAGCGGAGTATCAGACGACAATAATGTTGGATGTGAAGACCCTTTCGCGAGCAAGCCCGCTCCCACAGCAGATCTACAGTGTTTGTAGAATTCTCGAGGCGGGGAGGCGTAAATGCCTCCCCGGTTCGTTTATGGAAACCACATGAATATTCTGATCGTTGGGCCCAGTTGGGTCGGTGACATGGTGATGGCGCAGACACTGTTTCAGTGTCTCAAGCAGCGCCACCCGCAATGCGAAATCGACGTGCTGGCCCCCGAGTGGAGCCGGCCGATCCTCGAGCGCATGCCGCAAGTGCGCAAGGCCTTGAGCTTTCCGCTCGGCCATGGCGCGCTGGAATTGGCCACGCGCCGGCGGATCGGCAAGTCCCTGGCCGGTCAGTACGATCAGGCGATCCTGTTGCCGAACTCGTTGAAGTCGGCCTTGTTGCCGTTTTTCGCCGGCATCAAGCAGCGCACCGGCTGGCGCGGCGAGTTCCGCTACGGCCTGCTCAATGACGTGCGCACGCTGGATAAAGAGCGTTATCCGCTGATGATCGAGCGCTTCATGGCCCTGGCTTACGAGCCGAACGCCGAGCTGCCGAAACCGTATCCGCGCCCGAGCCTGCAAATCGACCCGGTGACCCGCGAAGCGGCACTGGCCAAGTTCGGCCTGACTCTGGACCGCCCGGTGTTGGCGCTGTGCCCCGGCGCCGAGTTCGGCGAATCCAAACGCTGGCCGTCCGAGCATTACGCCAAAGTCGCCGAAGCGCGCATTCGCGAAGGCTGGCAGGTGTGGTTGTTCGGCTCGAAAAACGATCACGCAGTGGGCGAAGACATTCGCGCACGGCTGATTCCCGGGCTGCGTGAAGAATCGGTCAACCTCAGCGGTGGCACCTCGCTGGCCGAGGCCATCGACCTGCTGTCCTGCGCCGATTCGGTGGTGTCCAACGACTCCGGCCTGATGCACGTTGCGGCTGCACTGAACCGTCCGCTGGTGGCGGTCTACGGTTCGACGTCGCCGGGTTTCACCCCACCGCTGGCTGAGCACGTCGAAATCGTTCGACTGGGTCTGGATTGCAGCCCGTGCTTCGACCGTACCTGCCGATTCGGCCATTACAACTGCCTGCGCCAGCTGATGCCGGACGCGGTCAACGATGCCTTGCAGAAATTGCAGGGCACTGTGGTCGAGGTTCATTAAGTTGCGGGTATTGCTGATCAAGACTTCATCGCTGGGCGACGTGATTCACGCGTTGCCGGCGCTGACCGACGCGGCCCGGGCCATTCCCGGGATCAAGTTCGACTGGGTGGTGGAAGAGGGTTTCGCCGAGATTCCGACCTGGCACCCGGCCGTCGGCAAGGTGATTCCGGTGGCGATCCGCCGCTGGCGCAAGAACCTCTGGCAGACGATCAAGAGCGGCGAGTGGAAGCGCTTCAAGCAAAGCGTGCGCGCCAATAAATACGATCTGGTGATCGACGCTCAGGGTCTGCTGAAAAGCGCCTGGCTGACACGCTACGTCAAAGCCCCGGTGGCCGGCCTCGACAAAGGTTCGGCGCGCGAGCCGATCGCCGCACGTTTCTATGACCGCAAACTGGCGGTGGCCCGTGGGCAGCATGCGGTCGAGCGGGTGCGTCAGCTGTTCGCCATCGCCCTCGGCTATGACCTGCCCAAAGGCTTGGGCGATTACGGCCTCAACGTCGAGCGTCTGGTGGAATTGCCACGCAAGAGTGCGTTCGTGGTGTTCCTGCACGGCACCACGTGGGACACCAAACACTGGCCGGAAGCCTATTGGCGCGAGCTGACCGAGCGCGTCGGCTATCTGGGCGTCGGGGTCAAACTGCCGTGGGGCAACCCGCAGGAGAAGGCCCGCGCCGAGCGTATCGCCGCTGGTTTCAAGCACGCCGAAGTGTTGCCGAAGCTGAACCTGGCCGGGGTCGGCAAAGTGCTGGCCGGCGCCCAGGCCTGCGTGGCGGTGGACACCGGTCTCGGCCATCTGGCGGCGGCGCTGGATGTGCCGACGATTTCGCTGTTCGGCCCGACCAATCCGGGCCTGACCGGCGCCTACGGCAAGGTGCAGATTCACATGGCCAGTGATTTCCCCTGCGCCCCTTGCCTGCAAAAGAAATGTACGTATCAACCGACCGCGCAGGATGCCCGTCAGTTTGACCTCAAGCGTGAACAGCCTCTGTGCTTCACGCGTCTGAATCCCGAGCGTGTCGCCAGCCGACTGAGCACGTTGTTAATGGCTGAGGAGCTGCGCTGATGCAATTGGCTTTTGTCCTGTACAAATATTTCCCGTTCGGTGGTTTGCAGCGCGATTTCATGCGCATCGCCCTCGAATGCCAGAAGCGCGGTCATCAGATCCGCGTCTACACGCTGATCTGGGAAGGCGACGTGCCGCCCGGTTTCGAAGTGCTGGTAGCGCCGGTCAAAGCGTTTTTCAATCACCGGCGCAACGAAAAACTCAGCGCGTGGATGGAAGCAGATCTGGCCAAGCGTCCGGTGGACCGCTTGATCGGCTTCAACAAGATGCCGGGTCTGGACGTTTATTACGCCGCCGACGGCTGCTTCGAAGACAAGGCGCAGAACCTGCGCCATTCGTTGTACCGCCGCTGGGGCCGCTACCGGCACTTCGCCGAATACGAGCGCGCGGTGTTCGCCAAAGACGCGAAAACCGAAGTGCTGATGATCTCCGAAGTGCAACAGCCGCTGTTCATCAAGCACTACGGCACGCCGCTGGAGCGCTTCCACCTGCTGCCGCCGGGCATCGCCCAGGATCGTCGCCGGCCGGCGGATGCCGACCAGATTCGCGCCGGTTTCCGTGCCGAGTTCAACCTCAAGGACGACGAACTGCTGCTGGTGCAGATCGGCTCCGGGTTCAAGACCAAAGGTGTTGATCGCAGCTTGAAAGCGCTGGCCGCATTGCCCGCCGAGCTGAAGAAACGCACCCGGCTGTTTGTAATCGGCCAGGATGACCCCAAATTGTTCCAGATGCAGAGTGCCACTTTGGGTCTGGGCGACAACGTGACGTTCCTCAAGGGCCGCAGCGATATCCCGCGTTTTCTGCTTGGCGCCGACCTGTTGATCCACCCGGCGTACAACGAAAACACCGGCACCGTGCTGCTCGAAGCGCTGGTCGCCGGTTTGCCGGTGCTGGTCAGCGCGGTCTGCGGTTATGCCCATTACATTGCCGAGGCGGACGCCGGGCGCGTGCTGGACGAACCGTTCGATCAGGCGCAACTGACGCAATACCTGACTGACATGTTGAATGACGACGCGGCACGCGCGGCCTGGAGCCGCAATGGTCTGGCCTTCGCCGAGACGGCCGACCTCTACAGCATGCCGCAGCACGCGGCCGATGTGATTCTGGCGGAGCACGCTTAAATGAAGTTGATGCTGGCTGAACCGTTCAAGAGCCTTTGGGCCGGGCGCGACCCGTTCGCCGAAGTCGAAGGCTTGCAGGGCGAGGTTTACCGCGAGCTGGAAGCTCGCCGCACGCTGCGCACGGAAGTCGACGGCAACGGATTTTTCGTCAAGATCCACCGTGGCATCGGCTGGGGCGAGATCTTCAAGAATCTGCTGACCGCCAAGCTGCCGGTGCTCGGCGCGGGTCAGGAGTGGCAGGCGATCCAGCGTTTGCAGGCAGTCGGCGTGCCGACCATGACCGCCGTGGCTTACGGCGAGAAGGGCAGCAACCCGGCCGATCAGCACTCGTTCATCGTCACCGAAGAGCTGGCGCCGACCATCAGTCTCGAAGATTTCAGCATTGATTGGGTCAAGCAGCCGCCTGCGCCTGCGCTCAAGCGTGCGCTGATCGCCGAAGTCGCGCGCATGACCGGCATGATGCACCGCGCCGGGGTCAACCACCGCGACTGCTACATCTGCCACTTCTTGCTGCACACCGACAAGCCGATCACCCCGGACGACTTCAAGCTCTCGGTGATCGACCTGCACCGCGCTCAGACCCGTCCACGGATCACTCAGCGCTGGCGCAACAAGGATCTGGCCGCGCTGTATTTCTCGGCGCTGGACATCGGCCTGACCCGTCGCGACAAGCTGCGCTTTCTCAAAGGCTATTTCCAGCAACCGTTACGGCAGATCCTGGCGGAAGAAGCGCCGTTGCTGAGCTGGCTCGAAGCCAAGGCCAACAAGCTCTATGCGCGCAAACAGCGTTACGGGGATGCGCTCTGATGGCGGGTTGGACACTAGAACCGCAATACAGCGAACTGGCCGAAGATTTCGGCAGCCTCGAAGCGGTGTTTGCCCTGCAGGGCGAGCGCCTGACCCGTGATCCGCTGTCCGAAGTCATCCGCGTGCAGCGCAACGGCGTCAACTACTACGTCAAACGCTACGTCGGCGCCGGTAAAGGCTTGCGCCGCTACCTGGGCAAACCACGGGTGAAGATGGAGTGGCAGAACCTCAAGCGCTTCGCCAAGTGGGGCATCCCCACCGCCGAAGTGGTGGCCTGGGGTCTGGAGCGACGTGGCGCGGCCTATGCCCGTGGCGCGATGATCACCCGTGAGCTGCCGCGCACCGAAGACCTCTCGGCGCTGGCCGAACGCAATGATCCGAAACTCAAGGATCACCTGTGGGTCGATGGCATCAGCCGCCAACTGGCCGGTTATACCCGGACCATGCACGATCATCGTTTTACCCATAACGACCTGAAGTGGCGCAACCTGCTGATCGACGATCAGGCGCAACTGTTTCTGATCGACTGCCCGAATGGCGATTTCTGGCGCGGCTTCTGGCTCAAATACCGGATCACCAAGGATCTGGCCTGTCTCGACAAGGTGGCCAAGTATCACCTGTCGAACACCCAGCGCCTGCGCTTCTACCTGCAATACCGCGGACGTGATCGGCTGAATGCCGCCGACAAGAAACGGATTCGCCACGTGGTGAGATTTTTCGAGGGACGCGAATGACTGATTTCCTGGCCGCTGAGGACCGGGCGCTGCTTGAGCGTCATGGCCTCGGCACTTTCGACGCGCTCTGGGCCAAACAGCTCGAAGCGGTGGACGAACCGAACACCGACGGCGGTGGCTGGAGCAGCGTGTTTCGTCTGGAGCTGGAAGGGCAGGCTTACTACCTCAAGCGCCAGAGCAACTACCTGACCCGCACCCTGCACGCGCCGTTCGGCGAGCCGAGTTTCGCCCGTGAGTTTCGCAATATCAGCCGCTACAACAAGCTGGGGATTCCGGCGCTACAGGCAGCGTTCTTCGGTGAGCGCAAGGTCAAGGGCGATGTCCAGGCGATCCTGCTGACCCGTGCCCTCGACGGCTGGGACGATCTCGACGCACTGTTGCAGCGCTGGTCCGAGCTGACCGCCGCGCAGCACTCGGCCATTCTCAAGGCCTGCGGGCAACTGGCGCGCCTGCTGCACGGCGTGCGTCAGGTGCACGGCTGCTTTTATCCGAAACACATCTTTTTGCAGGCTGATGGCGACGCTTATCGGGCGCAGTTGATCGACCTGGAAAAGACCCGGCCCCTGCTGTTCGGCATGCGTGATCGGGTCAAGGATCTGGAACCGTTGCTGCGGCGCGCGCCGGAATGGAGCGAAGCGCAATTGCGTGAGTTGCTGGCGGCCTATCTCGATCAGCCGCTGGACAGTTCGCTGGTCGACAGCTGGGTTTCGCGATTGACCGCTCGGCGCAGTCGCAAGGAGACCCGTTGATGCGCTTGTCGGAACTGAAAAATGCCGGACGTGCGCCGAGTCTGCCGCTGACGATCAGCCTGGCCGACGCGGCCGGTCCTGCGGATTTGCAGTTGTTGAGCTTGCTGCGGGTGCTGCCGGGGCAGCGCTATGTCGGTGCCGGGGTCTGGCGCGGGCGGCCAGTGCTGGCCAAATTGCTGGTGGGCAGCAAGGCGGCGCGGCATTTTCAGCGCGAGCTGACGGGCGTCAAATTGCTCGCCGACCAGGGCCTGACCACGCCGCTGCTGCTGGCCGATGGTTTGCAGGACGGTGAGGGCGGCTGGCTGCTGTTCGAATTCCTTGAAGGCGCCGAAAGCCTCGGTGATGCCTGGCAGCAAGTCGAATCGCGGCCGGTGCTGGCGGACGAGCAATCGGCGGTACTGGCCGAGGCGCTGGGCGCTGTCGGTCAACTGCATGGCAAAGGCCTGTGGCAGGAAGATCTGCACCTCGACAACCTGCTGCGCCACGGCGGCCAGTTGTACCTGATCGACGGTGCCGGGATCTGCGCCGAGACGGCTGGCCAGCCGTTGTCGCGGCAGAAAGTGCTGGAAAACCTCGGGGTGTTTTTCGCCCAGTTGCCAAAGTCACTGGAGCCGTTCACCGAAGAATTGCTGGTGTATTACCTGCTGAGCAACAGCGAGCATGCGTTGCCGCTGGAAGCGTTGCAGAAGCAGATCGCCAAGGTCCGCGCCTGGCGGCTGAAGGATTACCTGATCAAGGTGGGCCGCGAGTGCACGTTGTTCAGTGTGCAGCGCGGTGCGTTTGGCTTGCGGGCGATCCGTCGCGAGGAAGCAGCGGCGATGCTGCCGGTGCTGGATCAGGCCGATGCGCTGCTCGATCAGGGCCATCTGTACAAGACCGGCGGCGCGGCGAGCGTCGGCAAAGTCGAGGTCGCCGGGCGCACGCTGGTGATCAAGCGCTACAACATCAAGGGTTTCGCGCACTGGCTCAAGCGTTTCTGGCGCCCGAGCCGTGCGTGGCACTCATGGCGTGAAGGCAATCGCCTGGCGTTCCTCGGCATCGCCACGCCGAAACCGCTGGCGGTGCTGGAAAAGCGCTTTTTGTGGCTGCGCAGCCGCGCCTATCTGGTGACCGAATTCCTGCCGGGGCCGGACATCATCGAGCGCTTTGCGCCGTATGTTGAAAGCGGTGCGGCGCCGGAGTCCGAATTGCTGGCGCTGGATCAACTGTTCGCACGATTGATTGCCGAACGTATCAGCCATGGCGACTTCAAGGGCCATAACCTGTTTTGGCAGGAAGATCGCTGGGCGTTGATCGACCTCGACTCGATGTGTCAGCACAACTCTGTCGGAAGTTTCGCACCGGCTTATGCGCGGGATCGGGCGCGGTTCATGCGCAACTGGCCCGAGGGCAGCGCGTTGTATCAGGTGATCGATCAGCGGTTGCCCAAGGACATCGCCAGCGCGGCCTGAGCCGCTTTCGCGCACAAGCTCACTCCCACATGGAAATGCATTCCCTTGTAGGAGTGAGCCTGCTCGCGATAAGGCTTTAAAACCTCAAAAATCTGCCTTTGAGCAATGACGGACAAACTCCACTGACTTGTCCTACAGCTTCTCCAGAAGCCATGAACTGTGCCCGCTCCAGCCCCGGTGCTAGCTTGCCCTGACCATTTCGGAGGGCAAACCTTGACCATCAAAAACGCCGTAACACTCAGCACCTGCGCATGGCTTTTATCCGGCTGCGGCACCGCCGCCTCGGTGCTGCAAATGGACGCCGACGTCGCCCGCGACATGCGCAAACAGAAAACCTACTGCCAGTCGATTCCACGGATCTACAGCGGGCTGGCCTTCGACTTCTGTGTACTCAATGCCCCACCTGACCCTACCGGCGTGCTGCTGCCATTCGTGTTGCTGGACCTGCCGTTGTCCGGGGTGCTGGATACGGTGGTGTTGCCGTATACGATTTATCAACAGGTCGTGGATGGCAATATCGGCATCTATTGGCGATCGGATCGCGGGTAGCTGTTTTGCAGTTTTCTCTGTTTGAAAACCAGAGCGAGTCGCAAACGATTCTTGAAGCGGCAGCGCTCTCGTATCCGTCCGGGAGATACAGCGACTACATCGTCTATGTTGATGAAAGCGGTGATCAAGGGATGCAGAAGCTGGATCCCTATTACCCGATATTCGTGCTTGCTTTTTGCGTCTTTCACAAAAGGCATTACTGCGAAAAGGTCATTCCGGCTGTCCAGAAATTCAAGTTCAACCATATGGGGCACGATCTGATCGTGCTGCATGAACTCGAGATTCGAAAAGAAAAAGGAGCGTTCTCCAGCCTGTTCAATTCGAGAGTGCACAAGAATGCCTTTCTCGACGAATTGACCGGCATTATCGAGGCCACCAATTTCGTCCTGATCAGTTGCGTCATCGACAAGGTCTTGCTGCGTGAAAAGCAGGCATCTGCTGACAACCCCTACCACTTGGCTCTCGGTTTTTGTCTGGAAACACTGCATGAGTTTTTGCAGGAAAAGCATCAACATAAAGTGTTAACGCATGTGATTTTCGAACGGCGAGGCAAGCGGGAGGATAACGAGCTTGAGTTGGAGTTTCGCAGGGTTTGTGGCGGGTCTAACCGATTGGGGGTTCAACTGCCGTTTGACATCGTCTTCGCCACAAAACAAGTCAATTCCACCGGATTGCAGCTGGCTGATCTTGTTGCAAGGCCCATCGGCATGAGTGTTTTGAGGGCGGGTCAGGAAAATCGCGCGTTTGATGTGCTCAGGCGCAAGTTCTATTGCAGCGGTGGGCGGAATAAAGTTGGGAAAGGTTTCGAGAACTGGGGGTTGAAGGTTTTCCCTCCCCCAGAAAGCGAAAAGCCCCCGGTGATCTCACCGAGGCATTAGCGCCGACCGGGATCCCCCAGCCCATTTGCACGGAAGTCTATGTTGAGAGGCTCGGGAGTGTCAACGCGAAGGCTGGCCAGTTCCGCTAGAGGCTTGTCGGCGCTTTTACGCTATAATCCCGCCCTTTAGCTGTCTCTCGCCCGGTGCGAGGGCACATCAATTTTCAAGGCGCATCGCGCCTGAATGCAGACTAAAGAGGCTAGACCCTGTGGCATTGACGATTCTTGGCCTGTCCGGCGCCCTTAGCCATGACCCTTCAGCCGCCTTGTACATCGACGGCAAGCTGGTGGCGGCGGCTGAAGAAGAGCGCTTCGTCCGCGATAAGCATGCAAAGAACCGCATGCCCTACGAATCGGCGAAGTTCTGCCTGGAACAGGCCGGTATCAAGCCGTCCGACGTTGACGTGGTGGCGATTCCGTTCGCCCCGATCAGCCTGTTCGGCAAGGCCCGCTGGCACTACGCCAAGCGCTACTGGTACGCGCCGGATCGCGCCCTCGATGCGATCCTGATGGGCAACCGTCGCTACAAGCGCTATCGCAACAAGATTGTCTGGTGCCTGGAACAACTGGGTTTTGATCCGAAGAAGATCAAGATCGAGCCGGTCGAGCACCACTTGGCTCACGCCTCCAGCGCCTACCACTGCTCGGGTTTCAAAGAGAAAACCGCGATCCTCGGCATCGACGGCAAGGGCGAGTACGCCACGACCTTCTTCGGTTACGGCGAGAACGGCAAGATCCACAAGATCAAGGAATTCTTCGATCCGGACTCCCTCGGCGGCCTATACGGCGCAATCACCGAGTTCCTCGGTTTCGAGATGCTTGACGGTGAGTTCAAGGTCATGGGCATGGCGCCGTACGGCGACGCCAGCAAATACGACTTCTCGCGTCTGGCCTCGTTCGAGAACGGCGAACTGGTGATCAACACCGACTACGCCAACGTGATCGGCCTGCGTCGCTACAAGGAGAAGGGCAAGGGCTTCTACTTCTCGCCAAAGCTGATCGAGTGGCTGGGTCCCAAGCGCGAAGGCGATATCGCCGACGAGCCGTACATCCACTACGCCGCGAGCATGCAAGCGCTGTTCGAGAAACTGGCGTTGCAGATGATCGACTACTACCTGGGCGACGTGCTCAAGGAAACCGGCAAGCTGGCCTTCGCCGGTGGCTGTGCGCTGAACGTCAAGCTGAACCAGAAAATCATCGCCCGTGATGACATCAAGGAACTGTTCGTCCAGCCTGCGTCCGGCGATGCCGGCACCGCGGTCGGCGCAGCAGCCTATGTGTCCCACGCCCGTGGCGTGCCGGTCGAGAAGATGGAACACGTCTACCTCGGCCCGTCGTACAGCAACGAAGACGTGATCGCCGCGTGCGCCCGTCACGAGAACAAGCCGACCTGGCGCAAGCTCGACAACATGCCGGAGCAGATCGCCAAAATCATGGTCGATGGCAACCCGGTGGCCTGGTTCCAGGGCCGCATGGAGTTCGGTCCGCGTGCGCTCGGTGGTCGTTCGATCATCGGTTGCCCGAGCGTGGCCGGTGTGGCTGACCGCATCAACCATCAGATCAAGTTCCGCGAGCGCTGGAGGCCTTTCTGCCCGTCGATGCTCGACACCGTTGCACCGCAGATGATCAAGATCGATCACCCGGCGCCGTTCATG
Source organism: Pseudomonas sp. NPDC087803 (assembly GCF_044742995.1). Lineage (NCBI taxonomy): Bacteria > Pseudomonadati > Pseudomonadota > Gammaproteobacteria > Pseudomonadales > Pseudomonadaceae > Pseudomonas > Pseudomonas sp. NPDC087803. The sequence goes on from NZ_JBIUVO010000055.1 coordinate 13,691, forward strand.
ACCTTCACCTTCGAAGTGGCGGAAGAGTGGAAGACCCGCGTGCCGGAAGTCGTCCACGAAGACGGCACTTCCCGTGCCCAAGTGCTGAAGCGCGAATACAACCCGCGCTACTACGACATGATGAAGGCGCTGGAAAACCTCACCGGCAACGGCGTATCGCTGAACACCTCGCTGAACCGTCGTGGTGAACCGATGATCTGCTCGCCGACCGACGCCCTGAACATGTTCTTCGGCTCCGATCTGCAGTACCTGATCATGGAAGACATTCTGGTGGTCAAAGAGGGTGCAAACGCCTATGACTCGCTCGGCTGAACGCCATGTGCTGCAGTTCTGTCACGGCTATGACGGGCCGTTCCTCGACTGCGCACGGCAGTACGCCAGCCTGTTCGCGGGCACCGGTTATCGGGTGACCACGGTCTTCTTGACCGGGGCCGCCGACAGCGAGGTGGCCGCCGCGTGTGCTTCCGATGAAGTGTTGTTCATGGAATACAGCTCCAAGGCCATTCGTGGCCTGAAGCTGGGCGCCATCGGCGATCTGCGCAAGATCGCCGCTTCACGCAATTTCAGTTTCTGCATCGCCCATCGCTTCAAGCCGATCTATATCGCCTTGCTCGGCACGTCGCTGCCGGTGATTGGCGTGCACCACGCGTTTGACGATTACAAACGCGGCACGCGCAAGCTGTTCGCGCACATTTTCCGCAAGCGCCTGAGCCTGCTCGGCGTGTCCGACGCGGTACGCGACGACATGCGTCGTTGCCTGCCGAAGTGGCCGTCCACTCGCATTCAGACCCTGTACAACCGCATCGACGTACCGGCTTTGCAGGCCAGTCAGGTGTCGGCCCGCGAAGCGCGCGAGACCTTGGGGCTGGCGGCGGATGCGTTCATTGTCGGCAACGTCGGGCGGCTGCACCCGGACAAGGATCAGGCCACGTTGCTGCACGGTTTTGCCGCGGCATTGCCCGGTCTGCCGGGCAACAGTCAACTGGTGATTCTCGGCAAGGGGCGTCTGGAGCAGGATCTCAAGGAGCTGGCCCGGGAGCTGGGCATCGGCGATCGTGTGCTGTTTCTCGGTCAGGTGCCGGACGCGCGTAATTACTTCCGCGCCTTCGATGTGTTTGCCCTGAGCTCCGATCACGAACCGTTCGGCATGGTGCTGCTCGAAGCCATGGCCGCCGGTGTGCCGTTGCTGGCCACTGCGTGTGGCGGGGCCAAGGAAGTGGTCGAAGGCGTGGGCATTCTGTTCCCGCTGGGCGATGCCGAACACCTAGCGCAAGGCTTGCAACATTTGGCCGGTATGGATGATCAGCAGCGCCGGCAGTGCGCCGAGCTGATGCTCGATCGCCTGCGTGAGCGTTTCTCCGACCGTGCGGTGCGCGACACCTTCTGGCGTCTGCCGCAAGTTACCGATCTGGCACCGAGGGGCTGATGCTCAACCGATTTCAAGGCTGGCGCGAACGTGGCTGGTCGCCCGTTGACGCCTCCACCTATGCCAGCGCCTGGCAGCGTTTTGGCGGCAGCGTCGCGACGCATCCCTTGGTGGTCGAGCGTCTGGCCGAGCTGGCCGGCATCCCGGTGCGCTATTTGGCCTGGGAGCAGGGCGGTGACGTCAAAGCGGCGATCCCGACCTGGGGCCGCGATCTGGCATTGTCCAAGGACGTGCTCAAGCGCAACGGCAAAAAAGGCCTGTTCGACCTCGGCAATGCCGAGCTGATCCTGCCGGCCGCCGCCGATGCCCAGGCGCCGCTGCGCCACCGCGCACGCTATCTCTCGGCGCTCAACGAAAACCGTTTCAGCGGCATGAAGTTGCAGACCGAGCAACTGGCCATGGCCCGCACCCCCGAAGAACTGTCGAAGAAGTTTCGCTACAACCAGCGCCGCGAACTGCGTCTGCTGGAAGAGGCGGGCGGTGTGGTGCGCCCGGTCGGCGAGTTTTCCAGCGGCGAACTGGCGGCGATCTACTGCGATCTGTTCCAGCGCCGCTGGGGCTTCCCGGCCACCGGCGCGGCGCGCATGGCCGAGGTCATCGAGCTGCTGCGTGAGTTGCTGATCGGCTCGGTGATCTTCCTCAACGATGCGCCGATCGCCATTCAACTGGTATACCGCGTTGAGGCCCCAGAGTGGATCAGCGTCGAGTACATCAACGGTGGCGTCGATCCCGAGACCCGTGAATTCAGTCCCGGCAGCGTGTTGAGCTTTATCAATACGCAAAGTGCCTGGGAGCATGCGCGGGCACTGGACAAGCCGCTGCGGTTTTCCTTCGGTCGCGCCGACCGTGAATACAAGGATCGCTGGTGCAATCCTGTGCCGGTGTTCACCGTATGAGTCAGCCAATGAGCCGCAAACAGCAACTGCTCAAGCGTCATCGTCGCAACAAGCGCATGACTTTGCTGGTCGCCCTGATCGTGCTGATCGCGCTCGGGGTGCTGGTGGCGTGGTGGTTGCCGCTGGTGCTTGCGCTGGTTGGCTGGGTCGCCCACGAGGCGTGGTTTGCCGATCACCTGTTTTATTCGCCGAAAGATGATTACCAATACAGCTTTCCGCCGTTCACACCGCAGCCGAAGGTGCATTTGAGCGGCGAGCAATTGCGTCTGGATGAAGGCGTGATGCTGGTCGACGAAGCGACGTTGATCCTCGCGGTAAAAGTCAAAAGCAGCTGGCTGGGTCGTTTTCTCGATCCGCGCGTCGAGCTGGTTGGCGGCGCCAATCCCGATGCGCAAACCTTCGAGCGCGGGGTCAATGGCCTGCGTTACCTGAACCTCAGCGGTCAGGCCCAAGCCTTGGCCCAAGGCCAGTTGCGCTTGCGCGGGCGCTTCTGCCGGGTCTTTGGCGAGCCGGTGCTGTGGGCATTGGAGCAACCGGACTATCGCCGGCAACGGGTGATGGTGATTGCACCCCACGCCGACGATGCCGAGCTGGCGGCGTATGGCTTGTACAGCCAGGCCGACGAAGCCTGGATCGTCACCTTGACCGCCGGCGAGATCGAAGCCGAACACTATCAACAGATGGGCATGAACAAGGTCGAGGCAGCACGGCTCAAGGGTCGGTTGCGTGCCTGGGACAGCCTCGCGGTGCCGCGTTGGGCCGGCGTGCCGCAGGAACATTGCGTGCAGCTCGGTTACTTCTGTCTGCAACTGGCAGCGATGCAGGCCGCACCGAATCAGGCGCAGGGCTCGCGCGAAGCGGACTTGAGCGACACGCGAATGTTTCGCCAGTTGAATCCGTTCACTCTGCCCGGCGATGCCGACGGCGCGCCGACCTGGAACAACCTGCTGGCCGACCTGCGTGAAGTGCTGCTGCGCGCACGTCCGGAGGTGATCGTGCTGCCGCACCCGACCCTCGATCCGCATCCCGATCACCTCTACGCCCAGCAAGCGGTGTTGCAGGCGCTGCACGGTCTCGACTGGCAGCCGACGTTGCTCGGCTACGCCAATCATCTGCATGACAACGACCGTTGGCCGATGGGCAACACCGGGCAGGGCATTGCCCTGCCGCCGGCCTTTGATTCGGCGCTGCCGATGCAGCCGCTGTGCCTGCCGCTGTCCATCGAGCAGCAGCGCGACAAAGCCATGGCGTTGGGCATGATGCATGACCTGCAGCCGCCGGCGCCGTTCAAACGTCGCCTGCGCCGGGTTATCCAGCGTGTGCTGGCCGGGCGAGCGTCGTCGGTGTATGGCGAAAACGAATTTTTTCGAAAAGCGGTCAGGCGCCAGGAATTGCTCTGGTTATTGCAGCACGGTGAGACAGGCGTCCAGCGGGGAGAGTCATGAGTCAACGGTCCAAGGTGTTGCAGCTGCAACCCGACTACAACGTCAAAGCCCATGACTTTGCCGACCTTGCCGAGCAGATCGTCAAGGCATTGCCGAGCGATCGCTATGAGATCACCGCGGCTTTCCTTCGCGGCAAACCGGGGCCGGGCGAGCCGGTGAGCCGGGCCGATCACTCGGTGTACTTCGAGTTTTCCGACAAGTCGCTCAAGGGCATGCGCCTGCGGGCGATGTGGCAGTTGTACAAGTTCTGCCGCCGGGAAAAGTTCGACGTGGTGATCTGCAACCGCTTCAAACCGGTGAACATGATGCTCGCGCTCAACCGCTGGTTGAAGGTGCCGCTGTGCATTGGCATCTCCCACGGTTTCGGTGAATACGATCGCTTTTACCGGCGCCGCCAGACTCAGCGTCTGATCGACCGCCACTGGCGTTTCGTCGGCGTGTCGCCGGCGGTCAAACAGTACCTGCTCGATTGCGATTGCGGCTTCACCGACCAGAACACCTACGCCATCACCAATGCCATCGACATCGAGCAGGCCGAAGGCTTGCAACACAGCCGCGAAAAAGCTCGCGAGCTGCTGGGCCTCGACCCGAATGTGCGTTTGATCGGTGCGCTGGGGCGGCTGGTGTCGGTCAAGGGCCACACCTATCTGCTGCAGGCCTTTGCCGCGCTGAAAGACAAATACCCGAACACGCAGTTGGCGATCATCGGTGCCGGCCGCTTGCAGGCGCCGCTGGCGGCCGAGATCGAGCAACTGGGCCTGAGTGGCCGTGCGCATCTGCTGGGGTTCAAGGAAAACGCTCTGCAATACGTGCGCGCGTTCGACATCTGGACCATGCCATCGCTGGCTGAAGGTCTGGGCCTGGCGTTGCTCGAAGGCATGAGCGGGCACCTGCCGGTGATTGCCTCGAACGTGCCGGCGATGTTGCCGCTGATCGAAGGTGCCGGTGGTCTGGCGATCACGCCCAAGGACGTGCCGAGTCTGGTCGCCGCGCTGGATAACTACCTCGCGCTGTCGGATGACGAACTCAAGGCCAAGGGAGAGCAGGCTTACCGCTATTTGCAGGAGCAACATGACATCGAGGTGTTCCGTCAGGAATACCTGGACCTGATCGATTCCGGCCTGGAGCAGGCCCGCAAGGAGCAGCCGTGAGCGAAGCAACAGCCGTGAGCGAAGTCAACGCCATCAGCACAGCACAACCGCTCGTTACGGTGATCATCGCCTCCTACAACCACGCCCCGTACATCGAGGAAAGCATCCTCAGCGTTCTCAACCAGAGCTACAAGAACATCGAACTTCTGGTGGTCGATGACGGCTCGAAGGATGACAGCGTCGAGCGCATCAGCGCGTTGCAGGCGCAGTACGGCTTCGATTTTCGGGTGCAACAGAATCAGGGGCTGACCAACACGCTCAACGGTGCCATCGCCCGTGCGAAGGGCAGCCTGATCGTGCCGTTCGGCTCCGACGACATCATGTACCCGGAGCGCATCGCCACCCAGGTGGCGTACATGGACGGCAAGCCTGAAGTGGGGATCTGTGCCGGCAACATCGAGCTGATGCACGCCGACGGCAGCCTTTATCCAGAAAAGCGGCAGCGCCGTGACGTGCCGTTCCGACGCCTGGATTTCGATGACATGTTCCTTGAGCGCAAGCCGTATCCACCGGCGCCGACCCTGATGATTCGCCGTGAAGCGCTGGACAAGGTGGGGGGCTTCGATCCGACCATCCGTCTTGAAGACCTGTACATCGAGCTGAAGGTCACCCGCGCCGGCTATTTCATCGACGGTTTGAACGTGGTGATGGCGCGCTACCGCAAGCACGCCACCAACTCGTACAAGAACCATCGCTTCATGATCGAGAACATCCTGCGCACTTACGCGTTGTTCAGCGATCATCCGCTGTACGACGAAGTCCGCTACAAGTCGCTCAATTCGATGTTCCTCAAGACCGCCAATCGCGATCGCAAGCTGGCGCGCGAGCTGCTGGCGCAGATTCCGTTCAAGGCGTGGAACAAGAAGACCTGGCGGGGATTGGGGCGTTTGCTCTTTTCCCCGCTGGAAAAGGACTGAAGCGGCGGTCGCTCGCGCTTAGCGAGCGACTTTCTCCGGCAGGCGTTTTTCGCCTTTCTGGCGCTGGCGCAACCACTGCAATACCTTCTTGCCGGCGGCCATGCCCGGTTGCTCGATATAGAGAAACGTCACGCTGCTGATCAGAATCAGCAAGCACGTGCAGACTGCCAGCAATGGCAGGTACACCGAGGTTTCCCGCGCGTCGACATTGAGCAGCAGCGGCAGGCGCTGAACCATCATCCACAACACGAAACCGTGCAGCAGATAGGTGCTGTAGCTGATCTCGCCGAGCCAGCGAATGCTGCGCGGCTTCAGCGCGCCGAACAGATTGTTGCCGGACGCCACGATCACGAAAAACAGCGTCAGTAAAAACAGCGGAGCGGTCTTGAACGCCCGATTGAACGCGGTGAAGGCGATCACCAGGGCGAGCACGGCGATGATGCTCGCCAGGCGTGACTGGCTCCATGCCACGAGCGCCGGCCGACGAATCCAGTAGGCCGCGGCAATGCCGCCGAGGAAGCTCGCCAGAAAGTGCTTCTTCAGCGAATGCTCCCAACCGATGACCTGGTACAGCGCGTAGATGCCGATCAGGCACAGCACCACTTGCAACCAGCTGCCACGGTAGATGAACACCAGTGCGGCCAATGGCAGTGCCAGGTAGAAGAACACTTCATAGGCCAGGGTCCATGTGACATTGGATATCAGCATGCCGGAGTGGCGGTACTGATTGATGTCCGGGCGGTCGAACGTCAGCCAGGCGAGGACCTGCTTGAACAGCTCCAGGCCAGGCTCTTTCAATTGCCAGTTCTGCAAGTGAAAGACCGAAGCGAACACCAGCAGCATCAGCGGCAGGTACAGCGGATACAGGCGAAATACCCGTGAGACACCGAACGCCAGCCAGTCATGGTTGCGTCCCTGCGCGAGCAGGCGACTCCAGAACAGAAACCCGGTGATCATGAAGAACAGCGCGACGCTGCCCTGGCCGAGCATCGAATAGAAGTTGCTCGGCGGGAAGTCGATCACTCCGGTGCGCAAGAAGATCCAGGTGATGATCGAGTGGTGGACGAAGACGCCAAACGCCAGATAGCCGCGCAGGCCATCAATGCTGGCATAACGGCTTTCGCCGGAATGCTGCAGGTGTCGAGCGATTTTCGGCACCGCACGCAACAACAGGGCGGAGGTGACGATGGCCAGCAGATAGGCGGCCAGCGCCAATATAGGATTAGTTTCGATCATCACTGAACTCGGGCCGGGGCGTTGCCGGCCAGCACTTGCCTGTGCAGGTTTTCAACCGCAGATTTAGACGCCGTCACGGCGTATCCCTGGAGCAACGCATCGAGGTGGTCCTCGAACAACCAGCGTTTGTCCACTGTGTATCGTTGCATATGGCGCAAATTACGCTGGCGCAGTGACAGACTGAGCGGCGTAGGGTAGATGCGCAGGTCGGCCAGATCAATCAGACCGAACTCGCCATCTTCCAGTACCAGCACGTTGCCCAGGTGCAGCGAGCGGAAATAAACGCCTTTCTCGTGCAGTTGCGCCATGAATTTGCCGAAGCGCTCCACCAGCGCCTGGCGCACCGCTGGCGCCGTGATGCTCTGCAGCACCTGGCGCAGGGTGTGGCCCGGCAACGGTGCGTAATGCACAGCACTGCTGCCATCGTCGAGACGGTACAGGTTCAACACTTGCGGGGTGGGAATGCCCATCTGGCGCAGTTGTTCACTGTTGACCGCGAAACGTTCGGAGTAGGGGTTGAAACTGCCGGAGGTGTACCAGCGGCGACGGCGGAACAGTTTGAGGAAGCTGCCATCGGTCAGACGCAGGACCTTCGGGCCCAGGCCGTCCTCCTCGATGACCTGTGCGGCGCTGCTCATTTGCTCGAGGTCGGCAGCGCTCAGCTTTTGCACCGGCTGGGTCAGCAGGCGTCGCGCGCGTTGATTAATGCTCAGCGCCGCAATCAGTGCCAGCGGGATCCACAGCAGGAACCAGTGCTCCTTGGGCCTTGAAATGATCCCGCCGCCTTCGGTCAGGCCTGCGCCGATACCGAAAATCAGCCAGGTCGAGGCAATGATCAGTAGTGGCTGCACGCGCTGGCGCCAGCTGCTCAGCAGGGCCCAGCCAAGGAAAAACAGCCATGGCAGCAAGCCGATGATGCCGACGTAATACAGCACACCCAGGATGAAGCTGTGCGGTTCCTGAAAACTGATGCCATTACCGGGGTCTACGGCAAGGCTGGCGCTGTAGCCATGACCGATCCATGGATGATCGGCAATCATGTGCAGCACTTTCTGCCAGATTTCCAGCCGGTAGGAGTCGCCACGTTCAATGATCATCTGCGAGAAAATCGTGACGACCGCCACGCCGCTCAGGGCCAGCGCGATCAGCAATCCCACCGAGCGTCGGTTCCAGCAGATGAAGCACAGCCACAGCGCAGCCATGGTCAATGCCACCAGCGGCGTCCGGGACCCGGTGCCGATCACGGCCATGAACATGATTGCCATCGCTGGTACGCTGAGCCACATCATCTGGCGGCGTTTGCAGGTCATGGTCACACTCAGCCAATAGGCACTGAAGAAGCCGAACAGGTGCGAGCTGAGCAAGGGATTGTCGAAGGCACCGCCGCCGATCAGGCGCATCCCCGGCTCATAGACCCGGGCGAACATCATCAGGAAAACCGCGGTGGCGATCAGGGCCACCAGCGCCGCGCCGAACAGCAAGGGTTGCAGGATGTCGCTGCGGTAGCGCACCAGCAGGTAGCAGCCGGCAAACAGCAGCAAGGTGTGCAGTGGCGGCTTGAACATGCTGCCGAAAGACTCGGCCCCAGGTCCCCAGGCGAGGCTGAGCAACGCCCAGGCGGCGAACAGCAGGACCGCGATGAACACCGGCTCGCGCAGCAGCTCCTTGAGCTCGCGCGGGCGCAGGCACAGGGCGATCAGTGTCGGAATGCTGAACAGTCCGTAGAACAGCTTGTGATGCAGGCTTCGGCCCGGCAAAAAGAACAGCGCGCACAGGAGCAGGAAATAGCCGGTGGGAAGTATCCACAGGCTGATGAAATCGAAAATCCGACTGGACGTACTGCTGAAGCCGCGAAGTTGCATGCTGTGAGATTCATTCCTGAAGTTGATCGACCATTCGGATGATGGCTATTTGGTGCAGAAAAGGTGCATAACAATAACAGCCTTTCGCCGATTGCCAGAACCCTGAAGAAGCTGTGCTAAAGTCAGCGTCCTTTTTATCGACTTTCGCGTGATATGACCGACTCCAGTCCCGCCGCAAGCCCTTCGAGCTTGAAAATCTACTTCCGCCTGCTCGGCTACGTCCGGCCGTACATCAGTCTGTTCCTGATCAGCATCGTCGGCTTCCTGATTTTCGCCTCGACGCAGCCAATGCTTGGCTACATCCTCAAGTACTTTGTCGATGGCCTGTCCAACCCTGAAGCGGTGCTGTTCCCTTCCGTGCCGTACCTGCGTGACCTGCAACTGCTGCAGGCCGTACCGCTGCTGATCATCCTGATCGCCGCATGGCAGGGGCTGGGTTCCTATCTGGGCAACTACTTTCTGGCCAAGGTTTCCCTGGGCCTGGTGCATGACTTGCGCGTGCAGTTGTTCAACAACCTGCTGGTGCTGCCTAACCGCTATTTCGACAAGCATAACTCCGGTCATCTGATTTCGCGTATCACCTTCAACGTGACCATGGTCACGGGGGCGGCAACAGATGCGATCAAGGTCGTAATCCGTGAAGGCATGACGGTGATCTTCCTGTTCGCCTCGCTGCTGTTCATGAACTGGAAGCTGACCCTGGTAATGGTCGCGATCCTGCCGCTGATCGCCGTGATGGTGCGTACCGCGAGCAAGAAATTCCGCAAGCAGAGCAAGAAGATCCAACTGGCCATGGGTGACGTGACCCACGTCGCCTCGGAAACCATCCAGGGCTATCGCGTGGTCCGCAGCTTCGGTGGCGAGGCCTACGAAGAGCAGCGCTTCCTCAACGCCAGCCAGAGCAATACCGACAAGCAACTGCGCATGACTCGCACCGGTGCGATCTATACGCCGATGCTGCAACTGGTGATCTACACCGCCATGGCGGTGCTGATGTTCCTGGTGCTGTTCCTGCGCGGCGACGCCTCGGCCGGTGACATGGTGGCCTACATCACCCTGGCGGGCCTGCTGCCCAAGCCGATCCGTCAATTGTCCGAAGTCAGCTCGACCATCCAGAAAGGCGTGGCCGGTGCCGAAAGCATCTTCGAACAGCTGGACGTCGAGCCGGAAGTCGATACCGGTACGGTCGAGCGCGATTCGGTGAGCGGTCGTCTGGACGTGCGCAACCTGAGCTTCACCTACCCGGGCACCGAACGTCAGGTGCTGGACGACATCAGCTTCTCGGTCCAGCCGGGGCAGATGGTGGCACTGGTCGGGCGTTCGGGCAGCGGCAAGTCGACGCTGGCCAACCTGATTCCGCGCTTCTATCACCACGACAAGGGCGAAATCCTCATCGACGACGTAGAAGTCGAACAGTACAAACTGCTCAATCTGCGTCGTCATATCGCTCAGGTGACCCAGCACGTCACCCTGTTCAGCGACACCGTGGCCAACAATATCGCTTATGGTGATCTGGCTGGTGCGCCGCGCGAAGACATCGAGAAAGCCGCACGTGATGCCTACGCGATGGACTTCATTTCGCAGCTGCCGCAAGGCCTGGACACCCAGGTCGGCGAGAACGGCGTCTTGCTGTCCGGTGGCCAGCGCCAGCGTCTGGCGATTGCCCGTGCACTGCTGAAGAATGCGCCGCTGCTGATCCTCGACGAGGCCACCTCGGCACTCGACACGGAATCAGAGCGGCACATTCAGGCGGCACTGGATCAGGTAATGAAGGGCCGCACCACGCTGGTGATTGCGCACCGCCTGTCGACCATCGAGAAGGCCGACCTGATTCTGGTCATGGATCAGGGCCGCATCGTCGAGCGCGGCACTCACGACCAGTTGCTGGCGCAAAACGGCTACTACGCGCGCCTCAACGCCATGGGCCTCGATGCCCCGGCCGAAAACATCGCCTGATTCCAGGCCCTGCCCTGTGGGAGCGAGCCTGCTCGCGAAAGCGCTGCAACAGACGACGTCCGTGTCGAATGTTCACCCGCTATCGCGAGCAGGCTCGCTCCCACAGTCGTTTGTATCCAGACCTTTACCCTTCTTGACCAAACCGGAATAAAACCGGACACCGCGCTTGTTAAGGTTCCTCAACGAACTCTGACATTCATCGAGGGGGTCATCCCCGTCGCGCGGGTACTCTCATGTTGCAACGCTATCTCTGGAAACTGCTGCCCAAGCCGCAGCGGGCCTTTCTGCTCGGGCGACTGTCGGTGGTCGATCGGCAGGTGGTGAACAAATCAATGTCGGCCAACCTGACATTTCCCCATGCCTTCCAGCAGCGTTCCTGTCTGTTCATCCACGTCCCCAAATGCGCGGGCAGCAGCGTTTGCACGGCGCTGTTCGACGGCTGGCGCCCCGGGCATTTGCCGTTGTACTGGTACGAAGAGCAATTCCCCGAGCAATTCGCGAACACGTTCAAGTTCGCTTTCGTGCGTGATCCGCTGGAGCGCGCCTATTCGGCCTACGCCTTCCTGCGCGGCAATGCGTTGAGCGAGCGTGATCACGCCGCCCAGCAACTGGTCAGGCAGTACCGCGACTTCGACGATTTTGTCGCGCGCTGGCTGCATCCGGAAACGATTGCCCGGCAACTGCACTTCGCGGCGCAGACTGACTTTCTGACGGACTCGCTGGGGCATCTGGCGCTGGACTTCGTCGGCTATCAGGAGCACCTGGCGCGGGACTTTACTCTGGTCTGCGAGCAGTTGCGGCTCACCCGTCAATTGCCTCACGTCAACGGCTCGCGGGAACGGCAAACGCTGCCGGCACGGGAGTTTTGTTCGGTGCGCACCCGGCGTCTGGTGCGTCGGGTCTATCGGCGTGATTACGAGTTGCTTGGTTATGAATGAGTCCCGGTCACTGCCGTTTGCAACGCTCGCGATTCGCCCTTTTGGCCTGGCGCTGTCGCATCAGGCCCGGGCCGCGCTCAAGGCGCAACACCCGCGCTGTCTGTGGCTGACCGGATTTTCCGGCGCCGGCAAGCCGACCCTGGCCAATGCCCTCGAACTGCACCTGCGTCCTTGCGAGCCGCCGTTGACGGCCGAGTGGCAGATCGACACCGAAGACCTGGAGTTACCGCAAGCCTGTGGACAGTTGGCGGCGCTGGTGCTCAAAAAGTGAGCAAAAAAACTCACTGTTTCATCCTGTTGCAGGCGGCACTCAAGCCTGCGCCAACCCTGTGTTAATATCGCGCCCCTGTTCATTTTGTATGTGGGTTGCTCCATGAAGTTGTCCATGCCGCGATTCGATCAAGCCCCAGTCTTGGTGGTCGGCGATGTCATGCTCGACCGTTACTGGCATGGTGGAACCTCACGGATTTCCCCTGAGGCACCGGTTCCGGTCGTAAAAGTCGAGCAAATCGAAGACCGCCCGGGCGGTGCTGCCAACGTTGCCTTGAACATTGCCGCGCTGGGTGCGCCGGCGTCGCTGGTCGGTGTGACCGGTGACGACGAAGCCGCCGATAGCCTGAGCAACAGTCTCAAGGGTGCGGGCGTGCGTGCACTGTTCCAGCGCATTGCGCATCAGCCGACCATCGTCAAGCTGCGGGTCATGAGCCGGCACCAGCAATTGCTGCGTATCGACTTCGAAGAACCGTTTGCCACCGATTCGCTGGCCCTGGCCTCGCAGGTCGACGATCTGCTCGAAGGCATCAAGGTGCTGGTGCTGTCGGACTACGGCAAAGGCGCGTTGAAAAACCATCAGGCCTTGATTCAGGCGGCCCGGGCCAAAGGCATTCCGGTGCTGGCCGATCCCAAGGGCAAGGATTTTTCGATCTACCGTGGCGCCAGTCTGATCACGCCGAACCTCAGCGAATTCGAAGCCATCGTCGGCGGTTGCGCCGATGAGCACGAGCTGGTGAGCAAGGGCGCGACACTGATGCACGATCTCGAGCTCGGCGCGCTGCTGGTCACCCGTGGTGAGCACGGCATGACCCTGCTGCGCCCGGAGCATCCGGCGCTGCACCTGCCGGCCCGTGCCCGCGAAGTGTTCGACGTGACCGGTGCCGGCGACACGGTGATTTCCACCCTGGCGGCGGCGATTGCTGCCGGTGAAGAACTGCCGCACGCGGTGGCGCTGGCCAACCTGGCGGCCGGCATCGTGGTCGGCAAGCTCGGTACCGCGGCGATCAGCGCCCCGGAGCTGCGCCGCGCGATCCAGCGTGAGGAAGGTTCGGAGCGTGGTGTGCTGGGTCTGGAGCAACTGGTGCTGGCAGTGGCCGATGCCCGTGCGCATAACGAGCGCATCGTCTTCACCAATGGCTGCTTCGACATTCTGCATGCCGGGCACGTGACCTACCTCGAGCAGGCGCGCGCCCAGGGCGACCGTCTGATCGTGGCGATCAACGATGACGCCTCGGTCAGCCGCCTGAAAGGGCCGGGACGTCCGATCAACAGCGTCGACCGACGCATGGCGGTACTCGCCGGCCTCGGTGCGGTGGACTGGGTGATCAGCTTCCCGGAAGGCACCCCGGAAAACCTGCTGCGCGAGGTCAAGCCGGATGTGCTGGTCAAGGGCGGTGATTACGGTATCGACCAGGTGGTCGGCGCCGACATCGTCAAGGCTTACGGTGGGACGGTGAAAGTGCTGGGTCTGGTGGAAAACAGCTCGACCACCGCGATCGTGGAAAAAATCCGCGGTCAATAAAGCCAAAAGATCGTCCGCACGCGGCCCGAACCTCCGGCAGCTCCTACAGGGAAATGCATTCCAATGTAGGAGCTGCCGGAGGCTGCGATCTTTTGCTTTTCAGGAACTGACTTTCTTGCGCGGTACGATTTTCTTCAGCAATTGCCTGGCCTTGCCGCGCAAGCGCGCCAGCCCTGTAGGTTTCTCCGGGGGCGTCAGGCCTTGTTGGCGCAACCAGTCCTTCCAGCGAATCCGCTCGTCCCGCACCAGCCAGCCATCCTGTCTGGCGAAGCTTTCGGCCAGATACAGACCGCGCGTGCCTGCCGGCGACAGCTGACCTTTCTTCAAGGTATACAGCTCGGCCAGCGGTTCGCCGTCCTGCAGCGGCATCAAATACAGATCGGGGCGCTTGCGGTCCAGCCGTGCCACCAGTTGATCACCCTCCAGCCGTTCATCGACATGAAACAGACTCAGGGATTTGGCTTCCTTGGGCACATCCAGGCGCAAGTCATAAATCAGTTGCAGCGATGCCGTCGGCAAATGCACATACGCCCGTGGTCGTTCGAGCAATTGCAGATTGGCGCAGCGCACCGGCCGCGCCGAACCGGACTGCGGCGTCAGGCGAAACGGCAGGGCCTCGCGATAATGCAGGGCGGACGAGTAGGGCGCCGGTAGCCAGGTGTCGTTGAAGCGTCCGCCGAGCCAGCCTTCGGGGGTTTCCAGCAGACACTCTTCGGCGATTTCCTGAATCGCCGTGTGCAACGGGATGTTCAGTTCTTGAGCAGGTACGTAACCGGAAATCAGCTTGAGTACGACGTCTCCACGATCCTGCCGGCGCTGGCGTACCAGCACCCAGTAATCGCGATTCTGCCAATGCAGGGTCAGGCGCACCGAGACCCCGAGGTTGGCCAGTTCCACCGCGAAGCGCTCGGCATCCGCCACGCTCACCGGTTTGCGCCGCTGCAGGGTCTGGGCGAAATTCAGTGGCATGCCGACGCTCTGATACGTCAGGCCTTCGGGCGTGGCCTCGACGAACAGCGGCAGCGTCTTGAAGTTGCTCGGGTTCTTTCTGATGAGCGTGCGCGGCATGTCGGCTCCTGCTTAAGGCCGCGAGGCGGCGTCAGTGACCACGGAGGACCTGGGCAACGGTCGCAACGTTATGGGCGAGGTGCAGCGGATTGATCGTTCCGACAATAGCACTGGCCACGCCGGGCTGCTGGAACAACAACTCGAAGCTGGCGCGCACCGGGTCGACGCCCGGACTCAGGCATACATGACCGCTGGCCAGGGCTTTTTTCACCAGAATGGCTTTGCCGTGGGCAGCAGCATAGTCAATGACTGTCTTCTCGTTCTGTTCGTTCAGATTGTAGGTGACCATCGCGCAGTCCCCTTGCTCCAGCGCCTTGAGGCCGCCCTCGACGGTTTTGCCGGAGAAGCCGAAGCCGCGAATCTTGCCCTCGGCCTTCAGCGCCGCGAGGGTGGCGTAGACCTCTTCGTGCTCAAGGATCGCCAGGTCGTTGCCGTCGGAGTGCACCAGCACCAGGTCGATAAAATCGGTTTCAAGACGTTGCAGGCTGCGCTCGACCGACATCCGCGTATGCGCCGCGCTGAAGTCATGGCGCGACAGACCGTCGGCAAACTCTTCGCCGACCTTGCTGACAATCACCCAGTCCTGCCGCTGGCCACGCAACAGCGGGCCGAGGCGTTCTTCGCTACGGCCATAGGCCGGTGCGGTGTCGATCAGGTTGATGCCCAGCCCTTTGGCCTGATTGAGCAGCAGGCGTGCGGCGTCATCGTCGGGAATCTGGAAGCCGTTGGGGTATTTCACCCCTTGGTCGCGGCCGAGTTTGACTGTGCCCAGGCCCAGCGGTGAAACCATCAGGCCGGTGCTGCCCAAGGGGCGATGCAGTTCGTGCAGGGTAGGGACGCTCATGGCAACAATTGCTCCCAGGCCGGTACGCCCATCGGTGGTTTTGGCAATGCCGGCAACGGCTCGGTCGGTTGCGGCTGGATGCCGTCGCGCTGCAGCGAGGCAATAACGCGGTCGGCGAAGTCCGGTGCCAGCGCCAGTTTGGTCGGCCAGCCCACCAGCAGACGACCCTGCTCGGCGAGGAAGGCGTTGTCCGGACGGCTCAGACCGGTTTGAAGCGGCTCGGCGCGATCCACGCGCAAGGTCGCCCATTGCACCTGGCTCAAGTCGATCCATGGCAACAACTGGCCGAGCTCTTTCTGCGCGGTGGCGATCTGGTCTGCCGGCTCGCGGGCCACGCCATCGCTTTCGGCAATGTCGCCGCCCAGGTACCAGACCCAGTTGCCATCAGCGGCCGGGTGGGTGGTGACGGTGATGCGCGGCTTGGTGCCGGCGCCCAGGCAGTGGGCGTACAGCGGCTTCAGGCTTGGGCCTTTGGCGATGATCATGTGCAGCGGCCGGCGTTGCATCTGCGGATGGGTCAGGCCCAGGTCTTCCAGCAACCGGGCAGTGCCGGCACCGGCACTCAGGACGATGCGCTGAGCACGAATCTCGCGGCCGTCGACTTTCAGGCCGACCAGCACACCGGCTTCGAGCAACGGCTCGATGGTTTGCCCGGCGAGCAGACCGTCACCGGCCAGATCGGCCAGGCGCTGGATCAGGCTCGGCACGTCGACCACCAGTTCGGCGAGGCGGTAGACCTTGCCCTTGAAGCGCTTATCTTGCAGGGCCGGCGGCAGTTGTTCGCCCTTGACCTGATCGACCCGGCCGCGCACGGCTTTACTGGCGAAGAAACTGGTGAGGTTGCCGGCGAGGGTGCCGGGCGACCACAGGTAATGCGCTTCGGACAGCAGACGCACGCCGGACAGGTCCAGCTCGCCATTGCCGGCCAGAGCTTCACGCCAGCGGCGCGGCATGTCGGCGATGGCTTCCGAGGCGCCGGTCAGCGCGCCGTGCAACGCATACTTGGCGCCGCCGTGGATGATGCCCTGCGACTTCACACTCTGCCCGCCGCCGAGGCTGGCGCTTTCCACCAGCACGGTCGAAAAACCCTGGCGGCGCAGACGCGCATTCAGCCAGAGGCCGGCGACACCAGCGCCGACAATCAGAACGTCGGTGGAAATAACGGATGGCATGCGACGACCTCAGTGTTCAAGACGAGGGCGCAGTATACAGACTCGGCAAAGCGCGGGATTTGTCGATGATCAACAGGGCAGATGCAAAACCAAATGTGGGAGCGGGCTTGCTCGCGAATGCGCTGTGTCAATTAACAGAAATGTTGTCTGATACACCGTATTCGCGAGCAAGCCCGCTCCCACTGGGATTTGCGTTACGTCAAATCAATGCCCGGCAGTTTTCGAGAACAACTGGATGACCACCACGCCGAGCACAATCAACGCCATCCCGAGCATTGCCGGCACGTCCAGCTTCTGCCCATAAATGAACAGCGCCGCGACGCTGACCATGACGATGCCCATGCCCGCCCACACGGCGTAGGCGACTCCCACCGGCACAGTGCGCACCACCAGCGTCAGCATCCAGAAGGCGATCCCGTAGCCGACGATCACCAGAATCAGCGGCAGCGGGGTGCTCAAGCCTTTGACCGCTTTCATCGAAACGGTGGCGATCACTTCGGCGCAGATGGCGATAGCCAGGAAGGCGTAGGCGTTCATGTGTAGATCCTCATGTAAAACATTGCTTGCTGAGGCGGCATTCTAGTCGCTCGTCAGATGGGGTAAAGTCATTACCTATCTGTTTTGAAGATGGGTTGCAGCATGAATACCCAGTGGAATCTGGAACAACTGCGCGCCTTCGTCAGCGTCGCCGAACAACGCTCGTTTTCTGCCGTGGCGCGTCAGCAACGCAAGGCACAGTCGGCAATCAGCAGTGCGATTGCCATGCTGGAAGACGATTTGGGTGTCAGCCTGTTCGAGCGTAGCAGCGGTCGCCAACCCCGGCTCACCGAAGCGGGTGAAGCACTGCTCGAAGAGGCACGCGAAGTGTTGCGCCAGTGCGCGCGTCTGAACGGTCGGGCGATGGCGATGATGCGCGGCCAGGAAGCGCAGTTGCGCGTGGCGCAGGATGAAGCGATGCCGTATCAGGCACTGGTGGAAAGCTTCGATGCGCTGGCCGAGCAATTTCCCAGCCTCGAAGTGCAACTGACCAGCGCCGCCCAAGGTGAAGTCGCCCGCAAACTGGTCGAGCGCCGCGCCGATCTCGGCCTGCTGTTCTATCACGACGAAATCCCCGAAGCGCTGGAACGGCGGGTGCTGGGCCGGGTGGAAATGGTCACGGTCTGCGGCATCAACCATCCGCTGGCGACGCAGTCCTACGTCACCTGCCAGCAACTGGCGCAGCATCGGCAATTGCTGATGTCGACGCAGACCAGCGTCTATCCCGGCAACGAACCGGCCAGCCCGCAGGTGTGGCGCGCCGACAGTTTCTATGTGATGGCCGAATGGCTGGTGCGCGATCTCGGTTGGGCCTGGCTGCCCCGGCATGTGGTGCAGTATTCGGCGTATCAGGGTTTGATGGTTGAACTGGACAGTGAATGGACCCCGCCGGCATTGGTGGTGGAACTGGTCTGGCGCCGGGATGAGCCCCTCGGCCCGGCGGCGCGCTGGCTGGCTGAGCGTTTTGCCGTGCACTTGCGGGCGATCGGCGACAAAAGTCGATAAACTCCGCCGCCATGAATAGAACTCTCTACACCGCGCTGTTTTACCTGGGGCTGCCATTGGTGGCGATTCGGCTGTGGCTGCGCTCGCGCAAGGCCCCGGCGTATGCCAAACGGATTGGAGAGCGCTTCTCCTGCGGGATGCCACCACTGCAACCCGGCGGGATCTGGGTGCACGCGGTGTCGGTGGGCGAAAGCATCGCCGCGGCACCGATGATCCGCGCCTTGCTGCAACGCTATCCACAGCTGCCGATCACCGTGACCTGCATGACCCCGACCGGATCGGAACGGATTCAGGCGTTGTTCGCCGGCGAACCGCGCATCCAGCATTGCTATCTGCCGTACGACTTGCCGTGCGCAGCAGCGCGCTTTCTTGATCGGGCGCAGCCGAAACTCGCGGTGATCATGGAAACCGAACTGTGGCCCAACCACATTCATCAGTGCGCCAAACGCGGGATTCCGGTAGCGCTGGCCAATGGTCGGTTGTCCGAGCGCTCGGCCCGAGGCTATGGCCGTTTCAGCAAACTGACCGCGCCGATGCTCGCGGAGATGAGTTTTTTCGCGGTGCAGACCGAGGCCGAAGCCCAGCGCTTCCGCGATCTCGGCGCGCGCCCGCAGACGGTCGAGGTTACTGGCTCGATCAAGTTCGACCTGACGATCGATCCGCAACTGCTGCAGCGCGCCAATGAACTGCGCGGTCAGTGGAAAGCGCTGGAGCGCCCGGTGTGGATCGCCGCCAGCACTCACGAAGGCGAAGACGAAGTGGTGCTCAGCGCCCATCGCCGGCTGCTGGCGAACTACCCGAATGCCTTGCTGATTCTGGTGCCACGCCATCCCGAGCGCTTCAACTCGGTATTCGAGCTGTGCCAGCGTGAAGGCTTTGCCACGGTGCGCCGTTCGAGTGCTGGCAATGTCGAAGCGGACACTGCTGTGCTGCTCGGCGACACCATGGGCGAGTTGCTGTTTCTCTATGCGTTGGCTGACAGCGCTTTCGTCGGTGGCAGCCTGGTGCCGAATGGCGGGCATAACCTGCTGGAACCGGCGGCACTGGCCAAACCGGTGATCAGCGGCCCGCACCTGTTCAACTTCCTCGACATCGCCGCCCAGTTGCGCGAGGCCGGGGCGTTGGCCGAAGTGGATGATGCCGAAGGGCTGGCGGTGGCAGTGCAGCGCCTGTTCGAATTGCCCCGCGATGCGCAACGCATGGCCGAGGCCGGGCTGGCGGTGATGCGCCGCAATCAGGGGGCGTTGCAGCGGTTGCTGGATGGGTTGGACAGGTTGATCAAGTAAGTCAGCACACCCAAAAGCAAAAAGATCGCAGCGTGCCGCAGCTCCTACAATTGGAATGCATTTTCCTGTAGGAGCTGCGGCACGCTGCGATCTTTTGCTTTAAGGCTTAAGGCCGCGCCTTGAGCTGCGCTTCGGCTGCCTTGGCCAGGTCCGGCGGGAGGAAGTCCTTGTCCGGGTTGTAGTCGGCCTTCAGATAGCGCGCCAGGTCCTGCAAGTCACCCGGATTCAACGTCCCCGCCGCCTGCTTCAAACGCAGGTTGTCGAGGATGTAGTCGTAGCGGGTGTTGTTGTAGTTGCGCACCGAGGTGTACAGCTGACGCTGGGCGTCGAGCACGTCGACGATGTTGCGCGTACCGACCTGATAACCGATTTCCGTGGCTTCCACCGCACTCTGGTTGGAGATGATCGACTGGCGACGCGCCTGCACCTGCTCGACATCGGTGTTCACCGCGCGGTGCAGGTTGCGGGTGTTTTCCACCACTTGCCGGCGCAGGGATTCGCGCTGTTGCTCGCTCTGATCCAGTTGCGCATAGGACTGGCGCACTTGCGAGCTGGTCAGCCCGCCGCTGTAGATCGGGATGTTCAGTTGCAGGGCCAGGGTGCTTTGCTCGACGTTGCCACTGTACGGGGTGCCGAAGGCGTTCGGGTTGGCGAAGCCGAGGGCGTCGTTGTCACCCTTTTCGTACTTGGCCACGGCATCGAGGGTTGGCAGGTGACCGGCCTTGCGCTGCTTGAGGGTCTGTTCGGCGGAGCTGACCGCGAAGTTGCTCGCCAGCAGATTGAGGTTCTGTTTGCCCGCGGTGTCGACCCAGGCCTTGGCGTCATTTGGCATCGGCGGCAGGATTGGCAGCGTGTGGACGATGCCCTGAATCGAGTTGTACTGACGGTTGGTCAGAGTGATCAGCGCTTCGAAGGCATCGTCGACCTGACGCTGGGCAACGATCCGGTTGGCGCGCGCGGTGTCGTAGCTGGCCTGCGATTGCAGGACGTCGGTCTTGTCCGACAGGCCGACATCGAAGCGCTCGTTGGACTGGTCGAGCTGACGCTTGAACGCGGCTTCTTCAGCTTTGGTCGAGGCCAGGTTGTCCTGACTGCGCAGCACGTTGAAATAGCTTTCGGCCGATTGCAGGATCAGGTTCTGTTCGGTGGCCGAGAGTTGCAATGCGGCCTGCTCGTTGACGTCCTTGGCTGCCTGGTACTGGAACCAGCGGTCGGCGCGGAACAATGGCTGGGCCAGGGTCGCCTGATAAGAATGCGCGCTGCGGTTGGCGATCGCCGAAGGCTGGTCGATCGAGGTGCGCACATCCGCCACTTCGGCACCGCCGGAGAGATTCGGCAGCAGGCCGGCACGGGCCTGGGGCACCACTTCTTTCTGAGCGCCGTACTGGGCGCGGGCGGCGGCCAGATCGGCGTTGTTGTCGACCGCTTCCTGATAGACGCTGACCAGATCGGTTTTGGTCGACAAGGGCGCTTCTGCTGCCCAGGCCATTGCGTTGGACGCACAAGACACGGCAAGAGCCAGTGAAAGTTTGCGCAGCATGAGGCGATCCCTAGCAAAAATATTATGGAAATAATGTGCGCGCCAAGGCTACGGCGCGGCCCCCGCAGCGTCAAGGCGCGCGAGGCACAGCGAGTGTAGATGTGCAAACGTGCGGCAACAATCCTGCAAGTCCCGCTAATTACGCCATTCATCACGGTGTTTGCTGCGGTGTTGGCGTTCTTTGCCGGTTGTGTCTAGACTGGCCGGGTTCTTGTCGGGGTGCCTTGCTATGAGGCTGAGATCGAATAATTTCGGATCCCGTTGAACCTGATCAGGTTAGCGCCTGCGTAGGGAACAAGATTTCTCGTCACCCGGCGAGTCCTCTTGTGCTTCGTCCGGGAAATTGTTCGACAATCGAACGCTCGACGACGATGCACAGCACCAGTCCTGGTGCGTCCGTGCCTTTCAGGTTCTGCTCCGACAATCCACTGCCTGGATGCTGTCTGGAGAGCCCGTGATGACGACAAAAGCAAAAAACGCGATCAACCTGAGTGACTCGGCCAAGGTCGACGAGCAATCGGTCAAGCCGTTCACCCGTTCGCAAAAAGTCTACGTTCAGGGCTCGCGCCCGGATATCCGCGTGCCGATGCGCGAAATCACCCTCGATGTGACCCCGACCGACTTCGGCGGCGAAATCAACGCGCCGGTCACCGTCTACGACACCTCGGGCCCGTACACCGATCCGAACGTGGAGATCGACGTGCGCAAAGGGC